>VBOJ01000309.1 GCA_005877775.1 Nitrospirota bacterium | reverse complement strand
GGCTGGAGGCAGAATCGGCATGACAATCTGCTCAGAAAGTTTTCCTCGCGGCTCGCCTTCCTGGTCCGCAATGCGGTGACCCGTGATGGCGTCCATGATACCGGTTGTCCGTTGAAACTGTTTCGCCGCGCCGTTATGGAGCGACTGCCGTTGTTCGAGGGCATGCATCGCTTCTTTCCCGCGCTGGCCATGATGCACGGCTTTACCGTCACGGAAGTGCCGGTGCGCCATTACCCGCGCGTGCACGGCCGCTCGAAGTACGGCGTCTGGAATCGGCTCTTTGCCAGCCTCTATGACCTGGTGGCGGTACGGTGGATGCAGAGCCGGGTCCTGCGGTATCGGTTTCGGCACGGCAGCGTGAGGCGTGACGGGTGACGCGTGAGGGCGGCCCGATGGAACAAGGGCGTCTCAGAAGCCACCTCGACCTTGAAGTATGGCAATGCTCCATGGATCTTGCGGCTGATATCTATGCGATCACGACACGATTTCCCAGGGAGGAAGCGTACGGCCTAAGCATGCAGATGAGACGTTCGGCCGTGTCAATTCCGAGTAACATCGCTGAGGGTGCCGCAAGACATTCCAGAAAAGAATTCGTCCAGTTTCTCCACGTCGCGCTGGGTTCCACCGCGGAACTAGAGACTCAGCTCCTTTTGGCAAAACGGTTGGGTTTCCTCTCGGGAGGCGAGCCCATTGACAAATTGGACCGCATAAGAAAGATGCTTGTCGCTTTGCTCCGTTCCCTGAAGAGAGCACCTGTCACGCGTCACGTATCACGCATCACGCCTTCATCATGAGCACGATCGAAATGATCTGGCTGACCGTCGGCTTTTTGGGTCAGGGCATTTTCTTCATGCGGTGGGTGGTCCAGTGGGTCGCCTCGGAACGAAGCGCGGCGAGCCATGTGCCGATCGCCTTCTGGTACATGAGCCTAATCGGAGGCTTGATCACCCTGGCTTACGCGATCTACCGGAGGGACCCGGTCTTTATCGCCGGGCAAAGCATCGGCTCTTTCGTGTACTTGCGAAACCTCATGCTCATTTACCGCCCCGCACGCTCTCAGGGCGTCAGCGCAGTTCCTCCTTCTGCAGATCCATGACCTCGCCCATGACCCTGTGTACTGTTAATCCTGCCGAGAGGAGGCTGGGATGACGCCTGCCCGACATCTCCCGAACCTCGTCCTCCTGCTGTGCCTCGCGGCGCTCCTCTTTTTCTTGGGCCTTGGCTCCATGGGATTGACTGATCGTGACGAAGGGAGAAACGCAGAAGCTGGACGAGAAATGCTCGAAACAGGGGATTGGATCAGCCCAACTTTCAACTATGAACTGCGTGTCGCGAAGCCTGTTTTCCTGTACTGGCTCATGAGCGCCTCGTACCGTCTTTTCGGAGTGAACGAATTTGCTGCGCGGTTTCCGTCAGCCCTGTTTGGGGTGGCCTTGATTCTCCTGCAGTATCTGGTTCTGACCCGCCTCCGTGGTCCCCTTATCGGCCTCGTTGGGGGAGTAATGTTGCTGCTAAACATCGAAATCATCGCGCTTGGCCGGATGGCCCTGACGGACAGTGTGCTGATCTTTTTTACGACGCTCTCGCTCTATGGCTTCTGGATGGGCTTGCACGGAGAAGGGCGCGCTCGTCACTTTGTGTGGCTCTTTTACATCGGTATGGCGCTCGCGACGCTCACAAAAGGGCCGGTTGGAATCATTCTTCCCTTCCTGACATCGGCTCTCTATCTCACGTTCACACGACGATGGGGTGAGTACTGGCACCAAGGGTATCCGCTTGCTGGAACTCTCGTGCTCGCCCTGCTTGCTCTTCCTTGGTATGTAGCCATGCTCGCAATCCACGGGTCAGCCTATACAGCCCCGGCACAGGCCCACACCATCGGTCGGTTTTTGAGCCCAATGGAAGGCCATGGGTTCGGCCTGTTCTTTTACCTCCCGGTTCTCTTCCTGGGCTTTTTCCCCTGGAGCGGACTCCTGCCGGCGGCGTTGTATCAAGCGTTGAAAAATTGGCGTCAGGCGTCAGGCGTCAGGCGTCAGGCGAATTCCGCAGCCCCTTCCACCTCACCCCTCACGCCTCACGAGGATTTGCAACTCTTCGCCGCGCTCTGGATCGTGAGCGTCTTCCTGTTCTTTACGGCCTCGGCAACCCGCCTGCCCCATTACATCGGACCGCTCTTTCCTGCCGCGGCCCTGCTCACCGCCTCGTTCTGGCATCGCAGCCTGGTCGAACCGGCGACTCGCGGCATCCGGGCTTCGATCCATACCATTATCGGGCTTGGCTTCGCGCTCGCTCTGGGCTTCGCCTTGGTACCCTGGCTCTATTCCAAATTCTTGGACAAGATCGCAAAGGAAATTCCTGCCGCCAGCCAACTCGACCTGGGCGCCCCTTTGGCAGGACCCTATCTCATCGCGGCGGTCCTGATGATCGGGATGGCGCTGGTGGGCTACTTCGGACTGTTTGAGACCAGACGGGGTGGCGCATTCTGGACGGCGGGAGCAACGATCGCGCTGGTTGGGCTCATCACCATCCAGTTTACCTTGCCGCGCATCAATACGTACTTCATCGAGCCGCCCCAGAAACTGGCCTACACGGCTGGTGTGAACCTTGGCCCAGGAGATCACTTCATCGTGTACGGTTCACCGAGGCCTTCCTCCGTCTTTTACGCGAGGCGAAAAGCGATCCTCGTCCCGTCCAATGAGGCGGAGACTATCCGCCCCTACCTCAGTCACCCCGGCCGGACCTTGATTCTCTTGCCATCCCGCCTGAGGCAAAACCTGCCAGCCGAAGCCTCAAGTTTTCCCCTGCTGTTGGAACGCTACGGCTATGTGCTGCTCGGCAGCGAACCGATGGTCAAACAGTGAATAGCAAGTAGCCAACAGCGAATAGCTGTGCGCTACCTGCTGCGAGCTATCGGCTATTAGCTTTATTACTACAGGATCGGCAGAATGCCCTTTAAGCCCTGGATCGCTAGAACAGCCACGATGAGCGCGGCCGCGAAGAGCGCTTCAGCGATCAGGCCTCTGTAACCAGGAGAGGGAGGCAGCGTCAAATCAGGGGGCGAATCCTTTGCAGAAGTAACCGGATCCTGGGCCAGCCACTGAGCCAGGACCAGCATGATGACGAGACCCATGATCAGCACCGATCCTGTGGTCAGAGCAAGACCCCCTCCGATCAATCCGTTGGTGCCAAAGCGACTGGGAACCCAGCTGCTGGAGAGTCTGTTTGTTCCACGAGCCGTCCGAGAGAACCGGCTTCCTGAGCCAACTGCGATGGCAACGATACCGGCTGCCATGGTGACGGTGTTGGTCTGTTCGTCCGAAGGAACATGGCACACAGTCCAGAGCAGCGCGAAGACTCCTATCAGGTACGGTGCGAGGACGGTCATGGCCATGAACAGTGAGCGGCGCCATTCACGAATTGGATTCGCAACTGCATACCCTACGAGGAGGCCCAGGCCTGCACCTGCAATCACGTCGCTCGGGAAATGCGATCCGTGGATGACGCGGCCCGCCGCGACCAGACCCGCGGTGCTATAGAGGATCCACG
>VBOJ01000133.1 GCA_005877775.1 Nitrospirota bacterium | reverse complement strand
AAGGAGTCGAATGTCGCGATATGCAGCGTCCCCTGTTCCCCTAATGCTTCGATGGCATTCTGTACGACGTTCAACAGGACCTGCTTGATCTGGTCACGGTCCGCCTCGATCGGGGACAGGTGCGGATGGGTCACTCGTTCCATCTTGACGTGCTTGCTGGTGAGCGTTCCGTTCAGGAGGGTCAGAGTCTCTTGAATGAGCTCCTCCATGGTGAACACCACGGGTGCGAGGGTGCGAGGACGGACATAATCGATGATCTGGTTGACGATTCGATCTAGTCGCCTGGTCTCATTCAGAACGACCTCCAGATCCGAGCGCCTCGGATCAGACCTGTCGGTATCTTCTAACAGCAGTGAGACGGTCGAGCCGACGCCGACAAGGGGATTCCTGATCTCATGGGCAATACCGGCCGCCACTTGGCCCAAAGTCGCAAGTCGCTCGGCCCGACTGAGCCGCGCCTGCATCTGGTCCAGTGCCGTGATGTCGATGTTAAATCCCTGGTACATCATCGTTTGGCCGTCAGGATCTTTGATCGGAATCCGCCGGCTTAAGACTTTTCGCACCGTGCCGTCCTTGTGCAGGAAGCGAAAAATCGTTTCATATGGCCGGTTCTGCTGCACCGCTTGCGAGAACTCCGACAGGATCCGTTCACGGTCTTCGGGGTGAATGGACTGTCGGATCGCCTCCGGGTCACCTTCTTCGTCAGGGTCCAGCCCCGCCAGGGCCCGATTGTACCGATTGTTGAAGACGAGGGCCATGCCTTTGGTCGTGAAGATACCGAACGGCGCATGATCAACGATGCTGCGGTACTTGGACTCAGAGGCCGCAAGGTCCCGATTGAGGAACCTCTGTTCAGCCTCTGACTTCTCCACCCGCGCAATATGGTCGCGGATCTGGGCGTTCATCACATTCATCACGCGGGTCAAATCGCCGATCTCATCCCGGCGTTCCAGAACCGGCACCGCGGGAACGGTCCCGCCTGTCGAGGACCGTACCGCTTTGGCCAGGTTGACCAGCGGACCGGTAATCGAGCGGCCGATTAAATGTAAGGCGAATACCATCAGGAACAGAGCCAGGATTCCTCCCCACAGGATTACGGAAATCATCATCGAACGGTCGTGACCAATTTTCGCCAACGTGTCGTTGAGGAGCCCCTGCTCAAGCCGATTGAATTGATCCATTCGTTGTCGAATCAGAGTCATGATCTCACGTCCGCGGCCTCTTTCGACATAACGGAGCGCGTCAGCTTGATGGCCGTCCTTCACGGCCTGAATCAAGCTGTCTTTTTCCTCCATCAGAAGCTGCACATGGAGCTGCACCTCAAGGAGCAGGTCGTGTTGCGGTTTCCGGTCGCTCACCATCTGTTCAATCGAGTCGCCGACGTTCAGGATGTGATCGTGGGCTATCCGGTAGGGGTGGAGGAAAGCCTCTTGTCGGGTCAAGACATAGGCACGGAACCCTGCGTTGAGATCCCCCATCAGGCTCTGATATTCAGCCGCCCGTCTTTGTACCAGATAGATGCTGTTGAGCTGTTCTTCGTCGTCCGAAAAGGTCTGGACGCTCCGGTAGGTGACCAGGCTCAGCAGGATAACCGCCAGAACCGGGATGATGGACGTCAACAGCAGCTTCCGTTGGATGGGAAGATTGCTGAAGAGTCTGAAAGGGCGCGACATGGCCTGCTCCTGAATCAATCCTAGAACCGCAGAAACTGGTTTGTCAAACAGCCGATCAGACGCCAACGCCGCTCTTGCGGCGTTGGCTGAACGTTGGCGATGAGTCCGTTTGCTCATGGCGAGACGAAAATCTGCGTAGTGTCGTACAAATCTATATGGGTACTCAGATATCCCTAATACGGTTGATGTCACAGTCGATGGACAGCCTCCTCAGTTAGGACGCGCTTCGTTCCTTTTCCATGTGTCCTCGCCATCTCCTCCAAGCAGAACTAGCGAGGGTGCCCCTCGATTATTCGCTGGCAGCTGTTCAGCTGAAAGTGGTGCAGCAATAGAAATGCCAGGCCTATTGTGGCCTGAATGCAGGAAAACCATCACAAGTTTGAGGGAAGAGGGTGGTTCTGGTGAGCAGTTTCGCACAGGACGCACAGTGCGAAGTGGTCGGACGGAATGAGAAGCAACAGACGCAATGGCAGGTCCTCGTTGTGCCTTCGAAATATTTTGGCCGCTCACCCCTTACGATGCAAAGGAAGGAACAGCGGTGAACTTTACATGAAACATTGGACCGCGACTTGCAGATGTATCGGTGCATGGATTCTGACACTCGCAATCAGTGATTAAGTGATATGAATGTCTCTTGTAACCTCAGCGGTCCGTCCTCCGACTAACATTCATAAAGAAGTGAACTCAGATGAACGGAGGCAATATGAAAATTGCTCGCTCACCATCTCACGCTGCGGCAGAAGAAATTGAACAGCGGGTCCTTGACCTGTTACGGACCAAGCATCGGCTGATGTTTCCGGAGATCGCCAACGCTTTTCCTGAGTACACCTGGCATAGGCTGCTCAGCGCTTTAAATCGGCTGCGGGAACGGCGGCAAGTTGAGCTATTGGCTCATCGATGGGATTACGAGGTGCTGCTCCACAACGACCATGTTCCAAAGTGAAGGCTGGGGCTCCGGCCGTGGATGCGAGAGGGGACGGGTGTGAGAAGGTCGAGGTTTGTGACGGCGGGTCTGCCAGTCTTCCTTTTGGCGCTTGTCAGCTCTGGTTGCGGGGCACCGAAAAGTCAGATGGAGCCGAAAGGCCCGCTTGACATGACCACGCTCGACCCCGCCCAAGATCACTGGCGAATTGCCACTGCCTATACCCACGAGGCGACCGCGATGCGGCAGAAGGCCGAAGAGCTTTTCAAGCGAGCCGCGCACTACGAACGACTGTTTGGAGCTGATTCGGAGTGGGTCACCGGCACCAAGCTGTTGGCCCAGTTCTACGAAGATGCTGCGCGCGAGCGGGAACGCCTGGCCGAGGTACATGTAGGACTTGCGGGCGGGCATGGATCGGTTCCAGTTCCAAGACTGGACTCGCGCTAAGACCACATTACTTTGTAGGACGAAGGAGGAAACTATGCGACACACCACCAATACCATACTGGGCCTTGTTGTTCTGTTCTTGCTCACCGAGGCCTGTGCCGGCACCACCGTGCAACCGGGCCAGCGCGGGCTGCGTTGGTATCCCTTCACCGAAGGGCTCTCGACTGAACCATTGAAGGATGGCTTCTACTGGCGGGCGCCCTGGAACGATGTGTACGTGTATGACATCAGGTGGCAAAGTTTCACTGAAAACATCGATGCGCTCAGCGCGGACGATCTGCAGGTGCTGATCAAGGCCGCAATTATTCTCCGGCCCATTCCGCAAGAGGTCTATTTCCTGGCGCACGAAGTGGGCACAGACTTCTACCCTCGGATCGTGAAGCCAGAGTTTATGGCCGCGGTGCGAAGCGTGGTCTCCGGCTATTCCATGGTGACAGTGCCGGAACGCAGTTCTGAGATTGCCAGCAAGGTCCAGGCAGTGGTGGTCGAGAAGCTGAAGGGCCGGCACCTGGAGATCCAGAGCGTGGCGCTGGCAGATGTCGATTTCCCGCAGCTCGTCTTGAATGCGATTGAGCAGAAGCAGGCCAAGGAGCAGCAGAAGGAGCAAAAAGAATTCGAATTAACGATCGCGTCCAAGGATGCCGAGATCGCCCGTACCAGAGCGAAGGGCGAGGGAGATTCGATCAGGATTCGGGCGGAAGGCGAAGCTGAGGGCTTGCGCATCCGAGCCATCGGGCAGGCCAAAGCCCAGGAGACCATCGCGAAGACGCTGACGCCAAGTTATCTACGATTCAAACTGTATGACAGCCAGAATTCCAAAGTCGTCCTGTTGCCGGACCAGCTCAACGTGCCGATTCTGATTAACCCCGGCCCTGACCAACCTCGGCAGCACATTGCTGGAGAGTCTGAAGAACGGTGAGCACCAGCGACTTTGGCTTGATGGAGGAATCGACTGTGGTGGCGTTGACGACAACGCTACCAATGAATGGGAGGAGACACCATGTGTTGCACACGTTGTGGAGGGTTGATCGTGATCGAGGTGTTCTCCGATTTACGGGAGGAATGCAGTCAGGCCGAGTTTCAGGGAAGCAGATGTCTCAACTGCGGGTGCATCGAGGACTCCGTGATTCGTGCCAACCGACTGCATCCAATGCCACCTAAGCGCACGCGACGTGATGGAATGATCGGCCTCGGCGGCAGGCTTCCGGTTTGGCTGAGCGCGAGGCGACGAGATTCCCTTTTGGCACCGACCCATAGTCTCCTTCAGTGCGAAGGATGAAATCCCGTGATGACCTGATAGACGGAACTCGGGGGCAGGCCATCGCCGCGCCGAGGGCGAGCGCCTCAGTTTCATCTTTACCTTAATCCAAGTATTCACTCGTCAACGGCACTGCTTCTGACCCCAGCCCGTGACCCATTCGATGGCACGGAATCAAATCCATACTTGAGCAGGAGTTTTTGTATGCGGGGACTCATGATGAAATCGAAAAACTTTTCTGCGGCACTAAGAGATTCGTCCCGGCAGGTCCACACCACCGCTTGCCCGAACTGAACTGGCGTTTGCCTTCCGGCCGGGGCTTCATCAATGATGCGGACCTGCCCGCTGTTGATCGCATCCACGCGGTAGACGATACCCACGTCGGCAACCCCGGCGTGAAGCAGATTCACGATATCCTCAGTATGTTGGGCGTGGAGAAGGTGGTAACGGCTTTTATAATCGAGCTTTGTGAGCGCCTTGGCCGTGATTTCTCCCAACGCGGACGTTCTAGGATCACCGAGGGCCATGCGAGTCGCTCGATCGGGCAGCACATCACGAAAGGAGATCGATGTTAACGAGGAGGCCGTTGCCATGACGAGCACGAGAGAGGTCTGCGCGTAGATCCCAAGTCCTCCGTTGAGCGTCAGTCCCTTCCTTTGCAATTTCTTGACTTCCTCAACCCCTTCCGGCAGGAACACGTCGATCGGTTCTCCCTTTTCGATCTGCCGGCGAAGCGTTTGCGACGGACCGTACACAACCTGCACCGTCACACCATATTCTTTCTCGAACAACGGCACGATATCTTGAAAGGCACCCTTCAAGCTATGGGCCGCCGCGACCGTCAGGGTTTCAGCTTGAACAGGCTCTCCCGTCGCAACGACGCCTGCGAGTCCACTGACGAGAGCCATCGCCATGCTGAATGTCCGAATTCCCGCCATGGTGCTCCACTTTCTGACCCTATCGTCAGAGGGTCTTACCAGAAGAATTGTTACATGAGCCCGAATTGATTTCTCGACGAGATCCCGAGTGGTGATCTCTGTGTGTTCCTCCATATCGGCCCATACCCATCCGTATGGTTTAAACAGCAAGATCAATACCAATTGTAGTATCCCTTCGACGGTCTGAAGACAACCAATCCAACTGTCTCATTTTTAACAAATTCTCTATGCTTTCTTGCCCAACCGCATAGCCGTGCGTCTGGCGGAATTGTGAGATTCCGCACAATGCGCTCAGTGCGCAAATGCGCAATCCGCATCCTTCATGTTTGCTATTCGAAACATAAGCTAGAGCTGCCCGCGATCTTATGCCAATAAATTGCGCACATCCTTCCATTGCCCACCCGGATGTAGAGTGAATACGACGACAGGTAAGGCGTTTGCTATACTTGAGCGCTTTGCTTTAGACTGGAGATTCTCTAGAGGCGCCGATACCCTGATCAGAAATCGAAGAGGTCGTTAGGGAAGCGGTGTCCAAATGACAGAAACTCCAACCGCTTTGGGCAGACTTCGCGCATGAACCAGCTTGTCCTCATTGCACTGCGCAGGCCCTACACCTTCGTCGTCATGACCATCCTCATCGTGCTGTTTGGGAGCCTGACGGTGCTCCACATGCC
>VBOJ01000132.1 GCA_005877775.1 Nitrospirota bacterium | reverse complement strand
GCCGTTTTCCATTTACGGCCGGGAGATCGTGGCCAGCAACGGGGACATCCACGACGCCATGCTGGCTATCCTGAGCGGACACTGACGTCTGCGTCCTCCGCCTAAAGACCCGAATCCTTTGTCGATCACGCTCGCAGACAGGCTCGCTGAATCCAAGGGAGCCAGCAGAAAGTTGCGCGCCTTCACCTGGGTTAGCCGGCTTGGCCAGAAACCGGCGTCGGCGCCACAGGGGCTTGCCCCGCGGCCTTCCCGTCCGGCGACCAGCCACCACCTAAGGCCTTGTAGAGCTGAACGACCGACACCAAATGGAGCCGACGGGTGGCGGCGAGCGACAATTCCGCGTCGAAGAGATTCCGCTGGGCAATGAGGACATCCAAATAGTTCGCGAGCCCGCCTTTGTAGCGCAGATTGGCCAGATGCAAGGCCGACTGCAGCGCATTGACCTGCCTCTCCTGTGCGGTGGCCTGCTCACGCGCTGTCGTGACCCCCACCAACGCGTCCTCCACCTCTCTGAACGCGACGAGGATCGTCTGCTCGTATTGGGCAACGGCTTGCCTGGCTTGGGCCTCGGCCGCTTTCTGTTGAAAGCCCAAAATCTGCGCGTTGAACAGGGGGCCAGCCAAGCTTGGGCCTACCACACCGAAATAGGTCTCGTTGGCCACCAGCTGGGACAATTGTGGACTGGCTACACCAAGAATGCCGGTGATGCTGAGCTTGGGAAACCGATCTGCCTTGGCCTGACCGATCCTGGCGGTCGCAGCCGCCAACTGTTGCTCAGCCTGCACGACATCCGGTCGGCGCTGGAGCAGGTCAGAGGGAAGGCCAGCCGGCACCACCGGCGGCATCACCTGTTCGGTGAGCGACCGACCCCTGGAGACTTTGCTGGGATTCCTCCCCAGCAATACACTGAGCTCGTTTTCTTTCTGAACGATCTGACGCTTGAGTTCCGCGATGCGAGCCGCCGCATTCTGCCGCTCGGCCTCGAACTGGTCGAGATCGAGCTTATTAATAATCCCCTGCCGGAGCCGCGCCTGGGCGATTCTCACCGACTCTTCCCATGCCTGCAGCGTGCGCTTGGCAATCTCCAATTGCATGTCGAACTGCCGAAGATCGAAATAGGCCTGCGCCACCCCGCCCACGATTTGCAGGATGAGGGCCCGTCGGTTCTCTTCCCGAGCCAATAAGTCGCCGAGAGCCGCCTCATTGGAGCGGCGGATCCGTCCCCAGATATCAAGTTCCCAGGCGAGATTGCCCTGGACGTAGTAATTGAACGGGTTAGGGAACCCGGGAAACTGGAAATTCTTCGTGCTGCCGAAGACCGGCGCGTTACCCGTCCCGTTCATCTGAGGGGCAAAGTCAGTTTTGGCGACGAGCAACCGAGCGGCGAATTCTTCAACTGTCGCGACAGACCGCTTGAGATCCTTGTTCTCCTCCAGCGCGATGCGGATCAGCTTTTGGAGTTCCTCATCTTGATAGAGTTCCCACCAAGGCACATTGGCGAGGGACGGTAAATCCTTCTGCTCCCCGCCCATGCGAAAGGAGTCGGAGGTTGGGATGTCGGGGCGAGAGTAATCCGGCCCCATGGCACAGGAGATCAATAGCATCGAGAGCGCTGCCAGGGCTAGGCCACGCATATCAATGTTCTCCTTCCACTGGTAACGGAGCTGGTATCGCGTGCTCTCTTCCAGGCCCTGGACCCGGACCAGCACCACGCCGACTGAGCTTCCGGATCAACATGAAGAACAGCGGCACGAAGAAGATGGCCAAGAAGGTGGCCGCGAGCATCCCGCCGAACACACCGGTGCCGATGGATTGCCGACTGGCAGCCCCGGCGCCTGTGGCGGAGACCAGAGGCACGACACCCAGGATGAATGCCATCGAGGTCATGATGATCGGCCGGAAGCGAAGCTTGGCGGCCTCGATTGCGGCATCGACGACTGGCATGCCCGCCTCGTACCGTTTATTGGCGAACTCCACAATGAGGATCGCGTTCTTGGCGGACAGCCCGATCAACGTGACCAATCCAATCTGGAAGTAGATGTCGTTGGACATGCCGCGAAGCCACACGGCGGACAAGGCTCCGAAGACGCCGAAGGGCACGGCGAGGATCACGCCGAAAGGAACCGTCCAGCTCTCGTACTGGGCGGCCAGCACGAGAAACACCATCAGCAAGCCGAACGCGAACGCATAGACCGACTGACTGCCAACGAGGCGTTCTTGGTACGAAATCCCACTCCAGTCAATCCCGTAGCCCTGAGGGATCAGCACCTCCCGGGCCACCCGCTCCAGCGCATCGAGCACCTGCCCAGAACTGTACCCCGGAGCCGCCGCCCCCAGCACCAAGGCCGTGTTGAATCCGTTGAAGTGTGTCACGGGATCCGGCCCACTGGTGAATTCCGTCGTCACCACCGTGTCGAGCGGAATCATGGACGGACCTTGTCCGTTCAGGGCACGCACGTAAATCTTGGCGATGTCTTCGGGAGTGGACCGATATTGTGCCTCGGCCTCCGTCTGGACCCGATAGACGCGGCCAAATTTGAGGAAATCATTGACGTACAGATTGCCGAAAAAGGCCTGCAGAGTGTCGAAGACTTCGGAGATCGGTACGCCGAGCGCCTTGGCTCGTTCACGGTTCACGTGGGCGTACAGTCTCGGAGAACTCACGCGGAAGCTGGTCCCAATGGCCCCGATGGCCGGTTCCTGTCTGGCCTTGGCGAGGAACTCTTGATCGACAGCGGCAAACTTGTTGAAGTCGCCGCCGCTGGGGTCTTGCAGTTGCACAGAAAAGCCTCCCGTGGCACCGAGTCCCCTGATGGAAGGTGCGTTGAAGGCCAAGATGAGCGCCTCGGGGATCTTCGCAAATTCTCCGTAGGCTGCACCGATGACGGCTTTGACATGTTGGTGCGGTCCCTTCCGTTCATCCCAGTGATGCAGCGGCAAGAACATCGTCGCGGCATTTGGCCCTCTGGTGTTGAAGACGAAGTTTAGGCCGGACATCGCATCCGTCGAATGGATCGCAGGAATCGAGAGAAAGTAGCGTTCCACTTTGCTGAGAACGGTATCGGTGCGCTGCTTGGACGCTCCGTCAGGAAGTTGAATCATGGTGATGAAATAGCCCTGGTCTTCATCCGGCAAGAAGCTGGATGGGAGAACCCGGAAGAGACCGACGCTGAGGGCGATCACGGCGCCAAAGACCACCAGCGCCAGCGCCGCCCGTTTGATGACCAGTCCAGCGACTGCGGTGTAGCGGTCTCTCGTCCAATCGAAGAACTTGTTGAAGAGCGCGAATAGGCCTTTACGTTGCCCCTCGCCCCCCGGTTTCAGCACCAGGGCACAGAGGGCCGGGCTGAGCGTGAGGGCCACCAACCCTGAGATGCTCACGGACATGGCGATCGTGATCGCAAATTGCTTATAGAGCTGGCCCGTAATCCCTCCCAGGAAGCCCACCGGCACGAACACGGAGCAGAGGACCAGCACGATCGCGATCACGGGCCCGGTCACTTCCTCCATAGCCCTCTTGGCGGCTTCCTTGGAGGAGCAACATTCCTCCACCATGTGACGCTGGACGTTTTCCACGACCACAATCGCATCATCCACCACCATCCCGATGGCCAGCACCATGCCGAACAATGTCAGCGTGTTGATGGAAAACCCCAACGCCTCCATGCCAGCAAAGGTGCCGATAAGGGAGACCGGAACCGCCACGCCTGGAATGAGCGTGGTACGCCAGCTCTGAAGAAAGAGGTAGACGACCAGGATGACCAAAACCATTGCTGCCCCTAAGGTCTTCATGACCTCCTGAATGGACACCTCGATGAATCTGGTCGTGTCATAGGGAATGTCCCAGGACACGCCCGGAGGGAAACTCTTGGCCACCTCCCCCATCTCCTTGCGGATCCGCTTCACGGTGTCAAGGGCATTGGCTCCGGGCGAGAGGAAGGTTAAGAGAAACACATTCGGCTTGCCATTCCACCGCCCTTCGAGGGTATAGGATTGGGCCCCCAGCTCGACCTTGGCCACATCTTTCAGGCGGACCATGGACCCATTGGGGAGGGCCCTCACGATCATGTCCTCGAAGTCCTTCACTTCCGTCAAGCGGCCTAGCGTAATGACTGGGATCGTGAGTTCGGTTCCTTTGAGTGCCGGCTCACGCCCGACCGTGCCGGCAGGAAAGTCTCGATTCTGCTCGCGGACGACGTTCGCAATGTCGGTCGGTGTGAGACTCAGTTGCGCCATCCGGATCGGATCCAGGATCAACCGCATACTGTAGTTCTGCTGCCCGAATATGTAGGCATCCCCCACGCCGCGAAGCCGCTTGATATTGTCCACCACACGGAGAATGCCATAGTTAGAGAGAAAGACGGTGTCGTGTCTGGGATCGCTGGAACTCAGGGCCACGACCGCCAGCAGATCCGGGGACACTTTTTTTACCGAGATGCCTTGGCGAATGACCTCGTTCGGGATCTGCGGTTCCGCCAGCTTTTCGCGGTTCTGAGTCTGGACCTGCGCGATGTCCACATCTGTCCCGATCTCGAACGTGAGCCTAATGGTCATGTGGCCATCGTTGGTGCTGGTGGAGTCGTAGTAGAGGAGATTGTCAATGCCGGGGAGCTGCACTTCGATGGGGCGCGCCACCGAATCCGCTATCACCTCCGCGCTCGCGCCGGGATAGTCGGCTTCGATTTGAACCACCGGCGGCGTAATTTCGGGAAACTGAGCAATTGGGAGGGCCTCCAAGGACACCAGGCCTACAACCACAATGATGATGGAGAGGACCGACGCAAAGATGGGGCGATCGATGAAAAAGCTAGGGCTCACTTCGTCTGCTCCGTCTTGGTGTCCGTTGTCTGGTTCACAGGAGCGGCCTCGGCTACCGTATACGGAACCGGCTTGACCGGGACCCCCGGCATGATTCGTTGGAAGCCGTCCACCACCACCAACTCGCCGGCGTGTAGCCCTTCCTCGATGAGCCACTGATTGCCCTGCCAACTGGCGGCTTGGACATCGCGGATTATAACCTTATCCCCGTCACCAACCACATAGACGACAGGTCCCTTCGGTCCCTGCTGCACCGCTCGTTGGGGCACCAGGATCGCCTCGGTTTTTATCGTGCCTTTGAAGCGTACCGTGACGAACTGTCCCGGAACCAGAACCTGCTCGGGATTGGGGAACGTGACCCGCGCCGGCCTGGAGCCCGTCTCGGTGCGCATGCTCACATCGAGTAAATCCAGGATTCCCTCATGAGGATACGTCGTCCCGTCTAAGAAGATGATGGTGCCTCGTAGCTGGTAGACGCCTGGATGCTGGATCTTCTTCGCGGCAATGTCTCGTCGCCGTTTCAGCAGGAAGGTTTCCGGGGCGCTCACGGTCACATACATGGGATCCACCTGATGGATGATCGTGAGCAGGTCGCTCTGGGCCGAGACCAATCGCCCTTCGTAGACTCGGGTCCGCTCAATCAGCCCGTCGATGGGAGCAGTGATGAGGGTGTTATCGAAATCAAACTTCGCCTTGACCAGATCCCCCTTCGCCGCCTCCAGTGCCGCCTTCGCGGCTAATTCCTCCGCCACCGCATCATCGACGTCCTTCTGACTCACAGCCTGTTCCGCCAGGAGCGGCCTCACGCGAGCGAGATTTTGCTTGGCCTGCACCAGCCGCGCCTCATTCTGAGCCACCTTCGCTTTTGCACTGAGCAAGGCCGCGTGGAACGGGACCGGATCGATTTGATAGAGACGATCGCCTTTCTTGACATCACGGCCCTCGGCAAAGAAGCGCTCCTTAATGATTCCTGTCACCTGTGACCGGATCTCGACCGGGCGTGAGGACTCGGTTTGACCGATGAATTCCGGTTCGTCAGGCACACTCTGGGTCGTCACCGTCAGCACTGGAACTTCCGGCAGGGGGCGAGCGGCAGTGGAGGCTGCTTCCTGCTTGCAGCCGAGCAGGCCCGTCACGACAATCCACGTGAGAAGACCTGCAGCAACTCCCAGGGGTTTGGCGAGTGAAGCCATGGTGTTGTCTCCGTACAAGTGACTTTACGATCGAGAGGACTTGTTACTGCGCGACGGACCGATGATTCTACCGGTTGGCTGAGGCGCAAGCAAGTCTATGAGCAGCAACGCCACCAACAGGAGCGGGAAGATGACGGTCATAATCACAACTAACCAAGGCATGAGTGCCCTCACTCCCCTTCCCTTTTGTCCTTCCGACTTGAACGAGAGGACTCGGGGCAGTCAGCTCTTGAAATTTCGTCCACAATGCATCTGGTCAGACAGCCGGCTGCGTGAAATTTCGCGCCTTGCTGCGACATCTTGGCCAAGATCGCTTTGCCTTCAGGGTCAATGAAGGTCACTCCGGACAAATCCACGACAACAGGGCTCTGCCGGGAACCGGCGACCTCGCGCCAGCAGCGAGCCAACTCCTCAACCCAGGGCCCGGCCAGCCGACCCTCAAGCACCAACCGCGTCAACTCCGCATCCGACTGAGTCGTGATTTTCAGCATCGCTCTTGTCCTCTTGGCTCCCTATTGCATCGCAAGCGCCGTTCCACTCCGCCTCACTCAGGCCATTCGTGTAAGTAGTTGAAAACATGTTGAGTTTATTCCTGGACTTTGCTAGTGCTGACTTGGGTCGAACTCGGTGCCGCCGACATCTCGGCAGATGCCGAATGCTCGGCGGAAGCAGGAGCTCTGCTACTAGACGGGCTTGAATACCGTCCAGTAACGGTTTAGCGGTGGAAGTATGGTTGCGACAATACCCAAGACAATCCAGACACGTCCCAACCGCCAACAGCGGTTAGGAAAAGTTCCGCCATCCGCAAAGAGCCTCGCCATGCCAATCACCGGGTCTCTCTGCCGGAGTGCCTCTCGAGGTCTAGTCCTCAGTCGCCGTGACTCAGAAACAAGAAGAGGGCGGCACGGAGGCCGCCCTCCCTCATCATGGCTTGCGAGTGTAGGTAATCTCCATCATCTTCATTTCCTTGCCGCCGTGGTGAGCCCCGAACATGTCAAAGGTCTGGGTCTTGCTGTCCACGATCTTCCAGATGGCCCGATGCGTCATCCGGCCGCCACCTGGTTCAGGATGCGAGCCTTTCAACGTGATGGTCTTGCCGTCGGCACTCGCTGTGCCTTCCATCATGAAGATCCCCGTGCCCATCGAATCCATCCAGGCCGTCACGTACTTCTTGGTCATGTTGTCATAGGCGTCGATGCCGATTCCAGAGAAGGGCTGCCCCATCATCTGGGCGTTGTATTCCTGGTAGAGAAAACGCCCGTCCAGCAACATCTTCATCTCGGCGGTGCCGGTCGATTCCGTCGGAGGCTTGCCCGGCTCCATCCATTCTTTAGTCTGGGTTGTCCAACTACCGGCCAGGCTCGCGAACAACTTATGCGGTGCGCCGGGCGTGCCCAGTTTCTTCCACATTTCCATCATCGCCTGCGGGTCCATCTGAGGCGGCTTCTTTTCCTTGGCGATGGCAAGCGATGCAGTCACAACCAGGCACAGACAGGCGAACATGATGTCTCTGAGACGCATGGGATCCTCCTTTACGTGGTTATAAGATTACTCGCCGAAGTGGTACCAGAACCATTCCTTCTCACGTTCTTGTTAGGCTAGGCGCCGACCAGGACCTTGAATCCGCCGTAGGCCATGCGCTTGACGTCGAAAGGCATGTCCTTCGGATCACACATATCCCGTATGCGTGGGTCTTTCATCACCTTGGCGTTGACGCGATCGCGATGTGCCCGCGACTTATACACGATATACGAGAACACTACCGTTTCGCCGGCCTTGAGTTTGACCGTGCGCGGGAATGGCACCCCCATCTTCACCTTGAGATCGTCGCCGGCGCACTCCTTGTAGTCGAGCGCGCCATACTCCCGCCAGACTTTTCCCGCCTTCTGAGCCATGCGGCGATAAGCCGGCAGCTTCTTCTTCGGGACGGGCAAGACAAATCCATCGACGTATCGCATGTGAACCATCCTTTCTCACTGTTCAGCGATGGTCTTCAAATTGGCAAGACCGGTCTCGAACTGCTTGCCGACCATGCGGTCCATACTGAAGAATATATGGATGACCTTCGCAAGATAGGGATTGGGACCGTACATGGCCCATGTGACGTTCGTCAAGTCGCCCTTGGCCTCCAGCGTGAACTCCGCCATATTGTGGGCTTCAAACGGCTTGACGAAATCCAGTTTGATCACGACCTTTGACGGTGGAGAGGTGTCCGTGATCTCCATGCGCCCTTTGCCGACATTAAGGTTACCGTCCCACTCATACACGGCACCCTTGCCCTGTACCGCCCCACCGTAGGTTCTCCTCATCGCAGGGTCCAGTTTCTCCCAAGGTGACCAGGAGCCCCAACGGTGCAAGTCGTTGATCTGTGCAAAGATCTTCTCCGGCGGAGCTTTGATGCTCGCCTCGCGCTGGACACGGAACGTGTCAGGCTTGGTCGCGGCGAAGAGGAGAAGCGCGACGACCAGGACGACCACGACGAGAGCAATGATCTTGAACATGGATTCCTCCGGGGCAGTGTTATCTTCACGGGGGGGGGGACCCCAGCCTGATCCGCGAGCGCGACGCGCGCTGTGACTACTTCTTCTTCGTCATCTGCGCACGCAAGCGCTCCTCTTGCTGCCTGAGCTCGGGCGTGAACTCGGCGCCGAAATCCTCCGCCTCGAACACCTGGCGGATCTCGATCTCGGACTCTCCCTTCATGGGATTGGGACAGCGCTTGACCCATTCGATCGCCTCTTCCTTCGACTTGACTCGCCACAGCCAGAAGCCGGCGATCAGCTCCTTCGTTTCGGCGAACGGCCCGTCAATCACGGTCCGCTTGGCTCCAGAGAACCGGACGCGCGCGCCCTTCGAGCTCGGATGGAGCCCCTCGCCGGCCAGCATCACGCCGGCCTTCACCAGCTCTTCGTTGAACTTGCCCATCTCCCTGAGAAGCTGCTCGCTCGGCATGACGCCCGCTTCCGAGTCCTTCGTGGCCTTGACAATGATCAAGAATCGCATGTCCTACCTCCGTTTAATTAAAGATTAACCATTGAGCCCCGTCTCAGCCAACCCTGGTGACCGCCTTGGCCTGTCCGCAAGCTAACTTCGCAAAGGGAGCAGTGCCCGCAGGCGGTCATCGCGCAAGAACAGCCCTGCCCAGACCAGCATGCCGAGAAGAATCGGCATGTAGAACGGTTCGCCGATGCGCACGTGAGTGGCGGTTGC
>VBOJ01000148.1 GCA_005877775.1 Nitrospirota bacterium | reverse complement strand
GAGAGCTGCTCAAAGTAGTCGGAGGCATGGAAGAGGCGATCTCGCCAATCAAAGCCTAGCCATCTGATGTCGGCTTTGATCGCCTCCACATATTCCACGCTCTCGGTGCTGGGATTGGTGTCGTCGAACCGCAGGTGGCACAAGCCGCGGTTCTCCGTTGCAATCCCAAAATTGAGGCAAATGGACTTGGCATGCCCGATGTGCAGATAGCCGTTGGGCTCGGGTGGAAAGCGGGTCACCACTCGGCCACCATGCCTACTGCTCTTCAAATCTTGAGCAACGATCGCGCGAATGAAGTCCGAGGGAACGGAGGGAGCCCCGGGCACGCTCATCGTGACGACCTCAGTGCCTCCACGGCAAAAAATGACGAGAGCCGGCTTGTTAGGCCGGCCCTCCGTGGGTTAAGAGTGATGCAGTGCGTGGCTGGGGGACTAGGATTCGAACCTAGGTAGTCAGATCCAGAGTCTGACGTCCTACCACTAGACGATCCCCCAAGCGCAAATGCAGCCTAATATAACGCCTGCATGGAGTCAAGGTCGAGCGGCCTTGGCCCGTTCAACTCCCTTCCGCAGCCTGGCCAGCGTCCGCTCTCGCCCGAGTAGGTCGATGACTTCGAAGATCCCCGGGCTGGCGGCCCGCCCCGTTAAGGCAACCCGGACCGGCTGCGCGAGTTGCCCCATCTTTAGACCGGCCCTCTCCATCACTTCTTTGAATGCCGCCTCCTGGCCTGGTTTCGTAAATTCCTGAAGGGCAGCGAGCCGCTCAGCTAAGTGGCCAAGAATCGGGGCTATGGCTGGCGTAAGAAACTTCTCAGCCGCCTCATCTTCAATCGGAATGTCTTGCTGGAGATAGGGAACGGCCGCCTGCGCCATCTCGACCAACGTCTGCGACCGTTCACGCAACGCCATCACGAGCCGTTCCATCCACCCGGCCGGCATGGCCCGGGCTTCATCGCCCAGACCGGCCTGCGCCAGGAAGGGCTGCAGGAGTTCGGCGATCCGCTTCGGCTCGCCCTGGCGAATGTAGTGCGCGTTCACCCAGAGCAGCTTGTCCGGATTGAAGACGGCCGCCGACTTTTGAACTTGATCGAATGTGAATTTCTCGATCAGTTCCTGCACTGAAAAGATCTCCTGATCACCAAACGACCATCCGAGCCGAACCAGATAGTTAATCATGGCCTCCGGCAGGTAGCCCATCTCTTTATAGGCCAGGATCGACGTGGCACCGTGTCGCTTGGACAGCCTCGCCTTATCCGAGCCCATGATCATGGAGAGGTGCCCGAATCGAGGGACTGCGTATCCCAATGCATGGAAGATCGGGATCTGTCGCGGTGTATTGGTCAGATGATCGTCGCCTCGAATGACATGGGTAATTCCCATGAGCGCGTCATCGACCACAACCGAGAAATTGTAGGTCGGATAGCCGTTGGAACGCAGGATAATCAGGTCGTCCAGGAGGATGTTCTCGAAGACCACCCGCCCTTTGATCAAATCATCAATGACCGTCTGGCCTTCCTGCGGGGCCTTGAAGCGCAGCGCAGCCTCTCCGCCTGGGGTGGTAATGCCACGCTCGCGGCACCGGCCATCATATTTTTGTGCCAGGCCTTTGGCTTGAGCTTCCTTCCGTCGAGCCTCCAGTTCTTCTGCACTGCACACACACCAATAGGCATGCCCCCGCTCAAACAGCGTGATGGCGTGCTGTCGGTAGAGATCGATGCGCTCCGTCTGTCGAAATGGACCTTCATCCCAGTCCAATCCAACCCACCGCAGTCCTTCGAGAATGGCCTGGATGGATTCTTCCGTCGAACGGCTCTGGTCCGTGTCCTCGATACGAAGGATGAATTTGCCTCGCTCGCGCCGCGCGAACAACCAATTGAACAGGGCAGTGCGGACCCCACCAATGTGTAGAAACCCTGTCGGGCTTGGGGCAAATCGCACTCTGACCTCGCTCATGATACGTGCTCGTTCTGAAGTTGGGGAGTAATCGTCCTAAGAGAAAAAATAATGAGTTTCGTCAGCGGGAGGTGCCGTATCTATAACATGCCTTTTGAGGAGTGTAAAGACAGGCAAAGACTTCCCAACGCGCTCAGTGTTCTGTTATAGAGAAACAGAGACACGCGCCCGTCTCCGAAGAGGTGATGGATCTCATTCATGGCCCAGCCAACGCAACAAGCCCAGGTGACACGCGTTCGAGCTCTGAGTCCCACAGTGCGGGAGTTGGTTCTCTCCCCGTTAGAACGGAAAATTTCCTTCAGGCCGGGGCAGTGGGTCTCACTCCAACTCCCGGTCGGAGAGCATCCCCCGCTGGTTCGGGCCTACTCGATGGCTGAGCCAGAAGCCGCGTCCGGCCACCTGGTGCTGGCGTTCGACCATGTTCCCAAAGGTCTTGGGTCTGGATATCTGGTTACGCTGAAGGAGGGGGACCGCGTCGTCTTGTCCGGCCCTTACGGCAACTTTGTCGTGCCTGAGCCGCTGACCAAGGATCTGGTCTTTATCGCACGCTACACGGGTATTGTTCCGATACGCTGCATCATCAAGCATCTCTTTGGCGCACCTCAGTCCCGTGAGATGACACTGATTTACGGCGGACCCGCTCGCGCGGAACTCATCTACCATGATGAGTTCACAGCGCTGAGCGCCGTCCAAACAAATTTTCATTACGTGCCGACCATTCTCAATGGGCAGGAAGCCGCCGGCGAGAGCCGCCCCGAGGGCGAGCTCGTGGCCTCGCTCTTTGCAGACCGACGAGACGTGTTCCCGATGATCTGCGGGGTCAAAACGTTTGTCCGTCCCTTGCGGACCTATTTCACCGAGCGTGGATTGGAACGGCGGGAGATACGGGTTGAGACGTACGACTAGAAGCCGTGAGGCGTGAGGCGTAAGGCGTGAGGGGGTTCCTTCCCGGCGGTCACTGGTCGGATTGTTTTTGCGCTGACGCTTCACGATTCACGTTTCACGCTTCACGAGTATCAGTGGCCTTCCTTGACGAGGTTTTTGTTGACAGCAGGAATCTCGACGACGAGATCCATGGTCCCGTTCGGCACACACTGGCAGCCGAGCCGTGACTGCAACGTAATCGCCGGCGCTTCTTCCAGTTGATCGAACTCGTCGTCCGTGCCTTCGTTGCACGACTCCAGCCCTTCCTTCACGATCACATGGCACGTCGAACAGGCGCAGACGCCGCCGCACGCATGCTCCAAATCAATTCCGTTCCCAAGCGCAATATTCAGAACGCTGCCGGGCAGGCCAGTCGGGCCGTAGGGAATCTTGTCCGGGTCCACCTGCACCTGTCGAGTGGTTTTGTCCGGCAGCCTGTAGGTGATCGTGTACGGCTTGGTTGGGAGTTCGACCTCCGTCTTTTCTATATAGGGATTGGTCCCACCCATCGGAATTTTCCTTTAGAACTCGACCGGTGAGGACACTTTACCACACCTCACCCGCCTAGTTCACTTCTTATTTATCATCACAACATGTTGTATTTACAAGTATTATTTTATGTTGACTGGGTTCGATGTCAATGATAGAGTAAGTCCGACTTTATTGATCGGCGATTTATATGATCGCCGATTAAACTAATCGGAGTCAAGCATGCTGCAGTTTTCCAAAAAAGCGGATTATGGGTTGATGGCGCTCCAATACATCGCCTCGGTGCAGTTCGGCGATGTCGCGCCCACCCGGGTTGTGAACACCAAAGAAATCGCCGAAGAGTACCATATTCCGGTCGAGCTCCTTGCCAAAGTTCTGCAGACGCTGGCCAAACACGGAATCGTCGAAAGTCATAACGGACCGAAGGGCGGGTATCTGCTGGCAAGAAATGCGAAGGGCATCACGATTGCGCAGGTCCTCGAGGCGATTGAAGGCCCGCTTGGGATTACCGAATGCTATCACGACAAAGACGCCCCGACCTGTGTGCAGCTCGAGCATTGCAACATCAGGACCCCCCTTCTCAAGGTACAGGACAGTATTTATCAGTTGTTAAACAGCATGACCATTGAGGACATGATGGGTGGTACCCCGTTGATCACCGTACAGTCGCTCACAGCAGCAGAAGGAGTTGAACGATGAAGTTTCCGCTGTACTTGGACAATCACTCTACGACCCCGATGGACCCCCGGGTCTTGGAGGCTATGCTCCCCTACTTCGTGGAAAAATTCGGCAATGCGGCCAGCCGAAACCATGCTTTCGGATGGGAGGCCGAGGAAGCGGTCGAGACCGCACGGAAGCAGATCGCTCGGCTGATCCATGCCGACCCTAAGGAGTTGGTCTTTACCAGCGGAGCCACCGAATCTGACAATCTGGCGCTCAAGGGCGTGGTCGAGATGTATCGCGAAAAGGGCGACCATATCATCACCAGCATGACCGAGCACCGCGCAGTCCTGGACACCGCCAAGGCCCTCGAAACGAAAAAGGGCATCAAAGTGACCTACCTGCCGGTCGACAAGACCGGAATGGTCAGCCCCGATGA
The DNA here is from genome assembly GCA_005877775.1 of Nitrospirota bacterium. GTDB lineage: Bacteria > Nitrospirota > Nitrospiria > Nitrospirales > Nitrospiraceae > NS-7. Next base: position 4,268 of record VBOJ01000148.1, on the reverse strand, counting down.
CGTTCGAAACGCCATCACCGATAAGACCATCCTGATCTCGGTCATGCTGGCCAACAACGAAATCGGCACGATCAATCCAATCAAGGAGATTGGGAAAATCGCCAAGGAGAAGGGCATCTTGCTCCACTGCGACGCCACGCAGGGTGTCGGCAAGATCCCCGTGGACGTTCAAGAGATGGGAATCGACTTGATGTCATTCACCGCCCACAAGATGTACGGGCCCAAGGGAGTGGGGGCGCTGTATGTCCGTAAGAAAGGGCCGCGCGTCCGGATCGTCCCGATCATCGACGGTGGCGGCCATGAGCGTGGAATGCGCTCTGGTACGCTCCCCGTCCCCCTGATCGTGGGCTTTGGGAAAGCCTGTGAGCTGTGCGAGAAGGAGATGCCGACGGAGTCAGTCCGGATGGCGGCTATGAGAGATCGCCTCCAGGCCGGCATCATGAACGCGCTTGATGAGGTCTACCTCAACGGCCATCCTACACAGCGGCTGCCTCACAATCTCAACATTTCGTTTGCGTATGTCGAAGGCGAGTCGTTGCTGATGGGCGTCAAGGAGATCGCGTTGTCTTCAGGGTCGGCCTGCACCTCGGCCACCCTGGAGCCTTCCTATGTCCTCCGCGCACTTGGCGTGGGGTCCGATCTCGCCCATTCCTCGATTCGGTTCGGGCTGGGTCGGTTTAACACCGACGACGAAGTGGAGTATACGACCAAGCGGATCATTGAGACCGTGACGCGGCTAAGGGAAATGTCCCCCTTGTACGAGATGGCCAAAGAGGGGATCGATCTGAAGTCTGTTCAGTGGGCTGCTCACTGAACGCGTGCAGCGAGAGGTGTCGAGCGTTGCTCGCGTGGCACCCATCGCATCCTGGAGGGCACCCGTTGCACTCCCCGGAGCAACGGGTCCCCGGTCCCGGTCTGTCGGGCCTGCGGGTTGAAGCGCTCCGGCGCGCAAGCGCGAAGGACGCAAAAGACGCAATTAACGCTGGAGACGCGAACGACGGGTGACGAGACACGAAGGAGGGTATATGGCGTACAGTGAAAAAGTGGTTGATCATTTTAACAATCCCCGCAATATGGGGAGCTTTAAAAAGGACGAAGAGGGCGTGGGCACCGGGATCGTCGGTGCACCTGAGTGCGGCGATGTCATGAAACTGCAGTGCGGGTCGGCGATCGCGAGCTCAAGTCTGGCCACAGAATGGATGAAGGGCAAGACGATCGAGGAAGCGGCCAAGATCAAGAACACCGACATTGTGCAGGAGCTGAATCTCCCACCGGTCAAGATCCATTGTTCGGTGTTGGCCGAGGACGCGATCAAGGCGGCGCTGGCTGACTATAAGAAGAAGGCTGAATAGCCCGAGTAAATCGGCCGGTGTCCGGAACAGAGGAGCGAATCATGGATTCGATGGAGACGACGAACACTCCTGTGGTTACGATCAGTGAGGCGGCGCTCAAGGAAGTCAAGCGCCTCATGAATGTGCAAGGCATCATGGAAGGTGGCCTTCGGTTGGGGGTCAAAGGTGGCGGATGCTCAGGCTTGAGTTACACCGTTAACTTTGACGATAAGATCGGCCAGTACGACACCGTGTATGAAGTGGACGGCATCAAGTTGATTGTGGACGCCAAGAGTGCCATCTACCTGCAAGGTACCCAGCTCGACTTCCACAAGGACCTGACCGGGGGGGCGTTCAAATTCGTCAACCCCAACGCGCAGAAAACTTGTGGCTGCGGTGAATCGTTCTCGGCCTAATAGCAAGCAGCTAATAGCTAATAGCAAGCAGCCAATCAGGGCATGAACCGCTTGTGCCCGAGAATTTGAAAACCTGCTACTTGCTGTTAGCTATTCGCTTATTTACGGCCATGCCCGTCGCCTGAGTGGAGCGTTCTGAGAACCGTCTATGGACCAGACTCACAAAATGCCTAGCAAACGCACCGAACTCCAGATGGCTCGGAGTATGTGTTGGCACTGCCAATCTGAGGTTCATGGCGAGTATTTCTGCGTGCAATGCGTGAAGGTCCAACCCGTGTCCAAAGAACTGGATTACTTCACGTGCCTGGGCTTACCACGGCTACTGAACATCGACCTGGGAGTCCTGGAGGCCAAATTCTACGAGCTCAGTCGGGTCTTCCATCCCGACTTTTTCCAGAACAAAACCGAAAGTGAGCAGGCCATCAGTCTGGGGAACTCGGCGCTGCTCAACACGGCGTATCGTACCTTGAAGGATCCGATTCGGCGGGCGGAATACTTGATTCAGCTCGAGGCTGGTTCGGCAAAAGACATCAGGACGTCGCCACCCGCCGATCTGTTCGAAGAGATTCTGGCTTTGCAGGAAGACCTGGAGGAATTCCGATCCGCATCACCGATTCAGAACCCGGAACACATGGAAGAATTACGGAGCAGGCTCAAGGCCGACCGCGAAACCCTCGAGCGCCGGCAGCGGGCGATGGAAATGCGGCTCTCGGAGCTTTTCACCGCCTGGGACATTTTGCAGAGCCGGAATGACCCGGATGATCACGCACGCGGAGACAAAGAGGCCGTTCTCAAGGAGATACGAGAGATCCTCTCGAATCGGACCTATCTCCGCAACATTGTGAACGACTTGGTTGACACCATCGGGTAAGGAGCGCAGCCCTACACATGGCGCGAATTGTCGGCATCGACCTCGGCACGACCAACTCCTTGATCGCCTACATGGAGGGCGACGCTCCGCGCGTCATTCCCGGACGCCACGGTCGAACCCTGGTGCCGTCCGTCGTCGCAATGACCGACAATGGGCTGATCGTGGGTGATCCAGCCAAAGAGTATCTGATCAGAAACCCGGAGCACACGATTTACTCCGTCAAACGGTTTATGGGTCGGGGCCTGGCGGATCTGGCCGGGGAACTGAAATATTTCCCATACATCCTCCACGAGCAGGGAGGCGTCATCCGGATCCAGATCGGCACGAAAACCTACTCGCCTCCCCAGATCTCGGCCATGATCCTCAAGGAGCTCAAGCTTCGGGCCGAGGAATACCTGGGAGAAGAGATTAAGAAAGTCGTCATCACCGTCCCCGCGTACTTCAACGACAGCCAGCGGCAAGCCACGAAGGACGCCGGCATGATCGCGGGGCTGGAAGTCCTCCGGATTGTCAATGAGCCCACCGCAGCCTCGCTGGCCTATGGCCTGCAGAAGAGGACTCAAGGGACCATCGCCGTGTATGACCTCGGCGGGGGGACATTCGACATTTCGATCCTCAAACTCAAAAACGGCATCTTCGAGGTGCTGGCGACTAATGGCAACACGCATCTCGGCGGCGACGACTTCGACCGAAGAGTCGCGAACCTGATCCTGAAAGAGGTCCGGGATCAGTATGGTCTGGATCGCGAGCAGTATCCCGACACGTTGCAAGCGGTCCGGCTGGAGGCGGAGCGAGCAAAGATCCGCCTCTCCGAGGACCAGAAGACCACAGTCGCGATTGAACTCCCAGCCCGCAAGGGCGAGTACCGACGCGAGTTCACCCGCGATCAGCTCGAGGCTCTGACCATGGATTTGGTCGAACAAACGATCGGCCCATGCCGCCTCGCGCTGAAGGACGCCGGGTTGCAGCCGTCGGAGATCGACGAAGTGGTGCTGGTGGGCGGCTCCACCCGGATGCCCCTCGTCCGGCAGCGCGTGCAGGAACTGTTCGGCAAAGTGCCCCATAGCGAGCTGAATCCGGATGAGGTGGTGGCGCTCGGCGCAGCCGTGCAGGCCGATATCTTGAGCGGCGGGACCCAGGACATGCTTCTGTTGGACGTGACGCCGCTCTCTCTGGGCATCGAAACGATGGGCGGGGTGATGAGCCCGCTCATTCGGCGCAACACCACGATCCCCGCAAGCGCTAAGGAAATGTTCACCACCTATGTGGACGGCCAGACGTCAGTGGACATTCATGTGCTGCAGGGGGAGCGCGAACTGGCCAAAGACAACCGAAGCCTGGCCCGGTTTCAATTGAAGGTGCCGCCGTTACCGGCCGGGGTGCCGCGCGTGGAAGTCATGTTCCTCATCGACGCGAACGGCATCCTGAACGTGACTGCGAAAGATGTCAGAACGAGCCAGAGCCAGTCCCTCGAGGTCAAGCCCTCCTACGGGCTGTCGGACGAAGAAGTGGAACGCATGATTGGCGAATCATTCAAATTTGCGGCTGAAGACCTGAAGGCGCGCCAACTCATTGACGCGCGGACAGAGGCAGAAGCCATTCTCAAGGCCACCGAGAAGGCATTCCGGCTCGGCGGCCACTTGATCAGCG
>VBOJ01000141.1 GCA_005877775.1 Nitrospirota bacterium | reverse complement strand
TGAATGCGGATGATGCGTATTTCGATTATCTCGCGTCGCAAGCCCGCTGCCCTGTGCTCTCGTTCGGGCGTTCCTCACGAGCTCAGGTTCGAGCGACGGAGCTGGTGTCAGATCAGCGGCGAGGCATGACCTTTCGGCTCGTCTTCTCCGGCCGGACACGCCATCCGTTGGTGACCCTGCAAGCGTATGGGGCTCACAATCTGTCCAATGCCCTGGCTGCAGCGGCCGTCGGGCACCTGCTCGGAGTAACCGGCACGATGATCGCGAAAGGGCTGGCCCGCTTCAGGCCGGCGGCCATGCGTTCACAGGTGAGCCTCTGGGGCGGGGTCAGGGTGATCAACGACTGTTATAACGCCAACCCGGCGTCGATGAAGGCCGCGATTGAAATGCTCGTTGAACTCGGCTCCGGCAAACGAACGGTTGCTGTGTTGGGCGACATGCTGGAGCTGGGACCGGAAGCGGTGGCTCTCCATCGAGAGGTCGGAGCCTATCTCGCTCGGCGTGGGGTCTCGGTTCTCATCGCCTGTGGCGTCTTGGGGCATGAGTTCGCGGAGGGGGCGCGCGCGGCTGGAATGGCCTCCGATCATGTCGTTGAGACGGCGGATGGAGCTGCTGCCGCCACGACGGCGAAAGCGATCATTCGAGATGGGGATGTGGTGCTGGTCAAGGCGTCGCGTGGGATGAGGCTGGAACGGGTTATCGACGCTCTTACAAAAGGGTGAACAGAAAGTTCTCAGTTTTGAGTTGTGAGTGATGAGTGTCAACTAAGAACCCAAAATTCAAACCGTAAAACTCAAAAACAACCGATGCTCTACATCTGGCTCTATCCGCTGCACACCGAGTTCTCGTTCCTTAACGTATTCAGGTACCTCAGCTTTCGGATCATCTATGCCGCAGTCACGGCGTTTCTCATTGCCTTTGTGCTGGCTCCGTGGCTGATTCAGAAGCTTCAGGAACTGCGATTGGGACAACAGGTGCGGGATGACGGCCCAAGCACCCATCTGACCAAGAGCGGCACGCCCACGATGGGAGGGATCCTCATCCTGTTCGCGGTCGTCCTCTCAACCCTGCTGTGGGCGGATGTCACCAATCGGTACGTATGGATGGTGGTCGTCGCCATCCTCGGCTTCGGGCTGGTGGGCTTCCTGGATGATTATCTCAAGTTTATCAGGGGCCGCTCGAAAGGTTTATCGGCATCGCAGAAGCTTGTCACACAAGTCCTGATTGCCCTTGGCATCGGCCTGTTATTGTATTTCCTTCCGGCTTTCTCCAGCAAGCTGAATGTGCCTTTTTTCAAGAATTTCACGCCCGATCTCGGGCTGTTCTATATTCCGTTCGCGATAGTGGTGATCGTGGGAAGCTCGAACGCAGTCAACCTGACGGACGGTCTCGATGGCCTGGCGGTCGGACCCGTGATGATCGCCTCGCTGGCCTATACCATTGTGGCCTACGTAGCGGGGCACAGGATCATATCCGACTATCTGCTGATTCCTCATATCGAGGGAGCAGGCGAACTCGCGGTGTTCACGGCAGCCGTCTTTGGAGCCAGTCTGGGATTCCTCTGGTTCAACACCTATCCGGCCTCCGTGTTCATGGGGGATGTGGGGTCCCTGCCGCTGGGCGCGGCGCTCGGGACTGTCGCGGTGATCAGCAAGCATGAGTTGCTCCTGCTGCTCGTCGGAGGCGTGTTCGTGATCGAAGCCATCTCAGTCATTTTTCAGGTGGCTTCGTTCAAGTCCCGCGGCAAACGAATCTTCCTGATGGCTCCAATCCACCATCATTTTGAAATGAAGGGATGGGAAGAGCCGAAGGTGGTCGTGCGGCTGTGGATCATCGCGATTCTGCTGGCGTTGTTAAGTCTGAGTACCTTGAAACTGAGGTGAAGATTGCGGGCAGGTTTGGCTGTCCCCTGTGCTCGCGCACCGCGCACGCTCAGAAGGTGCTCGGTGGACGCGCGCAGTTGCGGACAGCCAATCCAGCCCGCTGAAAGGAAGAGGAAGAGGACCATGCCTGGCCGGATGGATCTAAAAGGCAAGAAGATCACAGTCCTGGGGTTGGCCAGAAGCGGCGTGGCGGCGGCTCGTTTGCTCCAGGCGGTCGGTGCGTCTGTGACGGCGGCGGACCGCAAGGAAGAGCGAGAGCTTTCATATGCACTCTCCCATCTGGACCGACGAACCCTGAACGTCATAGTGGGAGTCGGCTACGAGTCTGCGCTGCAAGGAGCGGAGTTGGTTGTGATCAGCCCGGGGGTTCCTTCAGGTCTGGAAGCATTGACGCAGGCCCGCCGACAAGGTGTGCGAGTGATCGGGGAGCTCGAACTGGCCTCCTGGTTTCTGAAAGCGCCAATTCTTGCCATCACCGGGACCAACGGCAAAAGCACCACAGTGACCCTTGCGGGACTTCTCCTCGGTCAGAGCGGCAAGCGGGCCTTCGTAGGCGGGAATCTGGGCACACCCCTATGCGACGCAGCTCTGGCGTCCTATCAAGCCGGAAAAGGTGCCGCGACTCTTTACGAGTACATTGTCGCGGAAGTCTCCAGTTTTCAGCTCGAGACAATCGAGCAGTTCCACCCCCGGGTGGCAGCGGTGCTGAACATCACGCCCGACCACATGGACCGCTATCCATCCCTGGACAGTTACGTGAACGCGAAGGCCGGTATTTTCAAAAACCAAACCCCCGAGGACTTTGCATTGTTAGGGATTGATGACGAGCAGGTGGCTGGCTTGCAGAATCGTGTGTGCGCCAAGCTCGTGAGCTTCAGCCGGACCAGTCCGGTCTCGCAGGGCGTGTATCTGGACGGTAACCGCGTGATGGCGATCATCGGGTCGCGCAAGGAAGAGGTCTGCCGTCGGGAGGAGATCCGTCTCCCAGGCTCCCATAACCTTTCCAATGCCATGGCGGCGACGACCATCGGTCTCTTGTGCGGTTGTCCGACCGATGCCATTCGCCATGTCCTCCAAAGCTTTACTGGACTGGAGCATGCCATCGAGCTCGTGCGTGAACGGCAGGGAGTGCGGTTCGTGAACGACTCCAAAGGCACCAATGTCGATGCCACCATCAAAGCGCTGGAGAGTTTCGAGGAGCCGGTCCTCCTGATCGCCGGTGGGCGGGACAAGGGGGGCGATTTTCGGAAGCTTCAGGAGCCGGTGCGCCGGCGGGTGAGGCGGCTCATCCTGATTGGTGAAGCGGCGTCGCGTATCAGAGAGGCACTGGGAGATGTCGGTTGCGTCAGCCAGGCCGCGACGCTCAACGATGCCGTGGTGATGGCTGCCTCGGAGGCGAGGTCCGGCGATGTCGTGTTGCTGTCGCCTGCCTGCGCCAGTTTCGACATGTTCGCGGATTACCAGGATCGGGGTCGCCAGTTCAAAAAGCTGGTGAACCAATTACCGTGAGGCGTTAGGAGTGAGGTGTCAGGAGGAGGATTGCGTCTTTCGCGTCGTTGCGTCTCTCGCGACAGACGCGATGACGCGGCACGTGCCGCAAGCTCCCTCACCCCTTACCCCTCACGGCGGATGAGTCATGTCACGCAGAAGTATCGAAGGTGGCACGCTTGCGCTTCCCTGGCCGTCCTCAAGCCAGCGATCGAGGAGGCGGATCGAGACTGACGCGGGCGTGCTTGCAGCCACCGTGGTCCTCGCGCTGGTCGGCCTAGTCATGGTATTCAGCGCGAGCGCGGTACTGGCCGGAAACCGATTTCACGACTCGATCTATTTTCTCAAACGCCAGGTGGTCTGGCTGGCCTTCGGATTCCTGCTGCTGCACCTGGCGTCCCGCGTGGATTACACGTTGTGGCGCAGGTTGGCCTGGCCGATCCTGGGCCTGACGGTGGTGCTGCTGATCCTGGTGTTAGTTCCCTCGTTAGGTGTGTCGGCCAAGGGCGCACGGCGCTGGCTTCGCCTCGGACTGATTTCAATGCAGCCAGCAGAGCTAGCCAAGCTTGGTCTGGTGCTCTACATGGCTTCGTACTTGACCAAGAAGGGAGGCCGTGTGACGGAGTGGTCCTCCGGTTTACTCCCTCCACTCATTGTGGTGGGACTGTTGGGGGGATTGCTGGTGCTCCAGCCGGACCTCGGGACGGCTGTGGTGATCGGATTCGTGGCGTTCGGCCTTCTGTTCCTCGGAGGGGCCAGGCTGACGCATCTCTTTGGATTGATTCTGGTCGCCGTTCCGGTTGTGGCCGTGCTGGTCTTGGGGTCGAGCTACCGCCGGCAGCGGTTCCTGACCTTTCTGGCTCCCTGGAAGGACCCGACCGATGCCGGCTTCCAGGTGACCCAATCGTTTTTAGCGTTCGGCAGCGGCGGTCTCTTTGGAGTCGGACTCGGCGAGGGCAAACAGAAACTGTTCTTTCTACCGGAGGCTCACACGGACTTCGTGTTGGCGCTGGTCGGAGAGGAGCTTGGTCTGGTGGGAACAGGCGGCATCATCGTGCTCTTTGTGATTCTGGTGATCAAGGGGTTCCAAATTGCCGGGCGTGCGCGGGAGCCGTTCGGCCGGTATCTAGCCCTCGGGATCTCTCTGTTGATCGGATTGCAGGCCTTGATCAATGCCGGTGTGGTGACCGGCCTGCTTCCCACGAAAGGCCTAACTCTCCCACTTGTCAGCTATGGTGGGTCGTCGCTGATCGTGAATCTGTTCGCTATCGGGATCCTACTGAGCGTTTCCCGCGACCGGCAAGGTGGCAAGCAGGCTGGCCTGTACGGGATTGGGCATGGAGGGCGGGTCTTTGCGTGATGAATATCGTGATCGCAGCAGGAGGCACCGGCGGCCACCTGTATCCGGCTGTGGCGCTGGCTCGGGAGTTTCTCCGGCAGGAGCCACGGACCACGATCCTGTTCGTCGGCACAGTCCGCGGCATCGAGGCCAAGGTGCTCGCGCACGAGGGCTTCGAATTGGCGATCATTGCGGCACGACCAGTGATGGGGCTGGGAGTGAGCGGGGCCGTCCGGGCGTTGCTGTCGCTGCCGCTGGCCTTGTGGCAGTCGGTGAAGCTCTTGCGGAAGGGGCGCCCGGGTCTGGTGATCGGAGTTGGAGGCTATACCAGCCCCCCCGTACTCGTGGCCGCGTTTCTGTTGGGTATCCGACGGGTCATTCTGGAGCCCAATGCGTACCCTGGGATGGCGAACAAGGTACTGGGTCCGCTCGCGCATCGGGTGTTCCTGGCTTTCGAGTCGGCTGCAGGTTTCTTCAAGTCATCCAAAGCTCGGGTCGTCGGGACGCCCATCCGACGAGCCTTTTTAGATCAGATGCGCGCCGCCGACTCGGGTGGGGAGCGAAGACAAACCCTCTTGATTTTCGGCGGGAGCCAGGGAGCCCGCGCTATCAATACTGCGATCGTCGAGGCCCTGCCACACTTGGCCTCCTTGCGAGCAGAACTTGCCGTCATTCATCAGACAGGCGAAGCCGACTTGGGACGAGTCGAGACAGCATACCAGACAGCCGGGTTCCGGGCGCAGGTGGTTCCATTCTTGTTCGACATGCCAAGGGTCTTGCGGTCTGCTGACCTTGTGGTGTCTCGGTCAGGCGCCATGACCGTGGCGGAGTTGGCCATCTGCGGGAAAGGAGCCATCCTGATTCCGCTTCCGCAGGCCATCTATAACCACCAGGTGCTCAACGCGCGGGTGATGGAATCGGCTGGTGCAGCGGTCGTGCTGTCCCAGGCTGAACTCACTGGGCGCAGATTGGCGCAGACGATCGAGGGCTTGCTGCGCGATCCGAACCGTCTGCGCGTGATGGGCGAGCGAAGCCGGGCCCTGGGGCGGGCTGACTCGGCCGAAGCGATCGTACAGGAATGTCTGGCCCTCGTTCGGGACGTTAAACATTCAACGTGAATCGTTTAACGGGTCTGTGCGGTTCACGAATAACGGTTCACGAATAACGCTGCTCGATGTTCAGAAAAATTCAGCACATCCATCTCGTGGGGATTGGCGGGGCCGGCATGAGCGGAATTGCCGAAGTGCTGCTCACATTGGGATACCAGGTCACCGGTTCTGATCTGTCCGAATCGGAGACCACCCGACGGCTCCAGGAGTT
>VBOJ01000140.1 GCA_005877775.1 Nitrospirota bacterium | reverse complement strand
TGGGATGGTCCAATAAAGTGACCGAATATTTGCCACCGGAGGTGAGCCTTCCAGCAATTGGGCAAGGCGCGTTAGGACTGGAGGGACGTCGCCATGATCGCTTTGTTCAGACACTCGTGGAAAAACTGGAACATCGTCCCACGCGAACGGCTGTGATGGCCGAACGGGCCTTGCTCAAACGGCTTGAAGGAGGCTGCCAGGTCCCGATCGCGGCGCACGCAACCGTCAAGGGAGACACCCTGATCATGGATGGCCTGATCGCCAGCGTGGACGGCCAGCGGCTGATACGCGACACGATCCAGGGCCCAGCCTCCGAGGCACAGAGCTTAGGCAGCCAACTGGCTGAGAAACTCTTAGCCCAGGGCGGGGATCGAATCTTAAACGAGATCTACGGAAACACTTGAAGAATATGGACGCAAGAGTTGGGAAAGTCTTCTTTGTTGGAGCGGGACCCGGCGACCAGAAGTTACTGACGCTCCGCGGCAAGGAATGCCTGGAACAGGCGGATGTCGTGCTCTATGACTATCTGGCCAATCCCGTTCTGCTCGAGCATGCTCCGGCCCACGCTGAACGCATTTATGTCGGCCGTCGAGGTCGAGGGGCCTATCAAGATCAGAAGGAGGTCAATCGACTGATTATTGAACGAGCCAGGGAAGGCAAGGTCGTCGTCCGGCTCAAGGGAGGAGACCCCTTCGTCTTCGGACGGGGAGGAGAGGAAGCAGAAGCGGTGGCCGCCGCCGGCCTGCCTTTCGAAGTGGTCCCGGGCGTGACCTCGGCTGTGGCGGTGCCTGCCTACGCCGGGATTCCGGTGACCCACCGGACGATGGCCTCAACCGTGACCCTCGTGACAGGGCATGAGGACCCGACTAAGGGACCGACCACGTTGGAGTGGCCCAGACTGGCCTCGACCAATGGCACCCTCGTGTTTCTGATGGGCATGAAAAACCTGCCCTCCATCGTCGAACACCTCAAGGCAGAGGGAAAGCCGGCCGACACGCCCGTCGCAGTGATTCGATGGGGCACTCGCGCCGGCCAGCGCACCCTCGTCGGCACGCTTGAAAACATCGTGGCGAAGTCCGAACAAGCCCAGATGGAGCCGCCCACCGTGATTGTAGTGGGCGAGGTCGTGCGACTGCGAGAGCAATTGAACTGGTTTGAGACCCGCCCTCTGTTCGGGAAGCACATGTTGGTGACCAGGACGCGGGAGCAGGCTCCAGAACTCTCCAACCTTCTCTCTGCATTCGGGGCGGATCCGGTTGAATGTCCGACGATCGAGGTCGTGCCTCCGGAGACTTGGAGCGAACTGGATCAAGCCGTCGCCGACCTGCGCCGGTATCAGTGGGTGATCTTCACGAGCGTTAACGGTGTCCGGCCGTTCATGGATCGTCTCAGGCACCAAGGACAGGACGCACGGGGCCTGTCCGGTCTGCGCCTCTGTTGCATCGGACCTCGAACCGCCGAAGAACTGGCACGGTATGGCCTCAGCGCTGACTTGATCCCATCAGAAGAGTTCCAGGCCGAGGGAGTGATCGAAGCCCTGAGGCACGTCGGTGTGACGGGTCAGCGCATTCTCATTCCGCGAGCTGCGGTGGCCCGGGAGATTCTACCCGAGCAACTTCGAGCGCTGGGCGCGGACGTGCAGGTCGTCACCGCGTACCGGACCGTCCTGCCTTCTGGGGATAGCAGTGAATTAAAAGACAGATTCCGTCGGCATGACATCCACGTCATCACGTTTACCAGTTCGTCAACCGTTCGGAACTTCCGCCGGCTCTTCGACAGTGGTGAGGAGATGAAGAAGCTGACAGAAGGCACCGTGGTGGCCTGCATCGGGCCAATCACCGCGAAGACCGCGAGGGAGCAGGGACTACACGTCACGATGACGGCGGCGCAGAACACCGTCCCGGCCTTGGTAGAAGCGATTGTTCAATATTTTTCAACCGGTGCTCCTGGCAGGCGTCGCAACGAGGGCGCGCAAGAGCGATGACCAGGTCGGCGGCGCAGCGTGGGGCGTATGGCTCATTGAGTTCCAGTTTCAACCACAAGGGCGCATCTGAACGGAGGAGAACAGCATGGTCCCAGTCAAGTCATTCATGGTTCCGATTGAGAAGTTTGTGACGGTGGATCGCGACACGGATGCGCGCCAAGCAGCCGCGGTTATGCGAGATCGTAACATCGGCAGCCTGTTCGTGACGCGAGGCAAGGAGATCATCGGCATCGTCACGGACACGGATATGGTGCGGCGATTGGTGGCCGTGGGAGCGGATGCCGCCAAAACGGCGATGGAGCAGCTCATGTCGGCTCCGATTGTGACCATCGAAGAGAACAAGACGCTGCTTGACGCCAATGACCTCATGGCGCGCGAACACTTGAGGCATCTCGGTGTCACACGTCAGGGCAAGCTGGTTGGGATGATCTCCGTGCGGGATCTGGTGGTGTTCCTGACAAACTTGCCCAGGAAGTAAGGGAGCACGATGGCCTTTCCTCGTCAGAGACTAAGACGATTGAGACAGATCGAGCCCTTGCGGCGTATGGTCAGGGAAACAAGGCTGTCGACGTCCGATCTGATTGCTCCGTTCTTCGTCACTGTGGGACGGGACCGGCGGGAAGCGATCAGCTCGATGCCTGGTCAGTATCGGTTGTCGGTGGATCTCCTCGTGAAAGAAGCAGGCGAGGTCAAGCTGCTTGGGATTCCGGCCGTGCTCCTCTTCGGGATTCCGGACCGAAAAGATGAACGGGGCACCGCAGCCTACGATCCGAACGGCATAGTACAACAGGCTGTCCGGGCACTCAAAGACCAGGTGCCGGGGTTGCTCGTCGTGACGGACGTCTGTATCGACGAGTACACATCCCACGGGCATTGCGGACTTGTACAGGACGGCCGCATCCTCAATGACGAGACGCTCGAGTGCCTGCAGGCCATGGCGCGGACGCACGCCCAGGCAGGAGCTGACATGATTGCGCCATCTGATATGATGGATGGACGGATCGGAGCGATCCGTGATGAGTTGGACCGAGCGGGGTTTGCAGATCTGCCCATCATGGCCTATGCAGCCAAGTTTGCCTCGTGCTTCTACGCTCCATTCCGAGACGCGGCTGAGTCGGGCCCGAAATTCGGCGACCGCCAGTCCTACCAGATGGATCCGGCCAACGTGCGCGAAGCAATCAGAGAGATTGAACTGGACGTGGAGGAGGGGGCCGATATCGTGATGGTCAAGCCGGCGATGCCCTGCCTGGACGTCATTGCGACGGCCCGGTCGCGCATCCTCCTTCCGATCGCAGCCTACCAGGTCAGCGGGGAATACAGCATGATCAAGGCGGCGGCCCGCGCCGGGTGGCTGAACGAGACACACGCCATGATGGAAGCGTTGCTCTCGATCAAACGGGCAGGGGCGGACCTGATCGTGACCTACTTTGCGAAGGACGCGGCCCGGCTCCTCAACGATTCCCGCGCATGACGCATGAAACGACTCGCATGAAGATTACTCGGGGCCTCACTGAGTACAGACAGGCGCCGCAGCCTGTGTTGACCATCGGTAACTTCGACGGGCAGCATCGCGGCCATCTGGCGTTGTTGCAGACCATCGTAGAGACCGCGGCAGCAAAGGGCGGAACTCCGATGGTGCTGACCTTTGATCCCCATCCGGTCAAAGTCCTCGCGCCAGGCGCTGATTTCCGCCTGCTCACCACCATGGATGAAAAACTTGCGCGGTTGCAGGAAGCCGGCGTGCAGGTGGTGCTGTTTCTAGAATTCAATGCAGCGTTTGCCGCCCTCTCCCCTGAAGCATTCGTCTTTCAGATCCTGAGGGATGGCGTGGGGGTCCGTGACCTGTTCGTGGGAGAGCATTTTGCGTTTGGCAAGGGTCGGGCAGGACGGATTGCTGATCTGCTGCGACTGGCCGCTCAGGCCGGGTTTCAGGTCCACCCGGTTTCGCCGGTGCGGATCGATGGGGAGGTGGTCAGTTCGACGCGTATCCGTCGGCTCGTGCAGGCCGGGGACGTACGCGGGGCCGCCAGGTGTCTCGGGCGTCTCTACTCGTTGGAGGGATCCGTCGTGCAGGGACAGCACAGGGGAAAGGCGCTGGGTTGGCCGACCGCCAATCTCCGGCTCCCCGATGACCGCGTTCTTCCAGCCGACGGAGTCTATGCGACCACAGCGGTCTGGAACCGGCGCTCACTTGAATCCGTCTCCTATATCGGCACGCGTCCGACCTTCGGTCCTGGCGAGCGCTTGCTCGAGGTCTACCTCCTGGACGAGCAGGTAGATCTGTACGGAGAGGCGATCCGCGTACAGTTCGTGGAACGGCTGCGTGGCGATCTGGTGTTCAGCACGGCGGAGGAGCTGTCCGCTCGCATTAACGTGGATGTGAGTCTCGCCAGGCAAACCCTGAGGACTGCGTCCCAGACTGTGATGGACTCGTGAACCATCGTCCTGTCATGAAAGCACGCCATCAGCTTCGGACCATGCTGTCACCGCTTGCGCGGCGCATGGCCGAGGCTGCACGAACCAGGCGGTTGTTCAGTCCGGGGGATCGCCTTCTGGCCGCCGTCTCGGGCGGACCTGACTCGGTCGCGCTCTTGTCCCTGTTGACAGAGTTGTCCCCGTCCTGGAAATTGGTCCTGTGGGCGGTCCATGTCAATCACGGCTTGCGCGGCGCGGAATCCGAGGAAGACGCCCGCTTCGTCGCCAGGCTTTGTGAACGTCTCGGCGTGGAGCTGATCAGCGAGCGGGTTGATCTGACCGGTCCTGCTCGTCGCCGAGCGAGACAGTCCCTCCAAGAATATGCGCGCGAGGCACGATATGCGGCTATGCAGCGCGTCGGTCAAGCTTGTGGCTCGGACAAGATCGCGCTGGGTCATACAGCCGATGACCAAGCTGAGACGCTCCTCATGTGGATGTTGCGCGGGTCCGGAACGACGGGGCTCGCCGGGATCCCGCCCAGCCGGGGGCCTCAGTTCATCCGCCCGCTGCTGGACTTCAGCCGAGCTGATATTGTCGCGTACCTGGAGGCGCAGAGACTGGAATTTCGGGAAGACTCGAGCAATGCGAAACTGCTCTACCTGCGAAACCGTGTTCGTCACGAACTCCTGCCAACGCTCAAACGGTTCAACCCGGCCGTGCTGAAGGTGCTGGGACGACAGGCCGAAATCCTTCGTGAAGAGGATCTCTGTTTGCAACATTCGGCCTCCGCACACCTGGTTCAGATGGCATGCCAAGACGCCGAGGGAACAGTCGTAGTTGATCGGGCCGCTCTGCTGGCCTTGCCCTTGGCGCTTCAGCGGCGGATGGTTCGGATCTTGATCCGCCAGACGAGTGGGATGGTCAAGGCTCCAACATTCGGAGCCGTCTCGGCGGTTCTCGATCAGGTGATCCATGGACGATCCGGTTCCGCCATCACGGTCCAAGGAGCCCAGATCGCCCGAACATACGGGCATATTCAATTTCGTCCCCGTCGTGCCAGCCTCAACGCAAGTCTCGGCGCCGGTCCCGAGGCATGGGGGGATGCTGAGAAAGGGGTCGCTCTGCCAGTGCCTTCGACTCTGAGCTGGCCATTGACTGGCCAGATGATCCGAGTCAGCTTCGACAGCTCCGCAGCAGCCGACTTGTCCAACGCTCCGACCCATCCGAGGAGCGTTGCGGCCTTCGACGCCGACCGGTTCACGATGGACCTGTCGGTCCGGTCGTGGAGACCAGGCGACGTGTTCCAGCCTCTGGGCATGGGCGGACGGCGGAAGAAGCTGCAGGATTATTTCGCCGACATCAAGCTGCCCCGCGAAGAGCGGAGCCGGATTCCGCTGATCGTCGCCCCAGAAGGTATCCTCTGGGTAGCAGGCCACCGGCTCGATCACCGGTTTTACGCGACGACTGCAACCGAGCGCACGGTGGTCGCAGAGCTTCTGGACTGCGCGTCACCCAAGGGAACCTGACCGCATGGAGCGCATCTTCGGACGACCCATCGTGACCCAAGAGGAGATGCGCACGCGCATCAGAGAGCTGGGCCGTCAGATCACGGCGGACTACGCCGACAAGGATCTGGTCCTGGTTGGAATCCTCAAAGGCGCCTACGCGTTCTATGCGGACCTCGCCCGCGCCCTCCGGATCCCAATGCGGGTGGACTTCCTCGTCGTCACCAGTTACGGCACAAAGGCCAGACCTACCGGGAAGGTCAAGATGGTGACCGACTTGACCGAAGATATCGCCGGTCGCGATGTCCTGCTGGTGGAAGACATCGTCGACTCGGGCATAACCGTCCAATACCTCTTGAAGACCTTACGCCGGCGAAAGCCCAAGTCCATCAAAGTCTGTGCCTTGCTCAGCAAGCCGGAGCGACGGAAAGTGGACGTGACCATCGACTACGTCGGATTCAACATACCCAACAAGTACGTGGTCGGATACGGTCTTGATTATCAACAGAAGTACCGTAACCTGCCGT
>VBOJ01000169.1 GCA_005877775.1 Nitrospirota bacterium | reverse complement strand
CCAGTTTCACTTGGATGGCGCCCCATTGAGTCATATGAAGTGTATCTGGACGACCGTCCCTCGTCGCTCGTGAAGCGTCCGAAGACCGTCATCCGTCATTCGTGATCCGTGATTCGTCACGGACAACGGAGCTCTCCGCCGAAGGCTCCGGCGCGCAGGCCGATAACGGTTTACGGATAACGTCCTTGACGAGAGACGAGATACGAACGACGTACCCCGCTACCATCCTAACTGCCACTGATGCCCATGCCGCTCCAGCAACGCGTCCGCTTCGCGGGGGCCCCAAGACGCAGCCGTGTAGAAGTGAATGGACTTCTGGCCTTGCAGCAACGGGTCGTACAGGCACCAGGCCGACTCGGTGAAGTCCGCACTGACGAAGAGTGTCTGATCACCGATCATCACATCGCGGAGCAGCGTTTCATAGGCGTCGGGGAGTTGGCCGAAGGCTGTCTGGTAGTCGAACTGCAACGCATGATCGGCGAGGCGGAAGGGGCGCCCCGGGCTTTTCACGGAAAAACAGAGGGAGAACCCTTCGCTTGGTTGGAGGGTGATGAGCAGCTTATTGGGGGCGATGCTGCCCGGCTCGAGGGACTGAAAGACCTGGGCGGGCGCCTCGCGAAACGTCACTGCAACTTGGGTCATCTTCCGTGGAAGACGTTTGCCCGTCCTGAGATAGAAGGGCACGCCCTTCCATCGCCAGTTGTTGAGGTCTACTTTCAACGCCACGTAGGTGTCGGTCAAGGAGTCAGCCGGCACGCCGGGCTCCTCGCGATAGCCTTTGATCGTCTGCTCGGCGATCTGCCAGGCTGTGTACTGCCCGAAGACCACATCCTCGGGCGCAATGGGCGCTACCGAATGCAGGACTTTGAGTTTCTCCGTCTGGATCGCGCTGGCTTCGAAGGAAACTGGCACCTCCATCGCGACAACCGTCATGAGTTGAGTCAGGTGATTTTGAACCATGTCGCGGAGCGCCCCTGCCTGCTCGTAGTAGGCCCCTCGATGCTCGACGCCGAGGTCTTCCGCGACGGTGATTTGGACGTTCTCCACCGTGTTGCGGTTCCAGAGCGATTCGAAGATCGGATTGGCAAAGCGAAACGCCAGGAGATTCTGCACCGTTTCTTTGCCCAGGTAGTGATCGATCCGATAGATTTGGGACTCCTCAAGGTAGCGATGTAGCAACATATCCAAGGTCCGGGCCGAGTGATAGTCGTGTCCGAAGGGTTTCTCGACCACGACGCGGACCCAGCCGCGACTCTTGAGGAGTGTGGCGCGGTCCAATCCTTCAATGGCGCTGGGCACAGTGGCCGGCGGCAAGGCCAGGTAGAACACTCGATTCCCGCCCATGCCATGCGCTTTCTCCACGCGTTGAAGATACGCCGCCAACGCCTCATAGTCCTGTGGACTCCCTTGGTGCAGTGTATGATAGTAAAGACACTTGTCGCACCACGCGCGCAGGTCTTTTTCATTGCGCCAACCCGCTTTCTGCAGATTTTCGTAGGCCCAGAGCCGGAACCCCTCCTCGCCCATCTCGGGCAGCGCCGCTCCGATGATCAGCGTATTCTTCTCTTCCAGGACTCCCTGGTCTCGCAGATGATAGAGCGCGGGGAGGAGCTTGCGACGCGTCAGATCCCCGGTCGTACCCAAAATGACAAAGACATGTGGTTCAACCATGAGCTCCTGCATCCCGCTGGTCCTCGTTGTGATAAGGTTGCCTGCCTCGTGCGTTTAATGATACAGGATTTGGCATGACGCTTCTCAACAATGTGCATCTGGCCAGCTTCGTGATGATTCTCACCTCAGAATGATGAGAGGCTGCCTCGGGGTCATAACAGCAGTGTGAATTTCTAGTCGGCTGAAGGGATGGACCTGAACCGTATCTCGTGGCTCGTGAAGCGTCCTTCATGAAGCGTGAACCGGATGGTTTATTCCATGAGGTCCGTGCTCCGTTTGGTTCGTCAGGTCCGTTGAACGGACACAACCGACTGAACGGACTCAACGGATTCACCCGTTTCACGAACGACGAATAATGCTGGGGGATAGCGCAACCCGGAGGAAGGCTTCCGCGTACATGCCTGACGTCGCGCTGGCTCGTGGATCAGCGAACACTGCGCGCCAGCGATTCAATCCTAGAACTCCCTCCCCGTAAGGGATGGTTGCCACCTGACTCCGATGCTCTGCGATCGCGAGCGTCTTCCTCGCCACTGCAGCGTCAATGTACTCGAGCCGGTCCCACATGGTGAAGAGGCCCCAGACTTCGTATGCCCAGAGGCCACCGCTTGGAGCGACGCCGGTTTCGACGAGGCTATCTTTCACCAGCTTGCCCACTAACCGATGCGCCGGATGTCGATCTAGTTCCTCATGTAGCGTATAGACCTCGGTCGGCTGAAGGCGCGCAAGCAGCTTCGTGAGTTTCTGCTTGACCGCGGTGGCGTTGATCTCGTCCGCCGCGTCAGGTTCGTCAAAGAACAGGACGTCCTTCACCCCCAAGACACCAGCCGCACGGAGGGCTTCTTCTCTTCTCACCTCGACCATCCGCTGCTCCGTCCATCCAAAGGGATTCGACGCTCGTCCGCCATTGGTCACGACGACGGAAGTCATCATGGCCTTTGCCTCAGCCAGTTTCGCGACCGTGCCGCCCATGCCGATTTCCATGTCATCCGGGTGCGCGCTGACAATTAAGACATTCTGGCTCATTGCCTGTGCGCTCACACCTCAGAGATCGAAAGATTCAGCGCTTCTTCTGGTGGGCATGCTACGTGAACCGGGTTCAAAAGCCAAGAAAGCGAGGGGTGCTTGAGGTCCTCGCTTGCCACGGTCAGAGGGGCTTGACAACACCGTTGGCGGTATGTGACAATTTGTCACATGCGTTCCGATGAGTTCAGAAGAGCGAGACAGTCTTTAGAGCTCAGCCAGGAGCAGTTGGCGGAGAAACTCGGGCGTACGCGGCGGTCTGTCATCCGCTATGAAGACGGGAGCAGCCCCATTCCTCTTGTGGTCGCAATAGCACTTCGACAGTTGGTGAATCCACCAGGGCTTCCCCTGCTCGGCATCGTCGCGGCAGGTGAACCGATTGAACCGGTGACACAGTTTGAACTCATTGATGTCCCACCCAGCCTGTTGCGCGGGGGCGAAACCTTCGCGCTGAAAGTCAAAGGGGAGTCCATGCGCGACGAAGGGATCCACCCAGGGGATCTTGTCATCATTCGCAAGCAGGCCACCGCGCAGAATGGACAAACCGTGGTGGCCGTGCTGAACAACGAAGCCACCATCAAGAAATACGTTGCCAGGGGGAACCGGATTGAGCTGCATCCGGCCAATCCCAAGATGAACCCCATTGTCGTCAATCTCAAGGATGACTTTCGGATTGAAGGCGTCATGATCGGACTCATCCGTCATTGCAAATAGCTCAGGCCCGGCGAAGGAGGGATGACGATGGTCGTCATCGAGTCCGAAGAATTCGTGCAGGAACACTGCTCTGATTGCGGGCGGAAGGCGCAGGGGCTCACCCCGACATTCGACCCGTACACGAACTCAGAGGTCGCTCTATGCCGGTCGTGTCTGTCCGCGTTTGTGCAGCGCTATCAGTTTCCACCTGGATGCTGTGAGTGAGGCTTCGATGGGAGAGCCTGTCCATCCATTAGATGACCGTGCCGATCCCCTCCTCTCGGCTCTTCGCCGTGGAGTGGTGCCCCTGAGTCAGAAAGATGGGCTCATGCTGCTCTACGGTCATCCGACCGCGCTCGTGCTCGGGCTCTACGCCGCTGCTGACCGCGCCTTGGCGGGAGAGACCGTACTCTACCTGGACGGCGCGAATGCCTTTGATCCCTTTGTCATCAGCCGCATGGCGCGCACGCACAGGGTCCAACCACGGACGCTCCTCACCTCCATCCATGTCGCACGAGCGTTCACGTGTCATCAGATGGAGCGTCTGGTTTCTGACTGCCTCGCTGCTGCGTTGTCTCGCTATCAAGCCCGCGTGGCGGTCCTCTCCGGTCCCCTGGAGACGTTCTACGATGAGGCCGTGTCCTCTGATGAAGTGACACGGTTGCTGAAACGGATGATCACGTCGCTTCAGCACCTCTCCCGGCAGGGCTATCGTGTGTTATGCCTGTGTCCGAGTATTTCACTCCAGCATCAGAACCGCTATGGTCTCCTCATGCGACTTCAGGCCGCCGCAACCAGGCTGATTCGGGTGGAGGAGGCTGAGGGCATGCTGTTGCTGAACGAGGAGACGACGGGATCGTCGAAACAGTGGCAGATCCCCTGCACCATCCTGGAGTCTGTGTAACTAATGGGCCGCACCCTCACGACCTTTACGCAATTGGTCTGGCAGGAAATCGAAGCGTGGAGCCGGTATCGCCGTGCACTTCGAGCGGAGGACCAACAGGCCCTGGATCTGTTATTTGCCGCGGCCAGGAAGCACTCGGCAGCCGGAGCCTATTTCGCTCGTGAGACTCCGTTCGACGTGATGGTCTTGTCCATGCTCCTTGAGCAACAAAAACAGGTACTCCTGCTCCAGCAGAAAGTATGTGACCTTGAAACACGCGCTCTCCCATACCCGCCTCACGGGGTGGCTCCTTGACGTCTATCCTGATCGGACCGGCATGGCGGTCTGGTTTCTTGACGACGAGGGACGCCGCTTCAGCCTCCTCGATCCCTATCACCCTGCCTTCTATCTGACCGGTCCTCAGTCAGCTCTCACGGCTGCCCTGCGAACCCTGCGTCACACTCACGTCACGATCCGGCTGGTTGAGCGGAGAGAACTCGGCATGCGCGACGTGATGCCGGTGACCGAAGTCGCTGTGTGTGAGCCTCTCGCGTTCACGGCACTCGTCCGTTCGCTCATCCGCCGGTTCGAGCCCTTGCAGTTCTATCAGGCTGATGTATCCCTGCCGCAACTGTATTTCTATGATCGTCAGCTCTTCCCGCTGGCCCGATGCGAGGTCGAGGTCACGAATGAAGGGATCATCCAGTCAATCTACGCCACGGATTCTCCCTGGGACACGGAGTACGAGGTTCCTCCCCTCTCGATCCTGGAGCTCTCGCTCGAGGGCGCGTCCCCTGATCCGAATCACGGGGGAATCTTTCATCTGGTCGTACGGGTGGATGGTCAGGAACGCCGTCTCGAACCAACTGACCATGCTGACCTGTTAACCTCGTTCAATGCCCTCCTTCGCCGGTACGACCCGGATGTCCTCATCACGGATTGGGGTGACTCCTATCTGCTCCCACGGTTGCTGATGCTGGCGAGCCAGCTCAGGATTCGGCTGGCCCTCAACCGCGATCCCCTGCGGTCCGTGGAGACACGCGCACCCCGGTCCTACTTTTCGTATGGCCGCATCATCGCGAGTGCCGGCGCCCGCACGCTCTACGGGAGGCTCCACATCGACAGGCACAACAGCTTCGTGATGGCTGAGACGGGCTTTGCAGGACTGATCGAACAAGCGCGGGTGACCAAAGTGCCTCTCCAGCACATGGCCAGAACCACCACGGGAACCGGCATCACCTCCATGCAACTGGAGAACGCACACCGGGATGGCATCCTCATTCCCTACCGGAAACGTCAAACCGAAGAGTTTAAGTCAGCGCTGGACCTGCTTCATACGGACCAAGGTGGGCTCGTGTTTGCACCCCTCTCTGGGTATCACGAGAACGTCGGCGAACTGGACTTTGCATCGATGTATCCGGCGATCATGGCACGTTTTAACATCTCTCCTGAGACGGTGAATTGTGCCTGCTGCGCACATGATCCCATCGCGCGCGTTCCGGACATCAAGCACCATACGTGCCGTCAACGAGAAGGATTAGTCCCTCGCACCCTCAGACCGTTGCTGAACAAACGGGCGCAGTACAAGCACCAGCTTGCCATGACCGCTGGCTCCACAACCAGATGGGTGCTAGACCAGCGGCAGACGGCGCTCAAGTGGCTGTTGGTCGTATCGTTTGGCTACCTGGGATACAAGAATGCCCGGTTCGGTCGCATTGAAGCGCATGAATCGGTCACGGCTTATAGCCGAGACATCCTGCTTCAAGCGAAAGAGAGCGCCGAAGCGGCAGGATTCCGATTGCTCCATGCCATCGTGGATTCGCTCTG
>VBOJ01000168.1 GCA_005877775.1 Nitrospirota bacterium | reverse complement strand
ACTGCTCTATCCAGCGACGCCACCAGAAGCTGATCGAGATTGCGCCCTCTCTGATCCTGACGCCACGTCTGCGCGCAGAGATGGGCAAAGCCGCCCTCGCTATCGCCCGAGCTGTGGATTATGACAACGCGGGCACGATGGAATTCCTGCTCGACCAGGAGGGGCGCTACTACTTCATTGAAATGAACCCGCGCATCCAGGTGGAACACACAGTCACTGAGCAGATCACCGCCATAGATATCGTGCGGTCGCAGATCTCGATCGCTGCGGGAGAACCCCTCGAAATCAAGCAAGAGGACGTGACGCTGCAGGGCCACGCGATCCAATGCCGGATCAACGCCGAGGATCCCCGGAACAACTTCACACCCTCAACCGGCACCATCACGGCGTATCTCTCTCCAGGCGGCATCGGCGTCCGCATTGACGGCGCCGTGTACAAGGACTACGTCGTCCCACCCTACTACGACGGACTGCTGGCAAAACTCACCGTCCGGGGACGGACTTGGGAGGAAACGGTCAGCCGCATGCGCCGCTCGCTGGAAGAGTATGTCCTGCGTGGGATCAAGACCACGATCCCGTTCATGGAAAAGATCATGGAGGAACCAGACTTCCGTGCCGGCCTGTTTGACACCTCGTACCTCGACACGCATCCGGAACTCTTTACCTACGACGACCACATCGAGCCCGAGGATCTCGTGGTTGCCATCTCAGCGGCTATCGCCGCCTATGAAGGGTTGTAATTAAAGTGATGAGTTGTGGAGTGATGAGTGCCGAATTAGAAACCAACGGCTGACAACTCAAAACTAAACACTCGCACCGGTATGGCGAATCTGAGACGAACAAGGACGATGAAGCGCAAAGCAGCCGGGCGTCGGCCTGGGCGACCATTCGGACGCCCACGCAGCAGCTCACGTGCGCTCGACTTGGAGCCGGCCCCGCCTAAACGGCTCTTGATCACCGATGTGGTCCTGCGGGACGGTCATCAGTCATTGCTCGCGACCCGTATGCGCACTGAGGATATGTTGCCCATCGCGCAGAAACTGGACTCGGTCGGCTATTGGTCCCTCGAAGTCTGGGGCGGCGCAACCTTCGACACGTGCCTGCGCTTCCTGAAGGAGGATCCCTGGGAACGGCTCCGCGGCCTGCGCGCAGCCATGCCGAACACCAGGCTGCAAATGCTCTTGCGCGGGCAGAACATTGTGGGCTACCGGCACTATGCGGACGATGTACTGGAGCGGTTCATCGAACGGGCCGCCATCAACGGCATCGACGTGTTTCGGATCTTCGACGCCCTCAACGACCTCCGGAATATGGAACCGGCCATGCGCCAAGTGAAAGCCTGTGGGAAACACGTGGAGGCCTCGATCTGCTATACGCTCAGTCCGGTCCACAGCCTGGATCGATTTGTCGAGCTGGCCAAGCAACTGGAAGACCTGGGCACCGACACTCTCTGCATCAAGGATATGGCGGGGCTGCTTTCGCCACTCGATGCTTATACGCTGGTCAAGAAGTTGAAGGCTGCCGTCCGGACTCCGATTCACCTGCACAGCCACTACACGTCCGGCATGGCTTCCATGTCCTCCCTGATGGCGGTGCTGGCCGGGCTGGACATGCTGGACACCGCGATTTCACCTTTAGCCGGCGGAACCTCTCACCCACCGACCGAGACGCTTGTGGCAGCGCTGCGAGGCACCCCCTACGACACCGGTCTGGACCTGCCGCAGTTCGCACCGATCGCCGACCACTTCCGAACGGTCCGGAGGAAGTATCACCAATTCGAGAGCGATTTCACAGGGGTCGATGCTGAGATCCTCATGTCCCAGATCCCAGGCGGCATGCTGTCGAATCTGGCAGCCCAGTTGGCTGAGCAGAACGCCCTGGACAAGATGAAGCAGGTGCTGGAGGAAGTCCCCCGCGTTCGGAAGGAGATGGGCTATCCCCCACTGGTCACGCCAAGCAGTCAGATCGTGGGGACCCAAGCAACGCTCAATATCCTGACCGGCGAACGCTACAAGGTCATCACCACAGAGACGAAGAATTACTTCCTGGGACTCTACGGAAGATCGCCCGGCCTGCTGGATCCCGAAATCATGGCTCGAGCCATCGGGGAGGACGAGCCTATCAAAGGCCGGCCGGCGGATCGGCTGGAGCCGGAATTGGAGGGAGTCAGGAAGGAACTGGAAGGGAAGATCACGACGATCGAAGACCAGTTATCTTGCGCACTGTTCCCTGCAGCGGCCCGCGAGTTCTTCGAAGAGCGGGAACGTGGGGAATTGAAACCGGAGCAGCTCGAACCCCCGCCGGAAAAAGGACCGGCGGTTGCCCACGAACTACACCTCGCCCCCGTCGAGTTCAACATCACTCTGCATGGCGAGTCCTACCACATTCGGGTCTCAGGGGCCGGCCGTAAGAGCGATGGCCGCAAGCCTTACTACATTCGGGTGAACGAGAAGCTCGAGGAAGTCTATCTGGAACCGATTCAGGAAGTGCTGGCCGGAGTGCCTGAACAGCCGGAGGCTGGAAGCACGACCGGCCCGAAACGTCCGAAACCCACCAAGCCCGGCGACGTGGCGTCTCCCATGCCAGGCCGAGTCGTCAAGGTGCTGGTGTCCAAGGACCAGACGGTCAACCTTGGCGACCCTGTTCTGATCATCGAGGCCATGAAGATGGAAAGCCGGGTGCCGGCACCGATTTCCGGCAAAGTGGTCGCCCTGTATGTCAAAGAGGGGGACGACGTGAAGACCGACGAGACGCTGGTGCAGTTGGAGTAAGCGTTGCCACGGCCGGCCATTCGACGACTGCTGACTGTGATACCCATCCTTCTGAATGCCTGTGCAACTCCCTCCGACATCCCCAACTGGTTCGACTCGATTCAGCGAATGCCGATCAAAACCGTCCAGGTCCAAGGGCACCGCATTACCTACCTTGATGCAGGCACCGGCCCACCGGTCATTCTGGTACACGGCTTCGGCGGATCAATGTGGCAATGGGAGTACCAGCAGACCGCACTGTCAGCCGACCACCGCGTCATTACCCTGGACCTGCTCGGCTCCGGACTGTCCGACAAGCCGGACATCGACTATACGCCCAGTCAAATGGTCGAGTTCTTCCGTGCCTTCATGGACGCGTTGGACATCCAACGCGCCGCGCTGGCCGGCAACTCGATGGGGGCCGGGTTGGTGATCGGGACGGCACTGACCTATCCGGATCGGGTGGATCGCATGATCCTGATCGGTGGGATGCCGAATCAGGTGCGTGAGAAGTTGGCCAGTCCCCTGATCAAGCGGGCAATCGAATCGCGGACGCCAGTCTGGTTGGCGACTGTGGGAAACTGGCTCTTTGGCCGCTGGATGACCGAGTCTGTACTCAAGGAAATCGTGCACGATCCTGGGCTCCTCACTTCCGCCGTCATCGAACGGGCCAACCGGAATCGCCAGCGCCCGGGACTAGTTCCCGCCGCGATGTCGCTCGCCAGAAATCTCCCGCTGTGGGAGGAAGGGTTCGCCCGACAACTCGGTCAAATCCGTCATCCGACTCTGGTGCTCTGGGGGGCCGAGGATCGAATTTTCCCTCCCCAGGTTGGCAAGGAACTGCACGCCACCGTCCAAGGTTCGACCTTCATGCTCATCGCCGGAGCCGGACACATTCCTCAGTGGGAGCGGCCGGAGGCCGTGAACCCCATCTTGCTAAAATTCCTCCAGCCTTGACTCTGCGTAAAAACAGCCCGAATATAACAGTAGCGCATCAATCCTGAAGCACATGTTCTGGGTTCTGATATGGAGGACGCTATGAACCAGGTATTCAAGGCTTTCTCTGCAGCAGCCGGCTCACTCGCCCTACTGGTCCTGTCTGGTTGCGCGGAGAAGGGAGACTCCACTGCGGCTGGCTTCATGTATAAGAACCTGCCGGTTGCCAGCGGAAGCGCGGCCGCTGGTGAGGGGAATACCGTGACCATGGGAAGTGCCCCCAAAGCTCTTGTAGGAACCGGCATCAAAGTTGGTGATTCATTGCGGGACGTCAATGTCACCAAAGGAGATCTCTCTCTCATCAACATCGCTGAGACCAAGGGCAGGGTGCGCATCATCAGCGTGGTGCCATCTCTCGATACGAAAGTCTGCGAGCAGCAGACCCATTACCTCAGCGAAAAGAACAACGGCCTCGACAAGATGGTCGAGTTGATCACGGTGAGCGTGGACACGCCGTTCGCCCAGGGCCGTTTCGCTAAGGAAGCCAAGATCGGCAACGTCACCTTCCTCTCCGACTATCGCGGCGGAGACTTCGGCAAGACCTACGGCTTGCTGGTCAAGGACCCGCATTTTTTGGCTCGCGCGGTGATGGTGGTGGACAAGGACAACGTCGTCCGCTACCTGCAAGTTACCCCGGAGTTGGGCCAAATGCCTGACATGGACGCCGCGTTCCGGTTTGCCCGATCCTTAATTGAGAAGAGCTAATGGCCTATAGCTCATGGCTTCAGCCATAGACCATCTGCCATAAGCCATTAGCCATATGCTCCGGTTAGGTTAGTCCTATGGCCCACTACGACATGCTGGTGATCGGCACAGGTCCCGCCGGCCAAAAGGCCGCCGTCCAGGCAGCCAAGCTCAGCAAGAAGGTGGGGATTATCGAGTGCAAGGAGGTCGTGGGTGGGGTCTGCATCAACACCGGCACGATCCCCAGCAAATCCCTGCGGGAAGCCGTCCTTTTCCTCTCCGGCTTCCACCAACGCAGTCTGTACGGGGCGACCTATCGCGTGAAAAAAGACATCACGATGGAGGACCTCGCGTTTCGCTGCAATCACATCGTGAAAGAAGAAGTCCAGATCATTCAGAACCAGATGGCGCGGAACCATGTGGACCTTTTGTTCGGCACCGCCAGCTTCGTCGATCCCCATCGGTTGGCCATCAAACAGGCCAAGGAGACCATCCAACACACGGCCGAGTATATCGTGATCGCCGTGGGCACGAAACCGGCCCGGCCGCAGAACATTCCATTTGATGGGCGGTCGATCATTGATACCGACGAGTTGCTGACCTTGAAGTGTCTCCCTACCTCGATGATCATTGTCGGCGGTGGCGTGATCGGAACTGAATACGCCTCAATTCTGGCCACCATGGGGATCCATGTCATTCTGGTGGATAAACGGCCATGGCTACTGGAGTTTGCGGATACGGAGATCATCCAAGCCCTTCAATCTCAGATGCGCGAGATTGGCGTGACTCTCCTTCTCAATGAGGAAGTGGTCTCAGTCGCGAAAACGGGAGACAGCCAGGTCACCGTTCACTTGAACAGTGGCAGACAAGTGACGGCTCCCATTCTCATGTATTCCGCCGGCCGAATGGGAGCGAGTGACGAACTCAATCTCGAAGCGGTTGGCATCAGGCCCGACGACCGAGGGCGTTTGCGAGTGAATGAACACTTTCAGACGACCGTGCCGCATATCTATGCCGCTGGCGACATCATCGGGTTCCCAGCCTTGGCCTCAACCTCCATGCAGCAGGGGCGCCTTGCTTCCTGTCATGCATTCGGCCTTCCTGCCAAGATGGAGACTCACTTGATACCCTTTGGGATCTATTCAATCCCTGAGATTTCCATGGTTGGGCCCACTGAGGACAACCTCAAGCAAGACGGTATCTCCTATGAGGTCGGGATTGCCCGCTACCGCGAGATCGCGCGTGGAAAATTGATCGGGGACGAGTTCGGGATGCTCAAACTCCTGTTCCATAGTCGGACCCGTAAGCTGCTGGCTGTGCATGTCATCGGAGAAGGAGCGACCGAGTTGATCCACATCGGCCAGGCTGTGATGGCGTTCGGAGGGAAGATCGACTACTTCGTCGAAAACGTCTTCAATTACCCCACCCTTGCTGAATGTTACATGGTGGCCGCCTTAGCCGGCATCAACCGCTTGCCGCGCCCCTGGGTGCCGGAGCCATCAGACAGCGGCCCCGGCACAGCATGACCGCTCGGCGCCAAACCAACAGGCAGAAACGACCTGCCCCTACCCAACGTCACACGACGCTGGTGACGCTGGCGCTTGAATGGTTTCTGAATC
>VBOJ01000167.1 GCA_005877775.1 Nitrospirota bacterium | reverse complement strand
GAGCAGCCCGAGGCTAGAGGTACGCTAAGGATCGCCACATCCTCATCTCGCTTCTTGCCCATTGCCTCTTGCCTATAGCCCCTAGCCCATTTCATGAGTACGCACGTTCACTATGTTGGCTGAGATCCAACCCGGTGGCCTCTTCGTCCGGCGTGACCCGCAACCCGGTCAAGCCATCAACCAGCTTGAGAATCACATAGGTTCCAACGAAGGAGAACACCACCGCCGCCACGACCGTCAGGGTCTGGATACCGAACTGAGCAGGGTTGCCAAAAAAGACGCCGTTCGCCCCGGCTGGATTCAAGGCCTTGGAGGCAAGAAGCCCGGTCGCCAGAATTCCCACGATGCCACCGACACCGTGGATCCCGACGACATCGAGCGCGTCATCATAGCCGATCTTCCCCTTCCAGACAATGGCGAAATAGGAGAGCACA
The DNA here is from genome assembly GCA_005877775.1 of Nitrospirota bacterium. Lineage (GTDB taxonomy): Bacteria > Nitrospirota > Nitrospiria > Nitrospirales > Nitrospiraceae > NS-7. Next base: position 5,490 of record VBOJ01000167.1, on the reverse strand, counting down.
CCGGCCGCGCCCCCCATCAGCATCGCCGACAGAGGCCCCACAAAGCCGGCCCCGGGCGTCACAGTGGCCAGGCCGGCGACGGCCCCGCTGGCAACCCCAAGAACGGTGGGCTTGCCCCGGTGCATCCATTCCACCGTCATCCAGGCCAGCGCCGCCGTGGAGGCGGCGAGATGGGTGGCAACCAGGGCGCCCACGGCGATGGCATTGGCTGCCCTGGCGCTCCCAGCATTAAAGCCGAACCATCCGGCCCACAGCAGCCCCGTGCCTACGAGGACGAACGGGAGATTGTGCGGAGCCATGTAGTCGGTTCGCCAGCCACGGCGTCGCCCCAACACCACGGCGCAGGCCAGGGCGGCGGCGCCCGAGTTAATGTGCACGACCGCTCCTCCGGCAAAATCCAAGGCCCCCAGCTTGCTCAACCACCCGCCTCCCCAGAGCCAATGAGCCAGCGGACAGTAGACAAAGATAGACCACAGGATGGTAAACAACAGAACCGCGCTGAACTTCATACGTTCGGCAAAGGCGCCGGCAATGAGTGCGGGGGTAAAGGCCGCGAACAGCAATTGAAACAGCACGAAGGCCAGATGCGGGATCGTCGGACCGTAGGTGGGATGGGGGACAGAGCCGACGCCGCTCAGGGCGATCCAATCGAGCCCTCCGATCACCCCTCCTCGATCCGGTCCGAACGCCAGACTGTACCCAAACAGCACCCAGATCAGACTGACCACGCAGAGGATGATGAAGCTATGCATCATCGTGCCGATCACGTTCTTGCTCCGCACGAGCCCTCCGTAAAACAGCGCCAGTCCCGGCACGATCATAGCCAACACCAACGCAGACGAGGCGAGCACCCAGGCCGTGTCCCCGCTGTCAATCTTCGCTGAAGCCGCCAGCGGCGATGCCTCTTGTGACGAGGCGCCAGTAGCCCACGTGAGCACACAGCCGATGATCCCCAGGATCAGGGTCCCATACCGCGCCACCTTGGTCACAATGGCTGTCACAATCGCCTCCTTGTGAATGCAATCAGCGAGGGACATCTGTTCGCACGTTTGCCCGTCTGTGCCTCTGTCGTGTGAGCTCGTTCCCGTTCATATCGTTCGGTAGCCATTCGTGACCGGCATCCGGCGGTCCTTGCCAAGGGCCCGATGCGTGATTTTGATCCCGATCGGCGCCTGCCGACGCTTGTACTCGCTGCGGTCCACCATGGCAATCACCCGCGCGACCGTTTCCCGCTCGAACCCCATGTCCATGATCTCCTCGGGAGCCCGATCCTCCTCCACATAGGCCTTCAGAATCGGGTCCAGGATCGAATAAGGCGGCAATGTATCCTCATCCTTCTGGTTCGGCTTCAGCTCAGCCGATGGGGGCCGGTCCATGATCCGCTTGGGAATGACCGATGTCTTTCCCATTCGATTGCGCAAGTGCGCCAAGTCATAGACCATCGTCTTGGGCACATCTTTGATCACCGCAAACCCTCCCGCCATATCACCATAGAGCGTGGCGTAGCCCACGCTCATCTCGCTTTTGTTGCCGGTGGTCAACACGAGATGCCCCAACTTATTGGAGAGCGCCATCAGGAGATTGCCCCGGATCCGAGCCTGGAGATTCTCCTCGGTTGTGTCGGCTGCCCTGCCTTCAAAGGACGGGGCGAGAGACTCCAGGTACGAAGTGAAGGGAGCCGTGATGGGAATCGTGTGCAACTCGATCCGCAGGCGGCGAGCCAGTTCAGCCACGTCTTCATGGCTCTCGCGGGAGGTGTAGGGAGAAGGCATGAAGACACCCAGGACATTGGCTGCGCCCAGCGCATCCCCTGCAATGACTGCAGTCAATGCCGAGTCAATACCCCCGCTCAACCCGATCACCACCTGCTGGAACCCATTCTTTCTGACATAGTCACGCACACCCACCACAAGAGCCCGATAGACCTCCTCCAAAGAGTTCAGCTGAGTCGCATTGCTGGGAATCAGCTTAGCGCGTTTCCTTGGCCGATAGGACTCCGAGAGCATCACACGCTCAACCACGGCTCGAATCCGCCCGGCCGGCCATTTCTTTCGCCCGTGAGCCAGTCGAGCGCGGGCCACCGCGGCAATATTCAAGTCAGCGACCAACAAATCCTCTTCGAAGACCCTGCCCCGGAGGACCACCTCGCCGTTCTGATCCACAATGAGGCTATTGCCATCAAAGACCAGTTCGTCCTGGCCGCCCACTTGATTGGTGTACGTGACGATCACACCATTTTCCCTGGCGCGGGTCGCCAGCATCTGTTCCCGAAACCGGCTCTTTCCCACATGAAACGGCGAGGCATTAATGTTCACGATCACTTCAGCGCCCGCCGCAGCCTGGGTCCGGCAGGGTCCTTCCGGGAACCAGATGTCTTCACAAACGTTCACACTGAACGCGGTGCCGTTGAGCACCACAATCGGAATGCGTCGGCCCGGATGAAAGTATCGGCTTTCGTCGAAGACCCCGTAATTCGGCAGGTACTGCTTCTCATAGGTTGTCACCAGCCGTTGATCTGCAATGACCGCCGCCGCATTGTAGAGTTCGTGCCGACCGGCCGGGACGACCATCGGATGGGCGAGGCTTGGTGGTGGTCCATCACCCTGCCCCACATACCCGACCACCGCCGCAAGATCACGACACGTGCGAACGACCTCTTCAAGAGCCCGACGGTTGTCCGCCAGAAACCTTGGCTTGAGCAGGAGATCTTCCGGTGGATAGCCCGTGATCGCAAGCTCGGGGAACACGGCCAGATCAGCCTTGGCCTTACGGGCTTCCCGAATCCAGGTGGCGATCCGCCGGACATTCCCCTCCAGATCCCCGACTGTGGGGTTCATCTGGACCATGGCGATACGAAAGAGCCGCATAGTCCTCAAAATCTACCCGGTGGATCCACCAGAATGCTCAAACCGGTCATCCAGCGAGGCCACAGGGAGCGAAGGCCACGAGGCGTACTCGACCAGTACGTTGAGTGGTCGGAGCGACCGAGAACGAAGCTGGGAGTCTTTTTCAGCATCCTGACCCAAAAAAAAACGCCCTCAGCTCCCGACATGGAGCAGAGGACGCCTTTGTCCGCTTACCAGTGCTTCTGTAACTGTTGTGGAGACGTCATTGTCTCCAGCAAACTGGGCATAGTCATACCATCGGGGGACCGAGCCTGTCAAGTGCATTGTCAGCCTAGTATCGGCGTAAATCCGGCACGGGAAGCCGCCATAAGTGCGCCCGGATGGCTCCCCACATGGCTTCCAGTATCGCGTTCAGGTCCGGCGCCGAGCTGGCTACCAATTTGACGGCCAATCCGGGCACAGCCGGCTGAGAAACACCCCCCAAGACTGAGCCTGGACGCGCTTCCAGGATCGCCGCAAGCTGCTCCGCCAGCCGTTTCCAGACCTCTGCATTGACCGTATCGTTGACCAGATAGAGGGTCGCTATATAGTCCCAGGCGGTCGCCAGTCCCACTCCGCCCCTTTCTGTTGGATTGAGATGGTACCGCTCCAGTACCGACCGGCCCGAAGCAGTCGTGATTCGAATCTCGTTGTCCAGACTGGCAAAGGCCCAGCGTTCGCCTCTGGCCATCCGTCCAGACGCGATTGCATCCCAGAGGAGGAGTGTTGCACCAGATCCAACCTCAGCGCGAATCCGTTGACAAAATCGCGAGCCGGCAAAAGGGATCGTGACCTCAGGGAGCCATTCGCCTATGGCGCCAGGCCCCACGATCAGGTCTACCGACTGGATGGAGGGTTCGGATACCGAGCGGTAAATCCGATTCGCCGAAGGCGTCGAGAACAGGACATGAGCCTGAGGGCCGAGCCTCGCACGGAGTGAGAGTTGATCCCCGCCGACAAGCCCGCCGGACGGATTCAGCAGCAGCGTATAGGCGCAGCCAGTATCATCCAGGGTGATTGGGGGAAACAGATGCCAGGGGCTTCGACTCTGGAACTCGGAAAGAACCGTCTCCCGTCCATGCCGGGAATAGTCCAGGACCAGTTCGCCGACCCGCCCAATAGACTCGATCTGCCTCGAAGAAATCATGACTCAATGAAGCAGGTGGAGCCCGAGGTTAAGGTTGAGAAAGAAGGACTAGCGTGGCTCACTCGTCGCCTCAACCTTAGCCTTAACCTCAACCTCTTGATGCGGCAGCAGTCGTTCTATCCACCCCACCACCTGCTCCAGGCCCTGCCCGGTGAGGAGGTTTGTAAAGACGAACAGGCGGTCGCCCCTCATACGCCGGCTGTCTCGCTCCATCACCGACAGATCGGCGCCGACGTGGGGAGCCAGATCAATCTTGTTGATGACGAGGAGATCCGACCGCGTGATGCCGGGGCCGCCCTTCCGCGGGATTTTGTCGCCGGCAGCCACATCGATCACATAGATCACCCGGTCAACCAATTCGGGACTGAACGTCGCCGCCAAGTTGTCGCCGCCGCTTTCGACAAAGATGAGATCCACGGCGGGAATCCGGCGCACCAACTCGTCAATCGCCTCCTGGTTGTGCGAGGCATCCTCCCGAATGGCCGTGTGAGGGCAGCCGCCGGTCTCCACGCCGATGATCCGCTCCGACGGCAACACCCCGCGCTTGGTGAGAAACTCGGCGTCCTCCTTTGTGAAGATGTCATTGGTCACAACCCCCAGACTGTAGCGATCGCGCAATCCTTTGCAGAGCGCCTCCACCAGCGCGGTCTTGCCAGACCCGACTGGTCCGCCCACGCCGATGACTGGAATGTGGGCCGCCCGGGCCTGCGTTGGCTTTCCACCGCCGTGATGATGATCGTGCATTGAATACTGCTGAGTGCTGAGGTTTGAGTGCTGAGTTTTCAGTTAGGAACGAAACAATCGGGACTCCAAGCGACTGTGTCTCATAGAGTAGATGTCCTGCACTGGAGACCAGGAGGTTAGGCGACTAGATTGGTTAGCCTCCGCGCTGACCCGCTCGATAATAGGCAGCCATCTCTCAAGCAATCGCTGACCCTCTCGCTGGCCGATCGGGAGGAGTTTCATCGCTGCCGACACGAATCCGACTGCCGTCTGATACAGATATGCCGCCACAGTTTGTTCCTTCCCCCACCCGGTCGCACCGAGCGTGAGTCCGAGACTGACCGCTAAGTGACCTGGCGTCTCTTCGGCCTCTACTGCCGCGCGGAAACCTTGCAGGATCGGAGAGCACCCGAGTTGATCCGCAGCAAACCGAATTACCTGCCGCCCCATCTGGCTGCTAGCCATCCTGGTTTCGCAACCGAGCTTCATCGAATCTAATTCCTGATCTACTTCCAAGGCCGCTTGTAACTTGCTGCTGGCCGCTTGCCAGGCTTTGGCGACCGCCACCGCCTCTCGTCGGCCTATGCCATTCAGCAGTAAATCCTCGACATACTTTGAAAGATCGTCCCCATTGCGAATGGCACCGCCCTGCACCGCCGCTTCCAGCCCGGACGAGAAGGCATACCCGCCTGATGGGAAGAAGTTGTCAATAAATCGAATGCCTCTTAGCAGAGC
>VBOJ01000152.1 GCA_005877775.1 Nitrospirota bacterium | reverse complement strand
GGCCGAGGAAAACAACGATCAGGGAGCGGTGGAGATGGGAACCGTGGCGGAGTTCCTCCCCGGGCCTTCCGACCTCAACAACCGCCCGGCGCGAGACCGCATCGCGGGCCTCTGGAAAGAGGAGTTGCCACAAGGAGCAGGCAGAACGTTGATGGAGATGCTCGAGGAGGCACGGGCCGGCAAGTTGAAATCCATGCTGATCATCGGCGAGAATCCGGTCGGTTCACTCCCAACGGCAGCCCGCGCAAGAGAGGCGCTCGAACAGCTCGACTTTCTCGTCTGCCAGGAGCTGTTCCTCACCGAAACCGCTGCGCTCGCCGACGTGGTCCTTCCGGCCTGCTCCTATGCCGAGAAAGACGGCACCGTCACAAATACCGAGGGACATGTGCAGCAGGTGCGGCAGGCCATTGAGCCGATCGGCGAAAGCAGGCCGGATTGGGAGATTCTGTCCGCCCTGTCGGTGCTGATGGGGTATCCGCTTGAGTATGGCGAGTCCAGAGAGATCCTGAAGGAGATCAGGAGTCTGATTCCCGGCTATGGCCTTCTTGGTCCCACTCCAACCCCGCCACGGCTCGATCAGACTGTGGTAGACCGTTACCTGCGTGAGGATTACGCCGAGGATTTGGCAAGCCGCTACGCGCTCGCAGACGAGGGGCAAGCGGCGCGTGGCTCGAAGAAAGAAGGAGGTTTTACGCTCGTGGTTGGGCAGACGTTGTTCCATTCCGGCAAGCTCTCGACCCGTGCGAAGGGCCTGCTCCAGATTCAGGCGGCCGGCTTCCTTGGGCTCAATCCAGCCAACGCGCAGCAGATTAGGGTCGCAGATGGCGATCGGGTCCGGATCTCCAACGAGCAGGGAGAGATGACGACAACCGTCAAGCTGTTGGACCGGGTGCCGGAAGGCCTCGCGCTGTTTCCAGAACATTTCGCCGAGGACGCACGGCGGCTGTTACACCTTTCGACAGACCCGCAGACGGGAGTGCCGTGTTACAGAACTGCGCAGGTGAAGGTCGAACGAATATAAAATGGCGAATGGCTGATGGTTAATGGCTAATGAAGATGGAAGACTGGCTGTGCTTTTGTCTTTTCATCAACCATGAGCCATTAGCCATTTACCATTGCGGATAACGAAACTGGAGGGGTCGTGGTTGAAGTCGGCATCAAGATAGGCCTGTCGATCACCCAGATCGCCGTGGTTATGGGCGTGGTGCTGCTCACGGTGATGTTCCTCACGTTGGCGGAGCGGAAGGTAATCGGCTGGATGCAGGACCGCATGGGGCCCATGGAAGTGGGACCCTACGGCATCTTGCAACCCATCGCCGACGGTCTGAAGCTGTTTTTTAAGGAAGACATCGTTCCAGCCGGAGCGAACAAGTTCCTGTTCAGCCTGGCACCTATTCTGGCCTTGGTGCCGGCGCTGATCGGCTTTGCCGTCATCCCGTTTGGGCCGAACCTGACGGTGGAGATCTTCGGAGTCCAGTTCCAGCCCTTTGTGATCAGCGACATCAACATTGGGATTCTCTATATCCTGGCCTTCACGTCCATCGGCGCGTACGGGATCATCCTGGGAGGATGGGCATCCAACAGCAAGTACTCCCTGTTGGGCGGGTTACGGGCTGCGGCGCAGGTCATCAGCTACGAGCTCAACGTGGGCCTGGCGATCGTAGGGGTGCTCCTGCTGGCCGGCTCGCTCAGCCTGGTCAAGATCACAGAGGCCCAGGCCGGGGGGTTCTGGCATTGGTACATTTTTGCTTTCCCATTCCCGCAACTCTTCGCGTTCGTCGTCTACGTCATCTCCGCCGTGGCGGAAACCAACCGACTGCCGTTCGATCTGCCGGAGGCGGAGAGCGAGCTGGTGGCGGGCTTCTTCACCGAGTACAGCGGGATGCGATTCGCTTTCTTTTTCCTGGCCGAATACGCCAACATGATCCTGGTCTCCTGCATTGCCGCGACCCTGTTCCTAGGCGGGTGGAACGCCCCCTACCCCGGCACGGTGATCGAGCGTCTCGGATTCCCAGACTTTGCGTGGTTCGAGGGCGTCGTCTGGTTCACGGTCAAGGTGTACTTCTTCTTGTTTCTGTTCTTCTGGTTGCGGGCTACGTTGCCGCGATTGCGATATGACCAGCTCATGCGGTTCGGGTGGAAGGTGATGCTCCCGATCGCTCTGGGCAATATCCTGATCACCGCCATTGCGGCGTACCTGTTCCCCGTAGGAAAGTAGAAAGTACGATCTGGTGATTTGGTGAAGTTCGTATGAAAGAGAATCCTTACAATCGCCAAATCACGAGATCACCAAATCACCAAATGCTGAACCACTTCAAGACGTGGATCAAGACGATCACCTTCTACGAGATTCTTGTCGGCATGAAGGCCACGCTTACGCATCTGCTGCATTACAAGCCGATCACGCTACAGTATCCACACGAGAAACGGACCCTGCCTGACACCTATCGGGGAATGCTCGCCCTGCTCCGCTATGACGACGGGACGGAAAAATGCGTCGGATGCGATCTCTGCGAGGCCGCCTGCCCCTCACGCGTCATCAAGGTGATCAGCGCGGAAGTACCGGACGAGCCTACCAAGCGGTTCGCCAAAGAGTATTACATGGACATGACCCGCTGCCTCTTCTGCGGGCTCTGCGTGCAGGCCTGCCCGGTGGACGCATTGGGCATGACCCGCGAGTACGAATGGGCGGTCTATGACAAACGGCAACTTCTGTTGAATAAGCCACAGCTCCTGGCCATCGGAGACCGGGCATTCCCGGTTCGGGAGAAGAAACTGGAACTGCAGCATCCCAACGTCGCCTTCTTCAACGTCGCGTTCAAGCACCTGCCCCCCAAAGTGAGCTAGCGCGACGTGGCGACGCTCGTCTTCTTTTACTTTGCCGGCGTCATCGTCCTGACCTCCCTCCTGGTGGTCGTGCTTCGGAACCCGATCTACAGTGCGCTCTCCCTGTTGATCATGTTTTTTCACGTGGCTGGGTTGTATGTGACCTTGCGAGCCGAATTCCTGGCTGCAGTCCAGATTATTGTCTATGCCGGTGCCATCCTGGTGCTGTATCTCTTCGTCGTCATGCTACTGAACATCAAGCGCGAGGAACGCTACCACCCGCAGTTCCCCTTCGGCGCTTTCCTGGGACTGACCATCCTGACCGAAGTGCTCCTGCTGGCCTACCACCGCAGAGTCGTGAACGAGCCGGCTTCCCCACTGTCTCACACTGCGCGAACATTGCCGAACGGCCAGGCCGTCGCAACTGACGTCGCTCCTGCGGCTGGGAACACCGAAATGATCGGCGAAGTCCTGTACTCGACCTATCTCTTCCCGTTCGAGGTTGCCTCGCTGATCCTGCTCGTCGCAATGATCGGCGCAATCATCCTCGCGAAGCGTGATCTGTTTGAACAACGTGAGGGGTGAGGTGTGAAACGTGAAAGAATGTGCAGTGCTTCCGATGTCACCTTACGCCTAACGCCTCACGCCTAACGAGACACTTATGATACCGCTGTCCTACTACGTGATCCTCAGCGCCATCGTGTTCATCACCGGGGTAGTCGGCGTCCTCATTCGCCGCAATATCATTATCATCCTGCTGTCCATCGAGCTGATGCTCAACGCCACCAACATTAACTTCGTCGCGTTTTCGTCTTATTTTCAGAATGTCGTCGGTCAGGTCTTCGTCTTCTTCACCTTGACCGTCGCGGCAGCGGAGGTCGCGGTCGGACTGGCCATCATCATTGCCCTGTACCGGAGCAAAACCACCATTAACGTGGACGAATTTCAGTTGCTGAAATGGTGAGAGAAGGACGATTTGGTGATTTAGTGATCTGATGAAGTGATTCGGAAATGAGCCGACGCTTAAGAAATCACCAAATCACCAGATCACCAAATCACGAGTTACTCTAGCTATGTCCTACGAATTCATCCCGCTCCTGCCATTTGCCGCGTTCCTGATCCTCGGCCTGTTCGGCCACTGGATCAAGGACCGGGCCCACCTGGTCGCCGTGCCGGCAGTGATCGTGTCCTTCATTCTGTCGGTCATCACGTTCATCGAGGTAGCGGGTGGGCGACATACGACGATTCCGCTGTACACCTGGGCGACCTCCGGCGAGCTTAGCATCGAGCTGAGTCTCTATGTGGACCGCCTCACGGCCGTCATGCTCCTGCTCGTCACCATTGTCAGTTCGTTGGTGCACGTCTACACGATCGGTTATATGCGGGGCGATCGCGGTTATGCCCGGTTCTTCGCCTACATCGCGCTTTTCACCTTTTCCATGCTGATGCTGGTCATGGCCGACAACTTCCTCCAGTTGTTCATCTTCTGGGAGGCGGTCGGGCTCTGCTCCTACCTGCTTATCGGCCACTGGTATGAACGCCCCTCAGCCTGCAGCGCTGCGACCAAAGCCTTCATCGTCAACCGGATCGGAGATTTTGGCTTTCTGTTGGGGCTCTTGCTGATCTATCTGACCTTTGGGTCACTGGAGTACCGGCAGGTGTTTGTCCAAGCGCCAGACCTGGCCCAGGAGACGTTCAATTTGCTCCGTCCGTTCGGAGGCCAGTGGGAAGTCTCAACGCTTACGCTGATCTGCCTGTTGCTGTTCATGGGGGCAATGGGGAAATCGGCGCAGGTTCCGCTCCACGTCTGGCTACCGGACGCAATGGAAGGCCCAACGCCGATTTCGGCGCTGATCCATGCAGCCACCATGGTGACTGCCGGCGTCTTTCTGGTGGCCAGGATGGCTCCGCTCTACAGTCTGTCGCCTGCGGCAATGGATGTGGTGGCGATCACCGGCGCGGCGACAATGGTCCTCGGCGCAACGATCGCGTTAACGCAATTCGACATCAAACGCATCGTCGCCTGGTCGACGGTCAGCCAGCTCGGCTACATGATGATGGCCTGCGGGCTGGGCGCCTACGCGGCCGGCATCTACCACCTGCTGACCCACGGAGCTTTCAAGGCCTTGCTGTTCCTCGGCTGCGGGTCGGTCATCATCGCGCTGCATCACGAACAGGATATGCGCCGGATGGGCGGGCTCAAGGACAAGATGCCGGTGACCCACTGGACTTTCGTGGTCGGCTCGCTGGCCTTGGCCGGCTTTCCCCTGACGGCGGGATTTTTCAGCAAGGACCAGATTCTGGTTTCGGCCTGGTCAGCTGGGTCACTCGGGAAACTGCTGGCTTCGCTGGGACTGGCGACGGCGCTCCTGACGGCGTTCTACAGCTTCCGTCTCGTCTTCGTGACCTTCTGGGGAGACTCTCGTGTAGATCCACGCCATGTTGGGCATGTCCATGAACCTTCACGGACGATGACGGGTCCGCTTCTGATCTTGGCCGTGCTGAGCATCGCCGCCGGCTACCTGGGGATCCCGGGTTTTCTCGAACCGGCCTTCCCAGCTTCCGGAAGCGAGGGACCTCATGACAGCCCGACCGCCTTCGGCATCATGGCGCTCGCCACGTTGATGGGACTGGTGGGCATCGCCGTCGCATATTTCCTGTATGTCAAATCGCCGAGCCTGCCAGACCGGCTCGCGCGCCAGTGGCAGCAGCTCTACCACCTCTCCTACAACAAATGGTATGTGGATGAGGTTTACGACCGGGCGGTGGTTCGCCCGACGTTCCAACTTGCCGACCGTCTATGGAACGGGGTGGATGTCGCGGTGATTGATGGAGCGGTGAACGGAGTCGCTCGCACGATCGCATGGGGTGGGTCGCTGATGCGGTTGATCCAGAGTGGCCAGACCCAGCACTATGCGCTCGGAATGACAGTCGGAGCGGTTCTTATCCTGACGATGTACCTTCTGATGTAGGGAAAGCATGGTTAATGGTCTATGGTGAATGGTCAATGCGGAAAACTCGACTCTTCCTGCTCCCTTAACCATTGGCCATTAGCCATCAGCCATTCTTCACATGAGTGACATCATTATCCATTCAAGCGGCTTCCCCTGGTTGACGGCCGTCGTCTTTCTGCCGCTCGCCGGCGCGGTGCTGCTGTTTTTTGTGAAGGACGCCGCCGTGCGATGGACGGCTCTCGCCGTCGCCCTGGCAGACCTGGCTCTCTCGCTTCCTCTGGCCTTCCTCTACGACCGATCAGCGACCGGCATGCAGTTCGCCGAACGAGTGTCCTGGATCGTCTCGCCCCCCATTAACTATGCCGTCGGCGTTGACGGCATCAGCCTCCCGCTGCTCCTGCTTACGACGTTCCTGACCCCGCTCTGCGTCCTGGTGTCCTGGCGGGCGATCGAGACCCGTCTCAGGGAATTCATGGCCACGATGCTGGTCATGGCAACCGCCATGCTGGGCGTCTTCGTCGCTCTGGACTTCATCCTCTTCTACGTGTTCTGGGAGGCCATGCTGATTCCGATGTACCTGCTCATCGGGGTCTGGGGAGGCCCGAACCGCCTATATGCGGCGGTGAAGTTCTTCCTCTATACCCTCGCAGGCAGTGTCCTGCTCTTCATCGCAATCCTGGTGCTGTTCTTCCAGGGCGGCCACACTTTCGACATTCTGCTTCTGAGTAAGGCCGAGTATTCCCAGTCCCTGCAGAATTGGCTTTTCTGGGCCTTTTTCATCGCCTTCGCCGTGAAAGTCCCGATGTTCCCGTTTCACACCTGGTTGCCGGACGCCCACGTGGAGGCGCCGACCGCTGGTAGCGTCTTCCTAGCCAGTGTGCTGCTCAAGATGGGAGCGTACGGGTTTCTTCGGTTCACACTGCCCATGCTCCCCGATGCGACGGTCGCGTTCACGCCGATCATGGTGGGCCTCTCGCTCATCGCGATCCTCTATGGCGCCTATATGGCGCTGGCCCAAGCCGACCTGAAAAAACTGATCGCCTACTCCAGCGTCAGCCACATGGGGTTCGTCACCCTGGGCATTTTCGCGCTCAACGCCCAAGGCATCGAGGGCGCGCTCATGCAGATGATCAACCACGGAATCACCACCGGCGCGCTGTTCCTCTGCGTGGGAATCATCTACGAACGCACCCACAGCCGCATGATCGCCGACAATTTCGGCCTGGCCAATCCGATGCCACGGTACGCCACTTGTCTGGTGATTTTCACCCTCTCCTCCCTAGGACTGCCCGGCACGAACAGTTTTGTGGGAGAGTTTCTGATCTTGATCGGCACTTTTCTCTGGAACAAGGTCGCCGCGACGGTTGCCTCGCTCGGCGTCATCCTCGCCGCCGCCTATCTCCTCTGGATGGTCCAACGGGTGGCCTTCGGGCCGCCGGCCGGCCACAGTGCTTCCCGACTGTTTGACCTCGACTGGCGCGAGATGGCCATCCTGATGCCGTTGATCATCCTCGTGTTCTGGATCGGGTTCTTCCCGAATCCTTTGTTGACGGTGATGCACACGAGCGTGGATCAGCTCATCGAGGAGGAGGATCTGGAGGACCGAGCGGCCGCCCGAAAGGAAATGGTTGATGGTCAATGGATAATGGTTTATGGCGAGGACAAGCCGCAGGAAGGTTATCCCGGTTCTTTATTAACCATCAACCATGAACCATCAGCCATCAGCCATGATGACGCTTCCTCTATCTGACCTCGCAGCTGTGCTCCCCGAGCTGATCGTCGTGGCGGCGGCTTG
>VBOJ01000151.1 GCA_005877775.1 Nitrospirota bacterium | reverse complement strand
TGCGAGATCGTCATCGGATCCCGCTTTTTGTTGGAGCGGCCGGTATTCTTTGGACCGAGGCGGTCGCCGTACCTCTCTCACTATCTCGGCAATCTGTTCATCGTCCTTCTGACAAACCTGCTGTACGGGAAACGATTTACGGATTACGAGGGCTGTTACAAAGCCATGACGCGAGACGTCTTTGCGGAGACTCCCGTGTCGGCCATAGGCTTTGAGTTTGATAACGAACTGCTTTGCAAGGCGATGCGAAAAGGCGTACGCATTGAAGAGGTCCCGATTCACTATAAGCCGAGGACCTACGCCTCCGGAAAGAAAATCACCTGGCGCCACGGACTGATCATCTTATGGACGATTCTGAAATGGCGTGTCATGTTGATCTGAGTCGACGGCATGTCCGGGTCTGATCCGTAGATGCTGATTTGGCCATCATGCACGAAGATGACTGACTACGCATATCACTCAAGGGACCTAGAGACACTCGAGGATTTACAGAATTACCATGAGTGGATCTTTGATGAAACTCGGCCCTTCTTGGGAACTTGTGTGGCAGAGATCGGTGCAGGCCTCGGCACGATCACGGAGTTGCTCGTGCGCAAGCATCTGAAAGGTGATTCTGGGACGAAGTTGGAAGTGTTCGAACCGGCTGGCAATCTGTACGAGCGTTTACAGGAGAAGCTACGCAGCCAATTTCCGGGCCTCATACAAGCAGGTCGACTGAAGACGACCAAGGGGTCTTTGCAGCCTTCCCCACTACGATTCGACACCATTGTCTTAATCAATGTGCTGGAACACATCCAGCAGGATCAGGAATTCATCCGTGTCGCCTATCGATCGCTTGTGCCTGGAGGCACCTTCATTGTGTTTGTGCCGGCATTAGAGTGGCTCTACAGTGCCTTCGATAAAGCGGTTGGCCATCACAGGCGCTATGAGAAGAATCGATTGCGATGGCTACTGCAAGCGGAAGGGTTCGAAGTGATCAAGGCCAAGTACATGGATCTGGGTGGCGTCCTGCCCTGGTATATGGTGAATGTGCTGGGGAAATCCACAGCCATCAACCGACGGCTTGCCCGAATTTACGACCGGTGGTTTGTTCCCTTCACTAGATGGGTCGAAGACCGATGCGGTGCCGTCATAGGAAAGAACATTTTAATGGTGGGTCGGAAGAGTGAAGGCATCTCTGTCTGACGAAAGGAGACACGAATCATGAATTCGTTCCCCCACGTCAGTGGACAGCAACAATGATCGCTCGGATCTGCCTGGCAATACCCATTCCGTTTTTCTGTTGGACGAGCGCTGGTTCATGACACTTGGAATCCTGAAGGTAGCGTCGGTCCTCGAACAGGCCGGCGTGACAATAGAGATGCAGGACCTCTCGGGCGACGAGAACTACGAGCAGATTGTCAGGGACCACGCACGGGCCAGCGCGGCGACTTGCTATGGATTGACAGCGACAACGCCCAAATACCGGCGGCCACGAAGATCACCCTCGTGATCCAGTCCGTCCGGTCGGAGCGCCGCATCATTCACATGCCCACGAACCGCAGTATCAAGGGCACGAAGTATGTCGAGCGGGC
>VBOJ01000150.1 GCA_005877775.1 Nitrospirota bacterium | reverse complement strand
GTCGGTTGAACTCGTGCTGGTGGAGCATGTTCCGCATGCCGAGGTGAAGCGCCTCATCGCCCGGGCTGATGTCGTCGTGGATCAACTCTTGATTGGCTGGTATGGGGCCTCGGCAGTGGAAGCCATGGCCTTGGGGAAGCCCGTGCTCTGTTATCTCCGTGACGACGACCTGAAACGCTTTGTCCCCTTTCATGACCGGATCCCGATCGTGAGGACGACAAAGGAAACCTTGGTGGATGATCTGCGCGGACTGCTTCGGAACGTGGCTCAGCGGGAGGAGATCGGGTCGGCCGGTCATCGGTTCGTCGAGGACTGGCACGATCCACTGAAGATCGCGCGCCACACCATCGCGGCTTACGGGGCTGAGCGTAATATGAAGAATATCTGAGAAAAGGGCTGTCAGGAATCATGGATATGAATGGCACAGTGATGCGACGTTCTTCCTGATCCTCGTTCAGGACTGTTTATGGATGCCGTGTCAAGTCCCGCCAGCGAATTGAATCAGCCAGTGCTTTCGCTATGTACCGCGATGGCGGTGGTCACATTTGGTACTGCGTTGGTAGATCCGGCTCGGATCCGGCTGTTGCTGGTACCATTATCCTTTCTGATCACTGCGTTCGGAGCTGGCACGCTCGTCGGCCGAGCCGTGGCCAGACAGTGCCCTCAGTCCACCCGCTCGCCGGTGCTTGAATTGGCCGTCCGCATCGGTTCAGGCATTGCTTGTCTCTCTCTGATCGCTGTTGCGAGTGCGCTCTGCGGCGTACTCTGGATCGCTGGAGTCGCCGCTCTGCCGCTGTTGGCCGTCGGGCTCTGGGAAGTGAGGCACACTCGATTCCCGTTGCGACCATTAGGCTGGCTTCTGACCGACGCGGCCGGCGGCCTGGTCATGGGATCGGCCTGGCTCGTGGCCTGGCTGTGGGCGACTATTCCGCCCACCTTTTTCGATGAACTGGCATACCACTTGGTTATTCCGCAACGTTCACTCGCGACCGGTGAGCTCCAGATGACGCCCTGGGTGTTCTTCACCCTCATGCCTCATGCCTCCGATCTGCTACTCGCGTGGGGCATGGTGATGGACAAGGAACTTGGCGCGCGAGCCGTCCACTTTGCCTTGTGGGTTGCATGCTCGCTTGCGGCCTGGGGCTTAGCCGAGGCCATTGCCTGGCCCAGACCCTCATCGTGGTCAGCGCCCGCTGTAGCGGGCGCGCTCGCGGCATCGCCAATGCTGTGGTTTCTCGCCACGCTTTCCTTTGCCGAAACCTGCTTATCGGTCGCGGTAGTCACTGCTGCCGCCCTGCTCGCAGCCTCTCATACTGCCCCGCGACCGTGGCTGTCGCTTGGGCTTGCTCTGGGACTGGCGGCGACGGTCAAGCTGGCTGGATTTATATGGGTAGTCGCAGGTGTGGCTGCTGCGCTGGTCGCCGGGTGGCCGCGATGGGACCTTGCACGAGCAGCGCTTGTTGCGCTGGGCAGTGTGGCGCCTTGGTGGGTGCGAGCTACGGTCCATACGGGGAATCCGATTTATCCGATGGCGTTCGGCCTCCTGGGAGGGATCCCCTGGAGTGACGAGAGTCAAGCTCGACTCAAGGGGGGTTTGCCTGCCGGCGCGAGTGACCTGGGGCTGGAGGGGATTCTGCGCTTGCCGTTGGACCTGGTTCAACACCCGGAACGTTTTGGCTCCGCGTCAGAGGTAGGCGTGCTGGCTATTTCGGCTGTCTGTTTGGTGCTCGCGCTGCCGGCTCTCTCGCGCTTGACCCATCTTGAGACGCGCTGGCGACGGCTGAGCGATGCGGCGGCGAGCTTCATATTGGTGGCCGGCATCGGCTGGGTCCTTACTTCCACGACCGCACGGTTCTTCGCGCCGGCCCTGATCGTCAGCTTGGCGGTGCTTGCCGGTGCGCTGCTGCATCTGAGAGGGGTCAGCCGCGCGCTGGCAATCGTTGTACTGCTCACGGCCGGGGTGTGGGGCGCAGGGCGCTTTATCGAGCAGCAGGCGGCGGTCTTTTCCTCGACGAATGTCGCTCTGGGACGGGAGACGGCCGAGGACTACCTGGTTCGCCGGCTGGATCATTTTCCTGCCGCCCGCTTTGTGCGCGAGCAGCTCCCGGCTCACGCGCGGCTGCTCTTTATTGGAGAGACGAGACCCTATTACTTTGATCGCGAGGCGCTCGCGCCCTCCGCGTATGATCGTCATCCTTTGCACCGATGGGTGCTGGAATCTTCCTCTCCAGAAGCCCTTGCCGCACGGCTGGCGACCGAGGGGATTACCCACGTGGTGCTCAACGTGCGCGAATTCAAACGCCTCCGCGATTCCTATGGCCTCCTCGTCTTTACCGGAGAGGGGGCCGATGCGAACGACCGCCGCCTCAAAGAATTGCCCCGGGCGTTGCGGACACTGTACAAGGAGCGCGGCGTCTACGTTTTTGAAGTGCCGACTCGTGTCGCGAAATCGGGCTCGGTGGGTTCATAGCTTGAAGCTCTCCATTATCATCCCTGCGTACAATGAAGCGCACACCATCGAAGCGGTAGTCCGCCGTGTGCAGGCGGTTGATTTAGGCTGCGTTGAGAAGGAGATCCTGGTCGTGGATGATGGCTCCCACGATGGAACAGCGGACGTGTTGAAGGGACTCGTGGGCATCCGGCACATCATTCATGACCGCAACGCCGGGAAGGGAGCAGCCATTACCACAGGAGGCCGTGTGGCTACTGGAGACATCATTCTGCTCCAAGACGCGGATCTGGAATACGATCCGGCTGATTATCCTGTTGTGATCAAGCCGATTCTCGAGAAGCGGTGTGAGATCGTCATCGGGTCCCGCTTTTTGTTGGAGCGGCCTGTATTCTTTGGACGGAGGCGGTCACCGTACCTCTCTCACTATGTCGGCAACCTCTTCATCGTTCTTCTGACAAACCTCCTGTACGGGAAACGATTTACGGATTACGAGGGCTGTTACAAAGCCATGACCCGAGACGTCTTTGCGGAGACTCCCGTGTCGGCCAACGGCTTTGAGTTTGATAACGAACTGCTTTGCAAAGCGATGCGAAGAGGCGTACGCATTGAAGAGGTCCCGATTCACTATAAGCCGAGGACCTATGCCTCTGGAAAGAAAATCACCTGGCGCCACGGACTGATCATCTTATGGACGATTCTGAAATGGCGTGTCATGCTCATCTGAGTCGACGGCATGTCCGGGTCTGATCCGTAGATGCCGATTTGGCCATCATGCACGAAGATGACTGACTACGCATATCTCGCAAGGGACCTAGAGACACTCGCGGACTTGCAGAATTACCATGAGTGGATCTTTGATGAAACTCTGCCGTTCTTGGGAACCTGTGTGGCAGAGATCGGTGCAGGCCTCGGCACGATCACGGAATTGCTCGTGCGCAAGCATCTGAAAGGCGATCCTGGAACAAAGTTGGAAGTGTTCGAACCGGCTGGGAATCTCTACGAGCGTTTACAGGAGAAGCTACGCAGCCAATTTCCGGGCCTCATACAAGCAGGTCGACTGAAGACAACCAAGGGGTCTTTGCAGCTTTCCCCACAACGATTTGACACCATTGTCCTCATCAATGTGCTGGAACACATCCAGCAGGATCAGGAGTTCATCCGCGTCGTCTATCGATCGCTTGTGCCTGGAGGCACCTTCATTGTGTTTGTGCCAGCATTGCCGTGGCTCTACAGTGCATTCGATAAAGCGGTTGGCCATCACAGGCGCTACGAGAAGAATCGGTTGCGGTGGCTGTTGCAAGCGGAAGGATTCGAAGTGATCAAGGCCAAGTACATGGATCTGGGGGGCGTGCTCCCCTGGTATATGGTGAATGTGCTGGGGAAATCGACAGCCATCAACCGCCGGCTTGCCCGAATGTACGACCGGTGGTGTGTTCCCTTCACCAGATGGGTCGAAGACCAATGCGGTGCCGTCATAGGAAAGAACATTTTGATGGTGGGTCGGAAGAGTGAAGGCATCTCTGTCTGACGAAAGGAGACACGACTCATGGGCTCGTTCCCCCGCGTTAGTGGGGAGCGACAATGATCGCTGGGATCTGCCTGGTCATACCCCCTTCCGCTTTCCTGTTGGACGAGCGCGTGTTCAGGACACTCGGAATCCTGAAGGTTGCGTCGGTCCTCGACCAGGCTGGCGTCACGGTGGAGATGCTGGACCTCTGGGGCATCGAGAACTACGAGGAGGTTGTCAGGGACCACGCACAGGCCAGCGCGGCGACTTGCTATGGATTGACAGCGACAACGCCCAAATGCCGGCGGCCACGAAGATCACCCTGGTGATCCGGTCCGTCCGGTCGAAGAGCCGCATCATTCACATGCCCACGAACCGCAGTATCAAGGGCACGAAGTATGTCGAGCAGGCCTGCGCTCAACTTCGGGCCGAGGGGATGTCGGTTGAACTCGTGTTGGTGGAGCATGTTCCGCATGCCCAGGTGAAGACCCTCATCGCCCAGGCTGATATCGTCGTGGATCAACTCTTGATCGGCTGGTATGGGGCCTCGGCAGTGGAAGCCATGGCCTTGGGGAAGCCCGTGCTCTGTTATCTCCGTGACGACGACCTGAAACGCTTTGTCCCCTTTCATGACCGGATCCCGATCGTGAGGACGACAAAGGAAACCTTAGTGGATGATCTGCGCGGACTGCTTCGGAACGTGGCTCAGCGGGAGGAGATCGGGTCGGCCGGTCATCGGTTCGTCGAGGACTGGCACGATCCACTGAAGATCGCGCGCCACACCATCGAAATGAATCGTGGCTCATGTGCGGCATAGCGGGTCTCTATAGCCCGGTCGGCAGGCCGGTGGATCTCCTGGTGGTCGGAGCGATGATTCGGTCCCAGATCCATCGCGGTCCGGATGGGGAGGGCTATGTCCTCGTTGACCCGACCGGCAAGGACCAACCTGTCTCAGTCTCGGGTCGGCTGCCAGAGGCTCTGTGCACCATGCCTCCGCAGCATTCGCTTGTGCTAGGACATCGGCGGTTGGCGATCATTGACCTGACGCCTCTCGGTCATCAACCGATGGCGACGGAGGATGGGCGCTGCTGGGTGACATACAATGGGGAACTCTATAACTATCTCGAGTTGCGTGAGGAGCTGCGTGCCAAGGGGCACCGGTTCAGGTCCAACTCAGACACGGAAGTCTTGCTGGCGGCATATCGGGAATGGGGGGAAGCCTGCCTCATGCGCTTCAACGGGATGTTTGCCTTCGCGCTCTGGGACGGACCGAGGCATCGGCTTTTCTGTGCGAGGGATCGTTTGGGGGAGAAGCCGTTCTACTATCGGTGGGATGGCGAACGATTCGCGTTTGCGTCGGAAATCAAGGGCCTCCTTCCAGCCTGTGGACGCCCCACGCCGAACCAGCGAGTGATGTTCGACTACCTTGATGGCGCGGCTCTCGATGACTCTAATGACACGTTCTTTGACGGCGTCCTTCAACTTCCGCCAGCGCATTCTCTGACCGTCCAGAATGCCGGGGTGACCCTTGCACGGTACTGGGATCTCCCGACTGCTGGGGCGGAAGTGAGCCAGTCTCCACGAGAGGCGGCCGAATCCTTACGCCACTTGCTTTACGATGCCATCCGGATTCAATTGCGCAGTGATGTACCGGTTGGAACCTGCCTGAGCGGTGGACTGGACTCCTCCTCCATCGTGTGCATGGCCGCAGACCTGATCTCGAAGGGTAACGCCGAACCACTGCGAACCTTCTCATCCTGCTTCGAGGATCCGGCCTACGATGAGCGACGCTTTATCGTACCGGTCCTTGCGCGGACTGGGGCTAAGCCGCACCACACCTTTCCGGACCCCAAAGAATTGGTAGCCAATGTCGAGCAGTTGGTTTGGCAGCAGGATGAGCCCTTCGGCTCAACGAGTATCTTTGCTCAGTGGAATGTGATGCGCATGGCGGCCCAACAAGGTGTGAAGGTGCTCCTGGACGGGCAAGGGGCCGATGAACTGCTGGGCGGGTACCATCGTTTCTTTGGAGCGTTTTTTGCCGATCTCCTCGCTGAGGGGCGAGGGCTCACCTTGCTACGGGAGCTGTGTGCATACGGGCGTCTGCACGGACCGATTTCGCGGTACGCGGTTGCTGATCTCGCGCGGGCGCTCCTGCCGGCTTCCCTGGTCAGTGCGGTCCGTGGCCGCATGACCGGCAACGCCAACTGGCTAGGAACAGAATTTCGTCGGCAATGGGGATTCCAAATGCCGGATGTCTCAGCCGGACCGTCCTCGCGTGTTCAACGCCTGCAGCATGCGTTGCTGACGGGAAAGGGCCTCCGTGCGCTGCTGCACTACGAGGACCGGAACTCGATGGCTTTCGGGATTGAGACGCGGTTGCCGTTCCTGGACTATCGGGTGGTTGAATATCTGTACCGCTTGGACACTCGCCACAAAATCCATCAGGCCTGGACGAAGGCAGTTCTCAGAGAGGCCATGGAGGGAATCTTGCCGGAGGAGATCCGGTGGCGCAGAGACAAGATGGGGTTCGTCACCCCCGAGGATCAGTGGCTCAGGACATCTCTGCGGGAGTTGGTGTGCGACACACTCGCGGATGCGCGGACTCGCATGCGCGGCTATCTCAACATAAAGGCGGCTCAGCGAGCCTTCGAGAGCCACGTGGCCGGACGTACCAATATTGGCACTACGATCTGGCGGTGGCTGAACGTCGAACTCTGGTGCCGCCGTTTTGTGGACCAGGACCCATGCGCCGCATTTGTGTTTTGATTAACAACACGGGCCTGGGAGGCGCAGAACGGCGTCTGGGCCGGCTCTTTGCCCACATGGCCGACGGGAAGACGGACACGTTGTTGGTGATCAATGCCGGCCTGTGGCACAAGTTGCGGATAGGAGGGGTTATTTCAGGTCGTGAGCAACGGGTTTGGCGGCTGGCTGAGCCCTGGGGGGGATTGGCGGAATGGATGGGGCTGCGGCAGAGGGCACGAGCGTTCTGGCTGCGGAAGCTGGACTACTTCCTCTTCGCGTGTCTCCTGCTGGTCCGCTACGCGCTGGCTCCCCGTTGCCTGTTCCATGTGGTATTAGGCGGAACCTACGTTGTCCTTCCGCTGATGCTGCTGCGCCCGGACCATCGGATCATCATTTCCGTGACGAATCGGAGCCTAGCCGGGCTTGTCGGCGTCCCTTGGGCCCTGCCGGTCTATCGGTTTGCTCTTGCCCGGTGCGCCCTGATCGATGCGTTGACCGAAGGCGTACGGGCGGATCTGGTCGGGCGCAGGCTTTCCGACCAGAAGATTATTTCCTCCCCTGGGAGTGTAGTTGCCCTCGACCATTATCAACCGGAGCCGAAGAAGGAACCCTGGGTGGTCTTTGCAGGCCGCCTGATCGAAGAGAAGAATCCTCTTCTCTTTCTTGAGGCCGTGCCGACTATCCTGCAGGCGGTTCCAGACGCCCGGTGCTTCTTGTTGGGAGAGGGGCCGCTTCGTCCTCTGGTTGAGCAGGCCTTGGACCGTTTGCACCTGCGTGGTGTGATCGAGACTGGCTTTCGCGCAGATCTTGCGCCGGTGCTCAGCAGGGCGCGCGTGTTCGTGTCCTTGCAGAGGCTGGACAATTATCCTTCCCAGTGCCTCCTTGAGGCGATGGCCTGCGGCACCGCCACGGTGGCAACCGATGTCGGCTTGACCTGGCAACTGGTGGATGAGACGACGGGTATTCGAATCAAGCCAGACCCTGAGCAGATTGCCCAAGCCGTCGGCAGTCTTCTGAAGGATCCGGAGCGGTGTGACCGTCTGGGACAGGCTGCGCGTCGTCGTGTCGCGGAACGGCATTCAGAAGACAATTACCGTGCCTATCTGAACGAGCTTTATAGGCGGCTAGACCGGAGCACGAGCTAGCGGTGTTACTGTACGCACTCACCTTTGTCCTCGCGCTGCTTTTGGCCCTGTATGGGGTGCCGCTGGCGCGCCGCGCCGCGCTCCAGTTCAACATCGTGGATCGCCCTGACGGACGGCTCAAGCTTCAAGCTGAGCCGGTACCTTACTTTGGCGGCCTCGCTGTCTACCTAGCCTTTCTCATCAGTTTGGCCTTGATCTTTGAGTTTCGGCATGAAGCCTTGGGGCTCATGCTTGGCGGGACCCTCATGGTCATGTTGGGCTTGATCGACGACTTCGGAGTCCTCAAACCATGGCCCAAACTGATCGGCCAGCTCATCGCGGTGTTTGTCCTGATCCGGAGCGGGATCCGCATCGAGATTGCAGCGCTACCGGATTGGCTGGACCTCCTGCTCACGGTCTTGTGGATGGTTGGCATCATCAATGCCATCAATATCATTGATGTCATGGACGGGCTGGCTGGGGGCGTCGGGTTGATTGCGTGCGGGTGGCTCTTCGTCGTGGCGGCCGTAAATCACGATGCGCTCGTCGCGGTTATGACCTCGGCGCTTGGCGGGAGTCTCCTCGGATTTCTCCGGTACAACTTCTACCCGGCGAAGATCTATCTGGGAGATGCCGGGTCCTTGTTCCTGGGGCTCATGCTGGCGGCTCTGGCAATGATTGGGAAGTATACGGCGGTTCATCCAGTTGCGGTGCTGGCGCCGGTCCTCATTCTGGGTGTTCCGGTGTTCGACACACTGTTTGTGATGTATATCCGCTGGCTCCGAGGAATTCCGGTCTTCCTCGGGAGCGCGGACCATTTCGCCCTTCGGCTGCGGCACTGGCGTCTTTCGGTTCCCCAAGTCGTGGTGGTGAGTTACGGAGTGGCGTTGGTCCTGGGTGGGCTGGCGCTGGGGATGATGGTGATGCCTATGAAGCCGGCACTGGTCCTCGTGGGTGCCACGATGACACTGTTGGTCATGGCTGCGGTTTGGCTCAAGCGCATCGATATGTCCCGGCCGGCACAGACCATGCTTCGCCGGGAACCCTCCCCGGAGCCAGCGCGGAGGCTTCCATGATCGTCATCATCGGTGCCGGTCTGGCCGGTCTGAGCACGGCTTATCACGTGGCCGGCGTGCCGTATCGGCTGTTCGAGAAAGAGAAGGAGGCGGGAGGTCTCTGTCGGTCCTATCAGATGGACGGGTTTACCTTTGATATGACCGGGCACCTCCTGCATTTCCGTCAGGCCGAGATCAGGACCCTGGTTGAGAGCCTGCTGGCTGGTCGCTTGGGAAAGCATATCCGTCGCTCGTTTATCTACTCCCACCGGACCTACACCGAATATCCGTTCCAGGTGAATACCTATGGATTGCCTCCAGAGGTGGTCCGTGAATGTCTGCTGGGCTTTATCGCTACGCTGACTCACCCGTCCGCCCATTCCACCAAGCCGGAGGACCGTTCCTTCAAAGCCTGGATTCTGGAGAACCTCGGTGAAGGGATGGCGAAACATTTTATGGTGCCATTCAACGAAAAACTCTGGCAGGTGTCTTTGGATGAGCTGACGTCGGACTGGGTGTCCTGGCTGGTCCCCAAGCCTGACCTCAAGGATGTGGTGAACGGGGCCTTGGGGATCAAGGACAAGGCCTTCGGCTACAACCCCTCTTTTCTGTATCCGGTCCAAGGAGGAATAGGGGCCCTACCCAAAGCCTTCCTGCCTGCTGTGGGAGAGATCACCTATGGTTGCGAGCTCGTCGAGGTTGACACAGGGCGCCGGCGGGCGACGTTTCAGGACGGGCATAGAGAAGACTATGGGACACTCATCTCCACCATCCCGATCCCGGAACTGGTTCGCTGCTGCACGGACCTTCCCCGGGCAATCCGAGAGGCCGCCGCCGCGCTGCGCTGTGTGTCGGTCTATAACGTCAATCTCGGTGTAGCGCGTGAACGCGTGTCCGATAAGCATTGGATTTATTTTCCGGAGCCGGAGTACCCCTTTTATCGGGTGGGGTTTCCCATGAACTTTTCGCCTTCATTGGGACGACCTGGTTGCAGCTCTCTCTACGTCGAGGTCTCTCACCAACCGACTGAGGTGACCGCGCCTGCCGTCTTGCTCAGGCAAATCCGTGAGGGGCTGGAGCGGGCCGGCATCTTCAGAACGGAAGACGACATCATCGTGGCCGACGTGCGTGACATTCGATACGCGTATGTGCTGTACGACAAGCACCGGGCCCGTGTTTTGCCGGCGATTCTGGAAGAACTCGAGCGTCGCGGCATCTATTCCATCGGCCGCTACGGCCGCTGGGAACACACCTCGATGGAAGATGCCATCGCTCAGGGCAAGCACCTTGCAGAGAAGTTGCGCGCCACATGAAGCACACGATTTGCCATATCGTCACCAAACTTGAGCTCGGCGGCGCCCAGTTCACCACGCTATTCACCGTCGCGCATCTGGACCGGGTGCGCTTCCGCCCTATTCTGATCACAGGAGAGCCGGGGCTGCTGGATGACGAGGCCAGGAAACTTGAAGGCGTCGAGTTCTACCAGGTGCCGAGCCTCGTGCGGCTGATTCGGCCCTGGCGGGACCTGCGCGCGTTCGTCGAGCTGACGAGACTCCTGAAAAGTCTCAAGCCTGCGATCGTGCACACGCACAGTTCCAAGGCCGGCATCCTCGGCCGATGGGCCGCTTGGCTGGCTGGCGTACCCATCATCATCCACACCATTCATGGCTACGGCATTACTCCTGCCCAGCCGCGGTGGTTGCAGTTCCTGCTGATCGGTCTCGAGCGGCTGACTGGCTTGATTACGACACGCTGGATTCTCGTGTCCGAGGCTGATGCTGTGAAAGGGCTCCGGTGGAAGCTCTTTCGACAAGGTGCGTTCATGGTGATCCGACCCGGTGCCGATACCAGGGTGTTTCAGGGATCGCGGCTCCCGATTTCCGATACAGGAGAGTTCCGCGCTGAGTGTGGGGTTGGTTCGGAACATCTGCTGGTGGGCACGGTGGCGCCCCTCAAACCCCAAAAGGCTCCTCAGGACTTCGTGGCCGTGGCGGCCCGCGTGTGCGCACGGGTACCTGCTGCCCGTTTCGTCTGGGTGGGAGATGGCGAGCTGCGTCCAGGCGTTGAAGCTGCGATCCGGCGGGCCGGCCTTGAAGGCCGCATCCGGCTGGCTGGCTGGCGCCGGGACATCCCCGACGTCATGCGAGCCATGGACGTGTTCCTTCTGACCTCCCATTGGGAGGGGCTGCCGCAAGTTCTGC
>VBOJ01000149.1 GCA_005877775.1 Nitrospirota bacterium | reverse complement strand
CCTCGGCCGTTTCCTCGCCGGTCTGTTCGGTCTTGAAGAGGACGGTGTAGAGAAAGAGCGTCATGATCGCGAGGACCAAGCCGAGCTTGATGAAGAAGATGGTGAGATATTTCGGATGATTAGAAATCGAGAGGCCGGTTTGAGCGGTCAGCAGCACGTTGACATAGTGGAAATTGATCCCGCCGGTAACCAGAATGATCACCAGCAGAACGCCGATCACGCGCTTGTATTGCTTATAGAATGTGTCACTGATGGGCTTGACGTATTCCTTCGGCACGGCTCGTTTCAGGCCGGGGGTGACCGCCATGACCAAGAAAGCCAGACCGCCGATCCAGATGACGGCGGATACCAAGTGAAACCAGTGATTAATGATCGGGATGAGTTGGTTGATGTCGGTCAGGATAGACTGCAGATCGCTCACTTCTTCTACCGTGACGGGTGACAGGTGACAGGTGACGGGCAGGATGGGGAAGACAAGGCAAGTCTCCGGCTCGACTCGTTACGCGTCACGCGTCACTCCTCACGTTAGAATTTGAAGACAGGCGCTTCGTTGCCGAACCGCTTTTTGCGGAGCTCTTCCATGAGCGCCACGGTAATCACCGGAATACCGTGCTCCCGCGCGTGCCGCTCGACACCCTTCTTGACCATCGCGCGCAGGAAATAAGGGATTCGTGAAAGCCTCGTCTGCGCGGCCTCGTCCCACACCCCGTCGAAGTCCTCCGCCATGTTGAAGGCCACGCGGATTTTCTCACCTCCTTTTGGGGTGTAGAGACACCACTGATCCTCGTCCAGCCAATCGCCATGATCGACGTACGGCCGCGCACGGCACCCGCCGCAAATCTCGCTGAATTCGCAGTCGCCGCATTTGCCTTTCAGGTGGGGGTACCGGAAGGAATCGAAGATGTCGGACTTCTCCCAGAGATCCACGAAGCTCTTCTCCCGGACGTTCCCAGCCGAGAGCGGCATATAAGGGCAGGGCGTAAGTTCGCCGTTCGGGGTTACCCGGGCGTAGTTGGTGCCGGCTAGGCAGCCTCCCCCCATATAGCCCTGGGCCTTGGTGATGGGAGAGTTGGGGTCCTTTTCATAGGCCAGTCGCTTGAAGTGCGGCGCGCAGCGGGCACGCACCAGCATATCCTTGTACTTGTCCTGGCAGTTCACGAGATAGCCCAGCACCTCCTCGTACTGTGCGGGGGTGATGTCGGTCAGCTCCTCTCCGCGCCCCGTGCAGACCATGAAAAATACGTTCAGCACTTTCGCGCCGAGCTGGTGGGCCCATTCGATGACCTGGGGGAGCTCCCGGTAGTTCATGGGCTGCGCGCTGAAATGAACCTGGAACTGGAGTCCGTTGCGCTTGCAGGCCTCGATGCCCGAAACCGCGCCTTCCCACGCTCCCGGCAGCCCGCGGAACTTGTCGTGTTTCTCCCGGTCCAAAGAATCAATGCTGATTCCGACGCCCATCACGCCGATCTCGACCAATTCCTTCGCCATCCGATCAGTGATCAACATGCCATTGGTGCCGAAGACCACCATGAACCCAAGCGCCGCGGCATGACGGGCGATATCCAGAATATCCGGGCGGGTCAGCGGCTCCCCCCCGGTGATGACCAGCAGGCACCCTTTGTTCACTTCCGCGATCTGATCAATGAGGCGGTAGCATTCGTCGGTCGTCAACTCGTCCGAGCCCCCGCCGGCTTTGGTGGTTGCGTCCAGGTAGCAATGGGCGCATTTGAGGTTACACCGTTTGGTGAGATTCAGGGCGACCAGGAACGGCTTGAAGTCATCCACCGTCCGGCCGTCGTTGGGAGCCGCAAAGGCACCAGGCGTGACGAACCGTTTCACCTGCTGTTCGAGGATGTCGAGGGTCCCGGCAAGCTGCGAGAAGTTCAGAAGCGGAAGTGATCGCCCCATAGATTCGTCATTCGTCAGTCGTGATGAGGCACGTCATTCGTCATCCGTGATTCGTCATTCGTTAAAAGTTGGTCGTGAACCCGTAGAGCCGACTCGCTACTCCTTGCCAATTACGAATGACAAATGACGGATGACGGCTTTTCCTGCTCAGTTTTTCTCCGCGCCCCGCTGGGCGGCTGCTCCGGTCAGGCGCTCGATGATGTCCTTGAGGTTGCCGGTCTTCATGGCCTCTTCCATGGTCCCCTTGGCCTGCTCGATGCCTTGGTTCGCCACCTCGAGCGTGATGGTGGTCGCGCCGATTTTGTCGGCGTGCTTCTGGATCAGGGCCCTGGTGCAATCGCGCATGAAGCCGACGGGGACGCGCTCAAGTCTCTGCTGGGCTTCAGGAGTCCAGCTATAAGGGGAGGGTACAGACATCTGGCCACCTCCGTTGCCGCCGTTCGAACCGTTCCCGCCGGTCTCGTTCAACTTGGCTTCTGCCGAAGGAGCCGTACCGGATCCCTTGTTGGCGAAGATCGGGGCGTAGTCCTCAGCTGCAGCTTCTTGAATCATCGGCCCAGCGTATTCAAGGGTAATGGTCGTCATCCCCAACTTGCGGGCGGTTTTTTCGATCTTGGCTTTGGCGCGCCGCCGCTGGAATCCGGCCGGCACTGCACGGATGGCTTCCTTGGCGTCCTTGGTCCACTGCATTGGGACGTCGTCGTAGGCCAGTTCCGTCTCAAGCGCCCCTTCTGCTTTGGCTGCCGCCTCGAAGATGCTCTTGTCCACCTGCTTAAAATGCGCGCCCTCCGCGCCGCAGACCGGGCACTTCACCGGCATCTCGCCCTTGCCGATGTAGCCGCAGCCGCCGCAGACGAAATAGTCTTGGCTCATGCGGTCCAGATACGCCTGGGTGCTGGCGTTCACCGTCGGGGCTTTTTCCTGGACGATCTCGGTCATCATGCCGCTGAGGGTGGAACCCATCAGGTCCTTGGCGACGGCATCATCGGCCTGCATCTTGTTCCGATCAATCCCGGCTGCGGTCAGGTTCGAGCCGAGCGCCTTCATGGCCTCCATCGCGCCCTTTGGAAGAATATGGCCGACTGCCGCGTCGATGACGGTGTTGCTGATGATCGTGTGGCCTTTCTCGATCGCGTAGCGGTGGATGGCCGTCTTGGCCACGCCTCGGGCGAACACCGGGATCTTCTCCATGCGAGCCAGGGCCTCCTCGGTCCAGGCGATGGTGTATTCCGCCTGGGTATCGATGGGCGGCACATGCTTGCGGTTCGAAATCAGGACGTGGCAGGGCGCGGACCGCAGCAGATTTTCGGTGTTGCTGCCGATGTCCATGTCGTCATCGCTGTGGACGCCGATGCGACCGACGATCAACAGCCAGGGCGGTTCTTTCCGGACGTACTGAATGACTTTTTCAAAGGCCTTGCCGTCCAGGAGGGTGGTCTTGATGTCCGTGCTCTCGGCCTGCGCCAGTTCCC
The DNA here is from genome assembly GCA_005877775.1 of Nitrospirota bacterium. GTDB lineage: Bacteria > Nitrospirota > Nitrospiria > Nitrospirales > Nitrospiraceae > NS-7. Next base: position 2,450 of record VBOJ01000149.1, on the reverse strand, counting down.
GCGAGATATCCAGGTGCGACTGGTAAATCTTGGCCAGCCCGCTGTCGATGATCTCCTCGTGCAGTTTCTCCTGTTCTTTGAAGCGGAAGACCTTGCCGGCTTCTTCGTTGAGGACGCCCGAAATGCTGTGGAAGGCGGCGTAATGGAAATAGGGATCGAAGGCAGAGATCGCCTCGACCGGCTTGTTCAGCACCTTGCCCAGGGCCAGGCCCGTCATGAGTCCGCCGAACGAATAGGGACTTCCATCCACGGCCACGACGATCTTGCCGCCGTTCATGGGCTGGGTATGCTTGATAATCAGCATGTCGGAGCCGCGTACCCGGCGTACCACCCGCTCCGTATTGCTGCCGATCACGCTGTCCTTGACCGCGCCGACGCCCAACGCGCCCATGATCACCAGCTCGTAGCCGTTGGTGTTGATATCCTCGGCCAACACTTTCCAGTTCCGTCCCTCCAGGGAGCGGCGTTCCAGCGGCAAGTTCGCTTCGGTGCATTTCTTATCCACATAGTCCAGGTAGGAATCGGTGATGATCTGAAGTCCTCGGGTGATCAGTGAGTCGTGAATCTGCCGTTGCCGGTCCAGCTCCTTCTCGTCATGGTACTCCTCGGGCAGGCCCGCCTCCATCTGCTTGAATCGTTTATCGTGCATCTTGGCGGCATAGACGTGGCTCCCCACGATTTTGGAGCCGAAACTCTTCGCCAAGCTCACCCCCAGGTCGACAGCCATATTGGAATAGTCCGAATTGTCCACCGGGATGTAGATCGTTTTGTACATTAGACGGCTCCTTCGGAGTCACGCATAGGACTCTATGCAGTCCTCTAGGAACGGCGCAATTACATGAAAATCTGAATAAAACTCAAAGATCTAGGGCTGATAAGAGGAGGCATGATAGCACCGGGTCCAATCGTTATGCAAGCGACATCTGGTGGCGGAATCTTGGCTAACCGGCTGTGGACGCGGCTGGATTCTTTGAAGAGGACGGTGCAGATCCTCTTGAGGATCTGGCGCCTTTCCGTGAGCGAAGAATTTCTTCCAAGTTCAGCAAGGCTTCTCGGCCGGAGTTACCTTCAATGCCTCGAATCAGGTTGCCGTCCGCATACGCGGAGGAGGCCGGCTCAGTTCGAAGAGACCCGGACCAAGGGCGGGGGTCCTGGCTCCCATGTTTCTTGTGCCAGGCGGACAGGCAAGCCTTGGCAATAATCTTATTGAGAGGGGCCGGGTTGTACAGGAGCCTCTTAATGCTCCCGGGGGTCAGCATGAGCGGGTTATAGCCGGCAGAAAGATACCCTTCCTCCAGCAGCCTGTGCTCTAGATCGGTGTTCGGCTGGATGCCCAGGAAGAACATGAGGGGGAAGACCCGCTCTTCGCCAAGGATCGACGCCACGACCTTATAAGACTCTATGCTCTGGAGCAGCGTTTGCTCCGTTTCTTTCGGAGAGTTGAGCGAATAGTTGAGGATGACCTTGCCACGGAATCCCGCCTCGGCCAGATAACGACAGCCATCGTAGAGCCGCTCCAGCTTGAAGCCCATGTGGAGATTGTTGAGCACCTCTTGTGAGCCGGACGTGATTGCGACTTCGAGATCCCCCACTCCCGAGCGAACCATCAGCTTGGCCAGGTCGGCCGTGATCAGGGATGTTCGAATATAGCCGGACCACTCGATTTCAAGACCTTCGCGGACGATGCGCTCCAGGATCTCGGTGCACTGGGGATACGCTTCCTTGCCGGTGATGAATTGGGCATCCGTGAACCAGAATCGGCGCGCACCCCATTGATGGTAGTGTTGCGAAATGTCTCGCATGACCATTTCAGGCGGCCGATACCGCACTCGTTTCCCCTCGATGTAGGGGTAGAGGCAGAAGGCACAGTCGTAGGGGCAGCCTCGCTTGCTCTGGACCCCGATGGATTCGGCGACATACGCTCGGTACTGGGGGAAGATGGACGTCAGATAGGGCAGGTCAACAGTCAGCGCATCCAAGAGCGCTGGGGCTCGCTGCTCGCCCTTGGCGATGCGACCACCCTCGCGGATGATATACCGTTCATCCGAAAGCGGGTGGCCGTCCAGCACCTTCAAGATTGCGTCCTCTCCTTCGCCGAGAATCCCGATGGTTCCCTCCGGGAGCTTCTCGATCAACTGGTCCGCAAAGGCCGTGAAGGCGCCCCCGCCGATCATAATCTGCGCCTTCGGGAATTTCTTCCGGATCAACCAGGGATAAGACAGGTTCGCTCGGATGTCGTGGTAATAACGGTACAGGTGTCTCAATCCTTGAAAGGAGGCCGCGATCCGCTTGATAGGGTTGCTGGCATAATAGAAGTTGAAGGCGTGTTCCAGCGAGGCGTCGCCTTCATGGGGTGAGAAAATCTGGATGTCTCGCCAGGAAAAACAGACCAGATCCGGCGAAAAGGCTGACGCGGTCTCCCGCAAGATGCCGGCCCGCTGGGCCTGGGG
>VBOJ01000134.1 GCA_005877775.1 Nitrospirota bacterium | reverse complement strand
AGGTTCACCCCGTACCACACGAAGACCCTTGTGGTAAACCCCGTTCTCCAGCGGAGAAACGGGGTAAACCCGTGGGTACGGGGTTCACGACTTGAGTCGCTCGACACTGCGGATGAGATCCGCCTGGCGTTGAAGCGACTCAAGCTGTTTCTCTAACAAGGCCTGGTCACTGGCAGGCACCTCAATGGTGTAGAACCCGTCCGGAGACGGCCCATCCACGATCCGCCCTCCGATATCGTGTAGAACGGTACGGATTTTCCCTTCCGGCGCCGTCTCTTGGAACGCGACGCGATAGCGAGCGGTGGCGGTCGGGATCCCCCGGGACACCACGCCGTCTGTGGACGTAGGAATGTTTCGAGGTGCGATGGCAGGTTCCTGTCCCGCGACCCACAGTAACAGCGCGAGTTGTCCGATGATCAGGGTGGACGCAAGGACCGGGACCCAGCGTGGGGCAAACATCGGGCGCAGCCAACGATCGAGCGCGTCCAACCATGAACTGCTCTCAGCCCGTTCCCAACGGAACACCCGCTGACGCTCAGGCTGGGAGCGACGTTCATCCCGAATAGTCGCCATGACCGAACGGAAGGCCTGTGGAGACAACCCAGGTAAGTCGGCATAGGCTGCTTTGACCTGCTGACGAAGGCGACTCAGCTCATCCAACTCAGTCCGGCACGGTTGGCACTCTCTTAAATGTCGGGCGACTTCCTGACGCTCCTCTTCCCGCAACGTGCCGTTGAGATACCACGGGAGCAACGTCGCAGCCGGATGCACCTCGGATCCTAATTTTTCTTCAGGTTCAGTCATGGGACTGACTCACGAGACAGAAGACGATCGAGCTGCTGTTTCAATTGCTGTTTGGCGTAATAGACGCGTGTTTTTACTGTATTAACCGGGATGCCTAACAGGATGGCGATCTCCTCATAGGGCAAATCCTCGAAGAAGGCCAGCCGGATGACTTCTTGATGCTCCCGAGAGAGCTTCGCAATAGCCTGTCGGGTGAGCGCCGCCACTTGCTTTCGATCTATGCTTTCAACCGGCCCTTCGGCTGGATTCGGCAGATGGGCCACATTATCCAACGCCATGCTCTCATGCTCCGATCGGATCACCTTCCGCAGTGCATCAATGGCCTTATGGCGTGCGATGCCGAAGATCCAGGTGGAGACTCGTGACGTGTTCGTAAAGGTACAGGCTCCACGCCACACGGCCACCATCACGTCGACGACGATTTCCTCGGCAACAGTCTGGTCGCGCACGAAAGTGGAGACATATTGGAACACTCGCTTCTCGTACACGTGATAAAGCCGTTCGAATGCCTGCGTATCTCCTGATGCCACGGCCGCCATTATTTGGACTTCCACTATATTCTGCTCGTGAGTCGTGTCCATCGGGCTATTTGTTCAAAGAGCGACGAAGACAGCCATCCCGTCAGAAGCGCCCTTGCTTTAGCACATTTCCTAAGGTCTCTCAAGTAGGTGAGTCGCATGCGCGATTGACGCCGCCCACAATGAGGTCTAGAATCTGTGAACCTTTTTCGAGCTCTCCCCGACTTACAGGACGAAAACGGAGACCAGTCATGCTCGGGTCGGCAGGCACAGTGGGTACGTGGTTTCGGGAGAAAGGCCCGTTGAGTGCGGTCCTGGTCGGAGTGATGCTCTCTTCCTGTGCCGCGGCGCTGCTCATCCCTGCCGGGATTGAATTTGCGCGTAATCTCCTGATGACCGCAAACAGGAATTACGGCAGCCGGTATTCTAATGACATGAATCAAATGCTGGTACGCCTGACGACTCCCTACGTCAATATGGGCTATCCCGGCCAACCCGGGATGCTTCCACCAGGAGGAATGCCGGGCAGTCCATATCCCGCAGTGCCTGGTCCTGGGTATCCGGGCCAGCCCGGAGTCATGAGCCAAGGCTACCCGGGGCAACCAGGCTATCCGGGCTCAACGACGCCGGGGAGTCCCTACGGCACGCCGCCCATGGCCGGTGGCTATCCGTCCCAACCTGGCTATCCCTCACAGCCGGGTACGGGTGCGCCTTATGATCCCAATAATCCGTACGGCCAGTCACAAGGTGGAGGGTTTCCCGGCCAACCCGGCTATCCGGGCTCAACGACGCCGGGGAATCCCTACGGCTCGCCGCCCATGGCCGGTGGATATCCGGCTCAGCCGGGGCAACCAGGTTATCCGGGATCAGCAATGCCGGGGAGTCCCTACGGTTCACCGCCCATGGCCAGTGGCTATCCGTCCCAACCTGGCTATCCCTCACAGCCGGGCACGGGTGCGCCATATGATCCCAATAATCCGTACGGCCAGTCACAAAGCGGAGGGTTTCCCGGCCAATCCGGCTATCCGGGCTCGGGCATGCAGGGAAGCACTTATGGCTCGCCGCCGATGGCCGGTGGATATCCGGCTCAGCCAGGGCAACCAGGTTATCCGGGATCAGCAATGCCGGGGAGTCCCTACGGCTCACCGCCCATGGTGGCCGGTGGCTATCCCTCCCAGCCTGGATATCCTTCTTATCCTGGCCAGGGGATCTATCCCCGATCTATTCCCGCTGAGCCCATCGCGCTTGATGTGGCCCTGCTGCGCCAGGTGGATACCGTAACGGGGAAGCAGGTCGTGTTGATGAAGGATGGAGAGACACTGAAATCCGGCGACAAGTTCAAGCTGGTCTTCCGAACGAATTGTGAGTGTTTCGTCTATATCATTTCCATCGATGGCTCAGGCTGGGCGCAACCTCTCTTTCCGAGCAGCACGGACTCGGGAGAGAGGACGGTGAAGAAGGATCAGGAGTACACTCTCCCTGAGGGGCCCAACTGGTTCAGTCTCGACCAATACCGTGGCATTGAAACGCTCTTTCTGGTTGCATCGCCTATCCGACGGACAGACCTGGAGGAGAGCCTCACCCAACTGGCGAAGGCACCACGCCCACGTGGTTCGGTTTCCGCACAGGTCGAAGAACCACCTATCATCCCGAATGGCTTTGGCAAATCGCAGTCCGGCCAGGTCACAAAGGTTAGGTCTGTAACAGGTCAGCAGGTGGAGGTCACCCCCCTGACCTATGTCGCGGCCAAGCCAGGAGAGGAAGTGCGGGTGACACGATGGTTCAAGCACGAGTAAGAAGGCTGTCAAAACTCCTCAGCGGGTTTGCGCTGGTGACAGTCCTCGCGTCTGACGGTGTATCTACCGAAGCCTGGGGCGGGGAGGGGGTGTTTCCACCACGTTCGTTGAGTCCGCCGCCTTCGGCTCCTCCTTCTCCGCCAGCCCCACCCCCCAATTCACTGGTCAAAACCGTGCCGTTCGCGATGCTCTTGGGCGACTTCACCAAGTCGTTCATGCAGATCGCCAACCTCCGGAGCCCGATGGACTCCAACTTCGTGCTCGGACGTGGCCTGGTCGGCCGTCTCGCCTTGGAGCGACACATCCATGAGGCAGCCAACGGCAGCAAGGTCTATTTGCACGTGAATGGAACCTCGAATCCGCCGACGGTCGGCACGGAAGGCAATGAGTTGCACCTCCGATTTCTGTTTCCGGCCATTCAGGTCAAGAGCTATTACAGGGACTATTCGAACGAGAGCGATCTCGCGCTTGGCGATGCGGTCGTGGAAAAAGCCACCGTGGATATCTACCTGACTCCGGTGACGGACCAGCGAAGACTGCCAACTTACCAAGCCGTCCGTGTCGTGTTTACGGGAGAGCTGAAAGAGCCGGACAAGTGCACCTATTGGTTCGACGTCATCTTCCCGGTCAATGTCTGCAGCCTGGTCAAGGATTACCTCAAGAACATCAAACCGACCGTCGAGAACGGTCTCCGGGAAGCGCTCCAGCAACCACAAACCCGCATGCAGTTCGACCAGGCGGTCTGGCAGCAACTGCGCGGCGAACTCCTCCAGCAGGCCGGCCTCAATCCCGCCACTCCGGCCCAAGTGCAAATTGTTGAGGCCGGCTTCCGCGGCACCGATTATGTGGTGAGTTTTGTCCCTCGTCCCTAGTGGTCGCTCCCACCTCGCCTGCGTTCCCAATCGTTGTACTCTATGAGACCTTTCCTCCGGCGAGCCGTCGCGCGGTTGAACATCTTTATCACGAGCCCGGGAAGCAGCTCACCTTCCTGTTCGGAGGCGAGCTACTTCCTTCAAGCTTCGTTGACCTCCGACAGCGTCATGTCTACTTTCCCTGGGAGCAGTCGAACATGACGCCAAAGCGGGCGGAGCACTGCTCTGAGGCACATCGGCCGCATGTGCCGGTGATGCGGGTCCTCCAGTCAGTGTCCTTCTCATTGAACTGGCAGGTAGTGACGCCACCTTTGGAGATGTTGCTCCAAGGGCGTGTGGTGCCAGGGAAATGGGCCACGACGCAGCCCTGCGGAACTGGGACGCTGCAGCTTTGTTTGGCATCGTCTTTGGCCATGCCGAAATTACAGGAGAATTCTGTGGTAGCGGTTGAGTCGCCGAGTGGCGAGGCAACTGAGAGATCGAGTAGGAGCAAGCCCAGCGCGAACCCCAGCATCACGGCTGACGCCCTGAGTGGTATGAGGAACCACCTCGCCATAGGGGTTGCGCATCGTACCACACTCCCGCGGCTTGCGGCGAATGGTGGTGGAGGGTAAAATCGGACTGCAAAAATGATGAGTGATGAATGCTGAGGGGTGAATGTAAGAAGCTGAATATTGAGGGTGAAGCGTCGGAATGAGGAAATGGATAAACGAGCAATAGCCAAAGTCTTAGAAGAGATCGGGCTTCTGCTCGAACTCAAAGGCGAGAATCCGTTCAAGAGCAACGCTTATTACAACGCAGCCCGTACGATCGAGTCGCTGACCGAGGATGTGACCGAGCTGATTGCTTCCGGTCGTATCCGAGATCTCAAAGGGATCGGAGCAGCGTTGGCCGAGAAGCTGGCGGAACTGGTCGGAACCGGCCGGCTAACCTACTACGAGGAGCTCAAGCAGAGCGTTCCGCCGGGACTCCTGGAGATGACCGCTATTCCAGGCATGGGTCCCAAGAAGATTGCGGCGGTGTGGGGGCAATTGGGGATCACGACGATGGGAGAGTTGGAATACGCCTGCGTGGAGAATCGCCTTGTCAGCCTGCCAGGCTTCGGGCAGAAGACGCAGGACAAAATCCGACAGGGCATCCAGCAACTGAAGCGGCGGCGAGGATTCCACCTCTATGCCAATGTTATCGGAGAAGCCGAGCGGATAGTCGAAGTGATCAGGCATTCGGCCGGGGTCAGATCCGCTGAGTTGGTTGGCGAGCTGCGGCGGCGCCTGGAAGTGGTCCAAGCCATCTCAGTGCTGGTTGGCGCGGATCGGCCCCGGTCTGTTCTGGACAGCCTCCAGCGCATTGAAGCGCTCTGGGAACTGAGCAGGGCAGGAGACAAGATCATCGGGAAATCGCCCATGGGAATTTCGGTGAGCGTGGTCCTGTCGGAAGACCTGACCGCACATGCGATACTTGCAGCCACAGGAAGTGAGGAGCATCTCAACGCATTGGCGTCGCGGGCCGCTCGCATGAAGATTCCCTGGAACCTGACTCCGGCCGCTGGTGGAAAGCTTGCGCCCAAGGCCGATTCAGAAGAAGCCCTCTACGCCGTCTTGGGTCTCCCGTTCATTGAGCCGGAGTTGCGCGAGGGCTTGGGTGAAATCGAAGCAGCGGAGGCAGGCCTCCTGAAGCCATTGGTGGAAGCTCGGCAGATCCAGGGCATCTTCCACAATCACACCACTTACAGCGATGGATCGGCCACCCTGGATGAGATGGTGGCGGCAGCCAAGGCGTTGGGCTACCGCTACATCGGCATCTCAGACCATAGTCAGTCGGCCTTTTATGCCAATGGTCTCAAGGAAGACCGCATCCGCGAGCAGCACGCGGCGATCGACGCGCTCAGAACACGCACTTCAGGCATTGCAATTTTCAAAGGCATTGAGGCGGACATTCTCGTCGATGGTGCAATGGACTATCCGGATGATGTCCTGGCTCGGTTTGATTTTGTCATCGGATCCGTGCACAGCCGGTTCAATTTACCTGAGGAAGAACAGACAGCTCGTGTCATTCGGGCTTTGGCCAATCCCCATGTTACGATGTTGGGCCATCCCACTGGCCGGTTGCTGCTGTCGCGCGAAGGCTACCAGATCGACATGAAGCGGGTGATAGACGCAGCCAAGCAGTATGGAAAGATCGTGGAGATCAATGCGAATCCCCACCGGCTCGATCTT
>VBOJ01000037.1 GCA_005877775.1 Nitrospirota bacterium | reverse complement strand
CCGGGCTGCGTTCAGGAAATATCTGCGCACTGGGCGGACTGCCGCCTTCTCGCACGTCCGGTATTTGCTCACGTTTGGTGTCCTGGGCGCCTTCGTGGTGAGTGTGCCCGGCACGTTCGTGCAGGCGGCGCTCTCGGAACAAACCGTGTTTGCCCTCAATCCGGAGGTCGCGCACACGCTAGAACACATGATCGCCGAGAAGCAAGCGGCGGTTCAGAGCTACCTCGGAGCCCTTTTGGGAGTCACCTGGGGAGACAATGTGGGGTGGTTCATCCTCAACTGGTTGCAAAACGCCCTGCGGTATATTCCGGATAAGACCATCAGCGTGGCGATCGCGCTGGCGGTCCTGAAATACGGGTTTCCGCTGTTCGAACGAGAACTGATTCACGGAGGACCGGACAAACATCGGATCCGTGACACGCGAGTGGCTCCCCTGCTCCTGGGCTGCTTGTACGTACCCTCCTTCAATATGCTGCTGCTGACCGAGCAGTATGCGGGCGATCAGTATTGGCTGCTTTGGTCGGTGCCGTGGCTCATCATCGTGGGAGGGTTCGCCGCGCTCTGGCGTTGGGGGCCGTCGGAAACCTCGGTGTGGCAGGCCTGTCTGAGTCGCTATGAGCGATATTACCGGGCGTTGAAACCAATCGAACGAGAACCCTCAAACGAGTTCTGCCGACGTCTGATGTTCGCCACTCTCATTGTCAGCGCATTCTTTGCTCTTTGCCTACCGATTCTCCTGGTGGACTTCTCCCGAGTGGCGTTCAACTTTTTCTGCGTGGTGTACGGCTTCCTCCTTGCCGTCCACCTCATCCGTGTGGTGATCGCCCAGAACCTTTCGATCGAGCGCGCCGACGAGTGACAGGTGGCCTGCCCACCCGCGTACTCCCCGTGACAGATCGCAGCAGAACTATTGGGCCTGAAGAGGCGTGAGGGTTTGAAGCGTGCCCGAAATCTCATTCAGAGAAGAGGCAAGGGCATCAACGTCGATGCGTTTCTTGACGAGGTCGTCCGTCATGGTTTTGAGCTGATCCTCCAGCCGGTCCCGTTCCCGCGCCATTTCGGACAGGTGACTGAGCTTTTCCTGACACGTCGCCAATTCGCAAGGCGTCAGGTGTAAGAATAAGGTTATTCACGCCTCACGTTTCATGAAGGTCTCGCCTTACCCCTCACGCCTGCCGGTATTCGCCTCCCGAGCCTCACGATTCAGGTATACTGATCGGCATGCGAGACCGAACGCTGCAGACGGCTCTCGTCGTTGGCGCGATCCTGGCCAGCGTGACGGCCAGCTCACAAGATGGAGCGGCCCAAGTCATTCGATCCGGCCCCCCCACTTGCAAAGCCATCGCGTTGACCTTTGACATGTGCCCGGTTCGCGATGGCGCCGGGTATGACGCGCCGCTGATCGACACCCTCGTCTCCAAACACATCCCAGCGACATTCTTCCTGTCCGGTCGCTGGGTCGCGACCCACGAGGCGGAGGTCCGCGCCATGCTGTCCGTTCCCTTCTTCGAGATCGGCACGCATGGGCAGATCCACGCGCACCTGCCGATGCTGGATGCGGACCGACAGCGAAAAGAAATTCAAGGCCCGGTCACACTTCTTCAGACTCACTATGGACGCTCTGCCCCGCTCTTCAGACCGCCCTACGGCGAGTACAACGACGCCACCGTTGAGATTGCCCAGGCGTTGGGACTGCGGTTCATCCTCTGGAACGCCGTCTCGGGCGACCCGGATCCTCAACTCGCCCGGACGCGGATGGTCGACAATCTGAAGGCGACCGTTCGCAACGGCAGCATCATCGTCTTCCATGCGAACGGCAGGGGACGGCACACGCGAGCGGTCGTGGAAGACCTCTATGAGGACCTGGTCCTCACCAAAGGCCTGCAGCTTGTGACCGTTTCCACCCTGTTGGATGGTTGCAAGCCAGGACAGACCCGTGACGGTACCGAGCGTAGCCATTAGACCGTACAAGCCGGAGGACCGCCAGGCCGTGATTCGAATCCTAGGCGAGTCGGAGCCCTGGAAAACGCTGGGCTATACGGCCGCAGACTGGGAGCACCTGTTCGATCCCCTGCCACAGGGACGGGAAGGATTCATCGTTGAGTCCGATGGAGCTGTGGCCGGGCTCGCATTGCTACGCCAGCGGTTTCTGCTCGGCGACTACCTGGAGTTGCTGGCCATCGCTCCTTGGGCGCAAGGCAAGGGGTTGGGCGGCACACTCCTGGCGTACCTTGAAGTCGTCGTCTTTGCGCGGGCGAAGAACCTCTTCGCCTGCGTCTCCGACTTCAACCAGGGGGCTCGACGGTTCTACGAACGGCATGGCTACCGAGAGATCGGACCCGTCCCAAATCTCCTGATCCCAGGAAGCGCCGAGATCCTGTTGCGCAAGAGCACCGGCCCCGCGCGGGGGACATGAATGGTTGATGGTTCATGGCCGATGGTTCACGATGAGCAACCCGCTGAACCAGGAAATTTCCCTTCGTCAACCATTAACCATCAGCCATTGACCATTTCTCAATCGGAGAGAAACGGGTGCGAGTCAAGAAGCTATTGCACACTCGAATGCGTGTCAGTGACATGGACCAGACGATTGCGTTTTACAAGGACATCCTGGGGCTGGAAGTCCTCGAACGCAAGACATCCCCGCGCGGCTCGCACCTGGCGTTTCTGAAAGTCCCCAACAGCGAGGAGCTGATCGAGCTGTGCAGTTTCCCTCCCAGCGGCCCTGTCAAGGTCCAGGAGGACCTCGTCCACCTGGCGTTTGAGGTAGACAATCTCGATGACACCATCCGCGCGTTGGAGGCCAAGGGCATCAAGATCACAGACGGCCCGACCAGAAGCTCCTCCGGTAGCCGCTTTATCTTCATTGACGCCCCAGACGGGTACGAGATTGAACTGATCGAGCGGCCACCGGGAACCGCGCTGGTGTAAAGAAATGGTTGATGGCTAATGGTTGATGTGGAATAGGTAAACTCGCTTGAAAGCTGACCAATGGCTAATAGACGATGGAGACGGGAATCGCGAACATGGAAAAGGGTAAACTAACTGATGTAGAGGACATGCCTGTCTATCGGGCTTTCTTCGGTCTTGCTCTCGAGGTTGAACGAATCACGAGCGGCTGCAAGTCAGAGTTTCGCTAGCTACGCGGTCAGGCTTTGCGCTCCTCTGAGTCAGTTTGCGCCAATATGGCCGAAGGATTTTTCTCGCAGTACAGTACAGAATACGTGCAAGCGCTATATCGATGCCGGCGAGAGGCATACGAAACGATAACTCACCTGCGGTACGCCGCACGTGTTGATCAGCTTCATGCGGACGCTGTGGACAGAATCGTCTGCCACTACAACGAGGCACTCCAGCAACTGGCTAACTTGATCGCCAGCATCGAGCGTAAAATAACCGAGCGCGGCAAATCAAAGGTAAGCTCTGTATCGAAATCTTCTTGATACCCATACCATTGACCATTAACCATTAGCCATTGACCATGATTGTTTCACCGGAACTCCAGTCCAAGCTGGGCCACCTGCCCCAGCAGCCCGGCGTCTACCTGATGAAGAACGTCAGGGGTGAGATTCTCTATGTCGGCAAGGCGCTGGTGCTGGCCGACCGGGTGCGATCCTACTTCCTTAAAGGCACCGACCATACGCCCAAGACGTCCGTGATGCTGGGTCAGGTGGCCGACATCGAGACCATCGTGACCCGCTCCGAGCTGGAAGCCCTGATCCTGGAGAGCACCCTCGTCAAGCGACACAAGCCCCGCTTCAACGTCGTGCTGCGGGACGACAAACAGTATCCCTACCTCCGACTTCCGGTGAACGAGGACTTCCCCCGCCTCTCGATCGTGCGCAAAGTGCAGAAAGACGGCGCGCTGTACTATGGCCCCTACGTGCCGGCCGGCGCGTTGCGGGAAACCTTAAAAGTGATTCGCAAGGTCTTCCCGCTGGCCACCTGCGAGATCGAGATAGACGGCAAGGCCGAGCGACCCTGCATCGAATATGAGCTCAAGCGCTGCATGGCTCCCTGCGTCGGGTACCAAACGAGCGACGAGTACCACCAGATCGTCAAGCAGGTACGGCAGTTCCTGGAGGGACGGGACCGAGAATTGTTGGATGAGCTGCGGGCACAGATGGCGGCCGCCGCCGAGCGCCAAGAGTTTGAGGAAGCCGCGCGGCTCCGTGACCGGATCTTCAAGATCGAGCGGACGCTCGAAAAGCAGCGTGTGGCCCAGACCGCCTCCACCGACCAAGACGTGATCGGCTTGGCCCGCCAAGGTTCGGCCGTGGACCTGCAGATGCTGTTCATCCGAGGGGGCCTGCTGATCGGTCGCAAGGACTTTTTCTGGCCGGAGGCGGCACAGACCCAGGACGAGGAACTGGTCCGCAGCGTGATCGAACAGTTTTACAACAAGGAGGTCCTCCCGCCAAAGGAGCTGCTGGTTCCCACCCAGCTGACCGAAGCAAGCCTGATCGAAACCTGGTTATCGGAAAAGAAGGGTGAGACGGTCAGGATCGTGGCACCGGAGCGTGGAGCCAAACACCAACTCTTGCTGTTGGCGGAAGAGAATGCTGCCGCCGCACTGGCCGACCATCAGCGCGACGAGGAAACCGATCGCCAGGCGGTCGAGGAATTGAAGCGACTCCTCCGAATGGAAGCAGCCCCACGGCGGATCGAAGGGTTTGATATCTCCAACACCATGGGCGACCAGTCCGTCGCCTCAATGGTGGTGTGGGAAGAGGGACAGACGAAGAAGTCTGATTATCGGAAATTCAAGATCAAAACCGTCCAAGGCGCCAACGACTTCGCCAGCATGCAGGAGGTGATGATCCGACGCTATGGGGAGGCCGAGAACCTCCCGCTTCCAGACCTGATCCTGATTGACGGCGGGCTCGGCCAACTGGCCGCCGCGATGGAAGGGTTGAAACAAGTCAGCCGCACCGGCCTCCCCATTCTGGGGCTGGCCAAGGAACGGGGTGAGAAGCAGGAACGGATCTTCGTGCCGGGCCGGAAGAATGCCATCATTCTCACTCCCTCTTCGCCTGCCACTCATTTACTGCAACGGATTCGCGACGAGGCACACCGGTTTGCCATCAGCTACCACCGGAAGCTGCGAGGCAAGGCGCTGGTGGCCTCGCGGCTGGATCAGATCATCGGGGTCGGGGAAATCAGACGGAACCGATTGCTCCGCACATTCGGCAGCCTGGAGAAGATCGCCGAGGCTACGGATGAGCAGTTGCGCGAGGCCGGAGTGGACGTCAAGACTGCCGAGGAAATCAGGAAGGCCCTGACCTGAGAGCCTCATCATAACTCACCGGATCGCTCTATCAATCCAGCCCGGTCGATCCTGAAGGCCAGGGCGTAACCTAGACCTATACCGAGCTATCATCTTGGCCGTTGACGCTGAGAAGCCGGAGAGCTCGGCTCGTGCCAATGAACAGAGGCGTCTAGCAGAGCAGCCGTCCACCCACGGCCGAACCTGTTCAAATGATTGCGGTGGCGTGGTGGAAGACCACTGCGGTGCGGCGACCATGACATTGGCCGGTGGAGACACAGGCGAAGCGGCATCCCGTCAGAGTTCATGGCACCCTGTTGCCGAGATGCGCGAATGACGGCTTGCAATCATTCTCTAAGACTCTTATTCTTCCGGATGAACCACAGACGCACCTGCGAACAGGTGGCCGTCCTCAGGAGAGCTGTGAGTCAACCGGAGGGGCCTCGGCGTCGTGTGAGGCGTGGCAATCGTCATCGCGATAGGGCATGATCAGAGCGTCACCTTGTCCGCTCATGGAAGGGTCTCGAGCCCATGCCCCAGGAGGAGCCGATGCGAAAGGTAGTCCAGTGTGATCGCAGTCCCCAGCCGGTGGCTGTTGCGGTCGGCGTGACTATTGTCGTGGCGATGGCCACGTTTTCAGCATGCCAGACCCCGCCCCGTCCCCCGAGCGATCTGATCGCCAAGGGGAAGAATCTTTTCTTCAACGAAACCTTCAAAGGCAATGGCAGAACCTGCGGGACCTGTCATCGAGCCGAGGCGAACTTGAGCATCAATCCGGCGTTCATCGCGACGCTGCCGCCGAACGATCCCCTGTTCGTCGCCGAATTCAACCCGGACCTGAAGAAGAACTTTGAAAATCCCAAACTGATGCGGCAGTTCGCGCTGATTCTGGAAAACCTCGACGGGTTTGAGGACCTCGAGAAGCAATTCGTCATGAGGGGTGTCCCACACGTGCTCTCATTAAGGACCTCAGTCAATAGTCCCCAGGGACCGCGGACCGGATGGTCCGGCGACGGCGCACCGGGCGACGGCTCACTGCGCTCCTTTGCCACCGGCGCGGTGATTCAGCACTTTCCCAAGACCTTGAACCGCGTCGCCGGGGTGGACTTTCGACTACCGACCGCTGAGGAACTGGACGCCCTGGAAGCCTTCCAGCTTTCTCTGGGACGACAGCAGGACGTGACGTTGCCCCTGCCGCTCAAAGGCATCGTCCCCAAGCGCGGGCAGGAGATCTTCCTGGATAACTCGCTCGGCAAGTGCAACCTCTGCCATTCGAACGCCGGTGCCACGGCGAATCTCGGAGGAGGGAACATCGGAAACGCCAATTTCAATACCGGCGTCGAGACTCTGCCCGACCAGCCAGCTGACCTTACGGGCGAACTGGTTCCCCCAGACGATGGGTTTGGGAAACCAGGTGACGGCACCTTCAACACGCCCCCTCTGGTGGAAGCCGCGGACACAGGTCCATTTTTTCACAACAACGCCATCGAGACGATCGAGGGAGCCGTGGCCTTTTACGACGGCGAGTCGTTCAACAACTCCCCGGCTGGTCATACCTTGGCCGCCGCTGATCCAGAAGGAGTGGGAATAGAACTGGACGGGACCCAAATCGTCGCCATCGCCGCCTTTCTGAGGGTGATGAATGCCCTGGAAAACATTCGGCAGAGCATTGAGCTGCTCGAGGCCAGTGCCCAGAAGCGATTCATGGAACGACAACAAGCCAAGGAACTGCTCAAGCGCGCCATCACCGAAACGGGAGACAGCATCAGGGTGCTCAAAGGGGGTGGATTGCATCCCCAGGCCGTGGCCCACCTGAAGAAGGCGAAGGAACTGGCAGAAGACGCGGCCTGCAGTATCTTTTCCAGGCATCGCCTCACCGAACAAGCGATCGAAGAACAGAAGAACGCACGGAACGAGTTGGTCGAATCATCCCCCGCTCGGTCATGAGCGGGAGGATTGCCCGGGAGACAGGAGGGGTGAGCCCATGTTGAAGGTGCTGATGCAGATTGGCGTGATCGTGGCAGGGCTGGGCGGGATGACCTACGCACACGGCCAGCAAATGACCGAGATGTTTATCCCAGTTGGCCAGTCCCCCGGGGTATCCGACAAATCCAGCCTCATCGGAACGATCGATTCGATGGACGAGAAGAATCGGACCGTGACCGTCTCGGCACAGTCTGGCGTTCAGACGGTTGGGCTCACGAACCGGACCAAGATCTGGTTGGACCGGTCTCTGCTCAAGGCACCCAATCAGTCGGGGACCTCTGCAGATCTGCAGAAGGGCCGCAAGATCGAGGTGAAATTGGAGCAGGGTGAGCGCAAACAGGTCGCCGAGTGGGTCAAGGTCCAACTCACGGAGCCCGGGGCAGGACCAGGCGCCGCTGCCAAATAAGGTGGCCTGATCGGCGCGCGCCTGGACACCACTATCGGGTCGGCAAGCTGAGGCGGACCCGATGGCTCCGGATGTTCGGCAGTTTGGGACAGATCGCCAAGGCCTTGGAGGAACAGGCGCGCGAGGTTGGGGTGGACGTCAAGACCGCCGCCGAGATCCGGAACGCCCTCTCGCCATCCTCCACAGAAACCACTCGTCAACCGTCATTCGCGGTTCAAACAAAATAATTCTGTTGAAAGCTAGGACTGAAATGCCTGCTGGGACGCATACTTTGAGCCTCCCGAAGCCGATACTTCGCGTGCATGAAGACTCAGCACGCGAAATCTGTCTGTTGTGGAGCGCGGATCGCCCGGTTTGGGGCCCGACGGCGACAATGCCGAGCGTGTGGTCGAACCTGGAGTATTCGGCGCAAGAAGCGAGGCCGTCCGCCGCACCGCGTCCCAGAGGCCCTGGTGGAGCGAGTGCTCTTTGGGCAGCACACGCTGCGCGCCCATGCCTCGCGGTGTGGGCTGACACCGCAAGGGCTCAGCTACCGCTTCCGCCAAGCCCTGCGACATATGGTGGCCCGGTCCAGGGCAGGGCCCTTGCCCACAGGCAATCTGATCTTGTTGGTGGATGGGCTGTGGGTGCGGTTCCGAGGGCGGCCCTGGGTGCTGTATCTGATGGCGTTGAAACCTTGTCAAGAGCATCACGCGATCTTTCTGGACCCTGTGCTGTGCCCTGGACGGGAACACATCAGGATCTGGCGGCAACTCATTGAGGCGATCCCGTCCGAGGTCCGCAGGCGCATTCGAGGTATGGTGACCGATAACCTGCGAGGGATGAAGTCTTTGGCCCGTCAGCACGGGTGGGTGCTGCAATTGTGCCACTTCCATCTCATCAGCCAGCTGCAAGGTCGACGGGGACGAAACAAAACGACCCTGGCCGGCAGGAGCATCCGCGAAGCCTTGTACCAGCTGACCCGTCAGGCCCTGGAGTTGCCTGACGGGCCCGCCTTGCGGCGAACCCTCAGCCGTCTGCGGCTCACCGTGGAGCGCCCACTGCTTGCTCGCAAGATGCAGATGGCGGTCCGTGAATTTCTTCGGGATCTTGATCATTACCGAGCCTATCAGATGGCCCCTCACTTGGGGCTGCCGAGCACAACGAATACCGTCGAATGTATGGGGCACTTGATCCGAGACCTCTTGCGGCGGGCCAGGTATCTCCGGTCGCCCCAATCCTTGCACACCTGGGTAACGGCCTTTATTCGCATGCGGTCTCCGCTCACATGCAATGGAAAACATTTTCAACAGAATTTCCTTGTTTGAACCTCATTCGCCAATGATGATATGCCCAACCGCAGAAGGAGTTCTTGCAGTGCTTCTTCCCCTAAGCGTAGAATAACACTTCCCTAATCGAGATGACGCTGGCCATGCTGGATGCACCATCCCCCCTCAGCCAGTTGGCTATTTATCACGTCGGCAACGTGCCGAGACTTCATTTTCTGCCACGCAAGTCCTCTTGCTCGAAGCCAGAAAGCCTCAGGATATCTGACGAAGGCTGGAGTCACCGGAGGACTGAGGTCAACGCGATCAAGGGCACCGGCGGAGCGACAGATGGGTAAGAGCGAGCACGACGTCACCTTGAGGCGATTCCGAGGAGCCGCCTATGACATCGTGGCCCTGGCGGCCTCAGCTGGTGGGCTTGCTGCCTTAGGAGCGGTATTATCCGGCCTCCCCGACGACTTCCCGGCCGCGCTGGTCATCGTGCAACACCTGGACCCGCGACATCGCAGCCTGATGGCCGATATTCTGAGCCGCCGCACCAAGTTGAAAGTCAAGCAGGCTGCCGAGGGAGACCGCTTAGCTCCCGGGATCGTCTACGTGGCTCCACCTAACCGACACTTGCTAGTCAATTCTGATGGGAGCCTGTCCCTGTCTCAAACTGAACTGGTCCATTTTGTGCGCCCGTCTGCTGATCTGCTCTTCGAATCAGTGGCGGCCAGTTATAAGGAGCGCGCAATTGCCGTGGTGCTGACCGGAACCGGTAGCGACGGCGCGATGGGGGTGAAGGCCATCAAAAAGATGGGTGGGACGGTCATCGTGCAGAATGAGAAATCGTCAGAGTTTTCCGGGATGCCCTCTGCCGCCATTCACACGGGACAGTCTGATTTTATCCTTCCGCTGGATGAAATCTCCGGCGCACTGGCGACCCTGGTCGGGGAAGGGGGCGAGTAAAGTCCGATGAAGCGGGATGAGCCCGACTCCAACTTCGAAACCTTGTTGGAATATCTCAAGCGTGTCCGCGGCTTTGACTTCACTGGGTACAAGAGGCCGAGTCTTATGCGGCGGGTGCAAAAGCGAATGCAGGAGGTTGGGATTCAAGCCTTCGACGACTACCGCGACTATCTCGAGGTACATACGGACGAGTTCGCTCGCCTCTTCGACACGATCCTGATCAACGTGACCGGCTTCTTTCGGGATCCGAATGCCTGGGAATACCTGAATAAGGAGATCATTCCCCAGATCCTGGCCGACAAGAAACCGACAGATTCGGTCCGGGTCTGGAGCACCGGCTGCGCCTCTGGTGAAGAAGCCTATACGCTGGCCATGCTGCTGGCGGAACACCTGGGCACATCGGGTTTCCGCCAGCGCGCAAAGATTTACGCCACCGACTTGGACCAGGATGCTCTGGCTACTGCCCGCCAAGGGTGCTACGACGCAAAAACTATTCAAGACATTCCGGAAGCGCTTCTGAAAAAATATTTCGCCCGAACGGGAAGCCGGTACACGTTTAACACTGACTTGCGTCGGTGCGTCATATTCGGCCGGAACGACCAGATGCAGGACGCTCCGATTTCTCGATTGGACCTTCTCGTCTGTCGAAATACTCTCATGTACTTCAATGCCGAAATTCAAGAGCGCATGCTGTCCCACTTCCACTTTGCCCTTCATGACAAGGGATTTCTGTTCCTGGGCAAGGCAGAGATGCTGCTGACTCATGACAATCTATTCTTCCCAATAGACCTGAAGCATCGCGTCTTTTCCAAAGTGTCAATCGATGCGAAACCTAACCTTGTTCCTGCGCAGCCGAAGTCTGACCAAGCGGAGACGGGTTCCCGTCCGACTCGGGTTGAGCGCCTGGGAGCCCTTGTATTTGAACGTGAGCCGGTGGCCCAAATTCTTGTGGATGCCACAGGAATCCTCATGCTGGCCAATGAGCGGGCGAAAACCACGTTCGGGCTGAGTCCCAGCGACATGGGCCGTTCATTTCTGGAAATGGAGCTGGCCTACCGACCAGTCGAACTTCGCGCCCGTATCGCACAAGTCGTGGCAGAGCAGGGTCCTCTCATTGTCACTGGTGCGGAGCGCCTCCTGTCGAATGGCGAGACCCAATACCTGGATGTCACCATCATGCCCATTCGGGATGAAACGGGGATCGTGGTCGGGGTGAGCATTGCGTTTAACGATGTGACGAGCTTTCAGCAGCTTAAGGTCGCGCAGAATCGGCTCATGCAAGAGCTGCAAACGGCCTACGAAGAACTCCAATCCACGAATGAAGAACTGGAAACGACCAACGAAGAGCTCCAGTCCACCAACGAAGAACTGGAGACCACCAATGAAGAATTGCAGTCGACCAATGAGGAAATGGAGACCATGAATGAGGAACTGCAATCCACGAATGCCGAAATGCAAACCGTCAACACGGAGTTGAGCAGTCGGACTGAGGAACTCAACAAGGTGAATATTTCTTTGAATTCTATTCTTGGCAATCTGCGCGTCGGAGTGGTCCTGGTGGACCGCAGCCTCAACGTGCAGGAATGGAGCCGGCAAGCCGAACTACTCTGGGGGTTACGTGCGGATGAGGCCCGTGGGGAGCCCTTCATGGAGCTGGACATCGGCCTGCCGGTCGAGAAGCTGAAAGGCGCCATCCGCGCCTGCTTGTCTGGAGAGTCTCAGTCCCAGGAGGTGCTGCTCGATGCAACCAACCGCCGGGGAAAACGCATGAGCTGCCAGGTCACCTGTTCACCGCTGCTCGGCCCGGAGCGAGAGATCCAAGGGGTGATCGTCGTGATGGAGGAGACTAAGCCGTGAACAAGAAGACGCACGCCAATTCGAGAAGGGGCAGGCTCAAGCGCCCCCATGCGCGGGAACCTCGTGCTGGAATGCTGGCGGCGGAAACGGCAGGGCCGGCTGAAGATGTCGAGAAAATGGCGGTCATGATAGAGGAACTGCGGGTTGTCGAAGAGGAACTCCGCGTCCAGAACGAAGAGTTGGCCACGGCGCGCCAAGCCGTTGAAGCGGAACGCGCACGCTACCACGAGTTGTTTGAATGTGCTCCGGACGGCTACCTGGTCACCGATGCAGCGGGAATTATCCGCGAGGCTAACCGTATGGCATCGGCCATGCTCAATGCTCCGCCGCACGGACTGCTGGGGAAACCCTTCGCGTTGTATGTGGCTGCTGTGGACCGCGATGCCTTTCGGACCTACCTCTCCCAGGTACAGAGCGAGCCGACAACCAAGGAGTGGGATGTCCGTCTCAAGCCACGCGAGAGGGCTCCCCTCCTTGTTGCCCTGACGGTTGCCATCACGCAGGCCTCGCCCGGGACCGCGGTCCAAATGCGGTGGCTGCTCCGGGATATCACCTTGCGCAAGCGGGCGGAGGAGGCGCTCAGAGCCAGTGAAGAGCGGTTCCGCTCCGTGACTCAGTCCGCCCATGACGCCATTATTTCAGCCGATAGTCGCGGCGACATTCTGTCCTGGAACAAGGGCGCACGGGCCATTTTTGGCTATGAAGAAGTGGAAGTGTGGGGCAAGCCGCTGACGCTCTTGATGCCTGAGCGATATCGAGAGGCGCACCTCCAGGGGTTGAAGCGGATGCAGGCCGGCGGCGAGTCGCAAATGATCGGGACGACCGTCGAGTTGCATGGGTTGCGAAAAGACGGCAGCGAATTTCCGCTGGAGCTCTCCCTGGCAAGCTGGAAGACCTGGGGAGATACCTATTACAGCGCCATCATTCGCGACATCACCCAGCGCAAGTGGGTCGAGCAGCGTTCGGTCACTCAGTACGCCGTCACGCGTGTGCTGGCGGAGTTCGCCACGCTGACCGAAGCGACGCCACAGCTCTTGAAGGTCATCGGCGAAGCCCTTGGATGGGAAGTAGGCGAACTCTGGACTGTAGACTCCACCAGGAATCTCCTCCGCCGCGTGGAAACCTGGCACGCGCCCTCGTTCAAAGCCACCGAGTTCATCGCTCTTTCCGGCAAGCTCACATTCGCCCCTGGCACCGGGCTGCCCGGCCGAGTCTGGCAAAGCAGTCAGCCCCTGTGGATTACCGATGCGGCGGTGGACCAGAACTTTTCGCGTGCGGCCATGGCGGCCAAAGTGGGATTGCACGGAGCCTTGGGTTTCCCAATCTTGCTCGGTGATCGAGCCCTGGGCGTGCTCATGGGTCTCAGCCGCGAGATTCGCCCGTCGGATCCAGACTTGCTTTCGATGCTGTCGAGCATCGGCAGCCAGATCGGCCAATTTATCGAGCGCAAGCGGGCGGAAGAGGCATTGCGCGAAAGTCAGACTCGTCTCCAGGCAATTCTTGACAACAGTCCGTCATTGATATTTCTGAAAGACACTGAGGGCCGCTATCTGCTGGTCAATCAACAGTTTCAGAAAGTGTTTCATAGAACCCGCGAAGAGATCATAGGCAAGACAGACGAGGAACTGTTCCAGCCGGCGGAGGCAAGCGCCTTTCGGGCCAACGACCGCAAGGCCCTTCGAGCTGGTGTACCGCTGGAGTTTGAAGAAGTCTCGCTCCACGATGACGGTCCTCATACGAGCATTGTCTTCAAGTTCCCGCTCCGCACGGCTGAGGGGAAGGCCTACGCCATGGGCGGCATCACGACCGACATCACCGACCGAAAGAATGTGGAAGTGAGGCTCAAAGATTTATTGACAGTCGCGCGTGCCTTAGCCAGGCGACTGGAGAGCGTCCGTGAAGAAGAGCGCGCCCGCATCGCCCGCGATCTGCACGATGAAATCGGTCAGGCCCTCACTGCGCTCAAGCTGAATTTACAGGTCGTGCAACGCGATAGCCCCGACAAGCTGAAATCCCCTCTGGAGCGCAGCGTCGAGATCATCGACCGCCTGATTGAGCGGGTCCGCGGCATTTCGCTGGATTTGCGGCCCTCTCTGCTCGATGATTTGGGGTTGATCGCGACGTTGAAATGGTGGACTGAGCACCAGGCGCCGTACACGCGAGGGCGCATAGAGTTGACGGCTGATTCGATCGAGCCGCGTCTGCCTCTGGATCTAGAAACCGCCTGCTTTCGCATCGTGGAAGAAGCCGTCAACAATGCGACCAAGTATGCCAAGGCCCGGCGCATCAACGTGATCCTGAGCAAGCAGGATGGGACGCTGGACTTGCTCATCCGCGATGACGGAACCGGATTTGACGTGAACACTGTCTTGGCGCGCGCCGCCCGCGGAGAGAGCATGGGATTGTTGGGAATGGAAGAACGCGTCAAGCATCTTGGTGGTCTGTTCACCATCACCTCCCAGCCCGGACGGGGCACTGAGGTTCGGGCAACCTTCCCGCTCGGTCTATCAACAGGAACCGGCGAGAAGCCCGAGACGAGCACGTCACGATGAACCCAATTCGCGTCCTGCTCGTGGAAGACCACGTCCTGGTGCGCGAGGGTATCCGCGCGCTGCTCCGTAGCCTCGAGGGAATCGACGTCGTCGCCGAAGCGAACGATGGCCGGGAGGCGCTGCGGTTGATCCAGACGCATCAACCAGACGTGGTATTGATGGATATCGCCATGCCAGGCCTGAACGGCCTGGAGGCGGCCGCGCGCACGGCCAAGGAATGTCCGACCGCGCGCCTGGTCATGCTGTCCATGCATGCGAATGAAGAATATGTGCGGCGGGCGCTGCGAGCCGGCGTGGCTGGGTACCTCTTGAAAGGGGCGGATATTTCCGAACTCGAGTTCGCGATTCGATCGGTGGCGCGAGGAGAAACCTATCTCACGCCGGCCGTCACGAAGCACGTGGTTCAAGACTTCATTCGGCCACAGGAACACGAGTCAGACGGCCTCGCCGGATTGACCTCCCGCCAGCGCGAGATCTTACAACTGATCGCGGAAGGCCGAACCACCAAGGGCATTGCCCAGGTGCTCAACCTGAGCGTGAAGACGGTGGAGTCCCACCGGGTGCAGTTGATGGAACGGCTGAAAATTCGCGATGTTCCGGGCTTGGTCCGTTACGCCATTCGTGTCGGATTGATCTCGCCGGACGACTGAGCCTTCCTCGTCCCTCAAGAACCTCGGGTCTCTCGCGTTCTGCCACAGGGGTGTTTTCCCTCAAAATTCAGGTTTACCCTGTCAAAATTCAGGTTTGCCCTGATTGTCGGCTTACCTTCAACGTGCCACCTTATCTCGCTAGCGAGAGAACTGCGAATGGAACAATCAACAAATGCAATCCTCTCACGCATGCAATGGTGCTGGCTGCAGCGGAAAGTGGCGGTCACACGGGACGAAGAAGAGGGCTGGTATGCTGAGGAAGCGGGACTCATTGACGCCTTGCTTGGGAGAGATCGGACAGCAACCACCCTCCCCACTTTGCGCGAGCGCTATGGACTTGGCCTAGAGGACGGGCAGGCGCTCATGCGCTTTGCTCCAGCGCTACAACCGGGTGCCGTGAAATCTGAAATCATGAAGGAGGTCGGCCCAGTCCCGTCCAGCTAACAGGCCGACCCGGCAGAGGTCCCAGTGAGACCCTTCACCTTGCGACCGCAAAATAATCGTGCCTCAGGAGGTGACCCCTTTCATCTGCTCTGAATCGGAACAGTGATGACACGTCCGAGCGTCCCGCGTATGGATGAGACCACCGAAGGCTTCGAATTTTTCATCAAAATAGCGGATACACCGTCAAGGAGAAAGCTTCGTCTGCTCCTGGTGGATGATAGCCACGAGTTTGTCGAGCAGGCCACACAATGGCTCTCGGTGCACCCGTGGATTGACATCGTGGGACGCGCCTATTCCGGCCAGGGGGCGCTCGATGCCGTCACTCGACTGCAGCCCGATCTGGTGCTGATAGATGTGGCCATGGGAGGTATGAACGGTCTGGAAACGACGCGAAAAATAAAGCAACAGCTGAGCGCGCCGCGTATCGTCATGCTGACCCTGTACGATATCCCGGCCTATCGGGAGGAGGCTCAGGCAGCGGGTGCAGATGGGTTTGTGTCCAAATCCGCCTTGCATACCGAGTTGCTGCGGGCCATTGACAACCTATTTCCTTTGCAGATCATCAAGTCAGGGCAAAGGGAGAGCAGGGGGGAAGCACCGGGTCAGCACCATCAGTGAGGGACGGTCGTGAGGAACAAGAGGGAGGAGGCCATGGCATCGGAGCGTGAGCACATCACTGAGTGTCGGAGTGAGATTGCGCAGGTTGTGCTTCAGGAGCTTGAACAACGGGGCCACTGCACCATGGAGGAGCTGATCCATAACCTTCCTGATTATAGCTGGAACCAAGTCTTTACAGCCGTGGACCGGCTCAGTCGGGATGGAACCCTCATGGTCCAGTACTCCTCCAGGGTTGACCTCTATCTGCTCTCAGCCGCACAAGCCAAGACCGGTAGTCCGCAACTGGCAGCACCGCATGAACAGGCCGGCAGTAGCTTGTGAAGCGAATCGAGCAGTTCCGTCGAGTGGACGCGGTTCGTCGGATATATGGAGGAGGTCATGCGCACAGTGACGAGGCAGGAACAACTGTGGGCGATTGTCCTGGCAGGCGGCGAGGGGGGGCCCATGGGGCCCTTGGTTCAGCAGTGGCTGGGGCGGCAAAAACCCAAGCAGTACTGTGCCTTCGTCGGCACCCGGTCCCTGTTTCAGCATACCCTGGATCGGACGGCACACCTCGTCCCCCCGGAGCACATTGTGACGGTGATTGCGCGGGAGCATCAGGAAGAGGCCTGCACTCAATTCGATGGCCGAGCCGGGATGGTCATTTTGCAGCCAGCAAACCGCGGGACAGCAGCAGAGGTCTTTTTACCGCTGACCTATATCCGGGCGCGCGATCCTCGCGCGACGGTGGTGATGCACCCTTCAGACCAGTTTGTCTATCCAGAGGATCGGTTTGTCGAGATCGTTCAGCGCGCGGTCTGGACCGCTGAATGGCTGACTGATCGGCTGGCCTTGCTGGGAGTTCGGCCCGATAGCCTGGACTTGGACTACGGATGGATTCAACCAGGGCGTGCGTTGGCTGGATCAGACCGCCCCTATGTCTGGGAGGTCAATGCCTTTGTGGAGAAGCCTAGTGCGGCTCAGGCTCAGGCCGCTATGATTTCCGGGGCCCTGTGGAATACATCGGTCTTGGCGGTCAAGTTGGAGACTCTCTGGAAGCTAGGCTGGCGGTGTTTTCCGGAGATGATGGGGCTGTTTGAACGGTTGGGTGATCAGATCGGCACGGCGGCGGAGGGACGAGTCCTCGAAGAGATCTATCGGACCATGCCGAAAAGGGATTTCTCTGCAGGCTTGCTGCAACGCGTCCCTGATCAGAGCGCCGTACTGGAATTGAGCGGGGTCCTGTGGAGCACCTGGAGCAAGCCCGATCGGGTCGCGGACACGCTGCGGCAGATCGGCAAACAGCCGGCGTTTCCAATGGAGTATGTGACGCATGGCGGCCCTATGCCCACGAATAGCTCGGCAACCGCCTCAGTCGAGGCCGTCTCCTGCGACGCTCAATAAATCGGTCCTACGAGGAGGAGGCCATCGATGGAAGAAACGGCCATGAATGAAATCGCTCGAGCTTCCGATTGGGAGCCAGAACAAAGTGGGGTGGTGCTCCAGAACCACCGCGAAGGCCCTGGCCTTTTAGTGCTGGCCTCACCCCGACGATTATTGCACATCAATCAACGGGCAATAGAGCTGATGAGAGAGCTCACGGCCCTTGACCAGGGACAGGGAAAAAAGACTGCCGCCAACGGCCTGCTGCCTGCCCCGCTTTTCGAGGTCTGCACCGAAGTCTTTCAACTCATCCGAGACCGGAACGAGATGGAGGACCCGAGGCGGTTTGAGATCAAGCGCAAAGTCATCACCCCCTCACAATCGGTGCTCATACGGGGCTTCGGTCTACCTGACCACGGTGATCTGAGTCAGTCACGTATGGTTGTCCTGCTCGAGGAGCGCAGATGATGACTGCCTCCGGCAGGAGGGACCTTGAACGGTCGCTCTAGCTAGGACCTGTACCCAGTCGAAGCCGAGAAATACGATCAAAGCGCTACGGAACCGAGTGCTCCCCCCGTTCGACAGCCTGGAGCAGATCGCCAAGGCCACCGCCGAGATCCGGAACGCCCTCTCGTAATCCCCCATTAAAAAGCCTGTCATTCGTTATCCGTCATCCGGTGTAGATGGCAAATGGATTATGGCTGATGGCCAACTGCCGACGCGGAATGGTTGATGGTCAATGATTCATGGCGAATGAGGAATGAAGTAAGCCGCTCTCTTGCCCTTTCATCAACCATTAACCATCAGCCATTAACCATGACCCATCTCCCTTTCGCCATGAACCATCAACCATTCCCTATCTCAGATGCCGGATGCAGAATCAGCGAGTTTTCTTGACAAAAAACGGATCAGGACATAGCGTCATACGTATCAATACAGGCTCTATCCCATCCCTCAATCGGATTGAACAGTGAATACCCTGCGTCCGAGCCCCATCGCTGCGAAGCCCACGAACATCCATTCTCTCATTCTTCCGCTTGCGGGAGTCCTGATGACGGCAATCTTCCTCCTGGACCTGGTGTCGCCGTTGGGCTGGGAAGTCTGGCTGCTGTATTTGCTACCCTTGTTCCTCACCTTCTGGTTCTCACACCGGCAATACCTGATTCCCCTCGCGACAATCTGCACGGCACTGATCATGGTCGGTTTCATCCACTCTTCTCCAGGTATCCCGGTGGAAGTGGCGGCCTTCAACCGATCCATGGGTGTGGTGATACTCTGGATCACAACAGTCCTCCTCCGGCAGCACGGCCGGGCGACTGAAGTCTTGCGCCGACAAGAACTCGAGAGGCAGACCTTCTTGGATTCCATACCGGCCATGATCTGGTGCAGAGACAAGGACAATCGGATCCTGCGAGCGAATAAATCGGCAGCCAAATCAATCGGCCGATCGGTCGAAGAGGTCGAAGGCAAGCGCACAGAGGAGCTGTTCCCAGCCGAAGCAGCGCAATCTCACGCCGACGTCCTGGAGGTCATCAATACCGGGAAGCCCAAGTTCGGCATGATCGAACCCTATCTGGTCGCATCGGGAGAAAAGCGCTGGGTCCAGGCCGACAAGATTCCCTACCGTGATCAGAGCGGGGCCACTATCGGGGTAATTGTCTGTGCAGTGGATATCACCGATTGCGTACGAGCGGAAGAGGCGCTCCACAAGGCGCAGGAAGAGCTGGAACTCCGAGTCCAGGAGCGGACCAGCGAGCTTCGGCGCACTATTGAGCTCCTCAAAAGGGAGGACGCTGAACGTCGGCGGGCCGAGAACGCCTTCCGTACCAGCCTGGCATACTTCCAGACCTTCATGGACAACAGTCCCTTGGTCGCATTCGTGAAAGACGAGGAGGGCCGCTACGTCTATGCCAACCGGCTGTGGGAGCAGATCTTCCACAAGACCAATGGCGAGATGATCGGGAAGGCCGATACGGAGCTCTGGCCATCCGACACAGCCGAGCAACTCCGTAAGAATGATCGGGCCGTCTTCGCCGCAGGACGCACGGTTGAGTTGGAAGAAATACTCCCGACCCCGGACGGCATCCCTCACACCTGGGTCGTGTTCAAGTTCGTGCTTCGAGGTCCGTCCGAGCGTCGGCTGCTTGGCGGCGTGGCCCTGGACATCACCGAGCGCAAGCGGGCGGAAGAAGCGCTGCGGGAGAGCGAGGAGCGCTATCGCCAGCTCATTGAGGTTTGCCAAGACGCCATCTACGCTTTGGATGATGAGGGTATCTTTACTTTGACCAATCCAGCCGGATGTACGTTACTGGGATACACCGAACAGGAGTTGGTGGGAATGTCGGTGGCGAACACTTATCTCCCCGAGGAGCGTTCAGTCGTTCTTGAGCGGCTGCAGCAGCTCAAGATAGGCAGTCCATTGCGCTTCGAGCGGGTCGCTGTACGGAAGGATGGGACGATCGTGCCGATTGAGGTGTGTCTGTCGCCCATGACCCACGGGCGTTACCAGGCGGCGGTACGCGACGTCACCGAGCGCAAGCGGGCGGAAGAAGCGCTGCGGGAGAGCGAGGCTTTTAAGAACCGGGTCCTCGAAAACAGTCCGGACTGCATCAAGGTCCTAGACATGGAGGGGCGACTGCTGTTCATGAACAAGGGTGGCCAGCAGCGTATGGAAATCTGCGACATCACGTCATTGCTGAATAGCCAGTGGATTGATTTCTGGAAAGGCGAAGACAAGCAGAGGGCGAGTGCAGCTGTTGAAGTCGCTCGCGCCGGGGGTATCGGCAGGTTTATCGGGTTCTGCCCGACGGCGGCGGGCAAGCCCCGGTGGTGGGACGTGCTCATCACGCCCCTCTACGATGCGAGCGGTACGCCTGATAAGCTCCTGTCCATCTCTCGTGACATCACAGAACACAAGCGAGCGGAGGAGGCGTTGCGAAGGAGCGAAGAACAACTTCGCCTGGCGCTCGAAGAGCGGGAGCGGCTCTCGCAGGACCTCCACGATAATATTATCCAGATGATCTATGCGATCGGCATGGAGCTCGAGGAATGCCAGCATCTCATGACAGAAGATGAGACGGTCGCCATCAAGGAGCTGCGGCATGCCGTCGCGCAGTTAAACCTCGTGATTCGGGATGTCCGGAACTATATTGTCGTGAAAGAATCGGACCACACCAGCGCGGTCCAACTGAGAACGGAACTGACCAAGCTGGCGAGGGCGATGAACGGCGCCCATTCTCCTCGCTTCCGCATCAGTCTCGACCCTCTGGCTGCTAGCCAATTGACTCCAGTAGAGACGAAGCATGTTCTGTCTATTGCGCGTGAGGCCATGAGCAACAGTCTGCGGCACTCCGGGGCCAGATCCGGCGTCGTGTCGCTGCAGATGGAACACGGCGCTCTGCGCTTGATGGTGGAAGATAGTGGCGTCGGCTTCGATCCCCAGGCCCTCGAGGCACGTGGCCAAGGATTGCGCAATATCGCGGCACGAGCCCAGAAGCTTGGCGCACGGTGCCAGGTGACATCCGAGCATGGGCGGGGCACTCGAATTCTCATCGACATTCCCAAGGAGCAGGTGCATGCCTCAGCAGGCGATTAACACGATCCGCCTCGTGCTGGTAGACGATCACGAGGTCGTACGAATCGGCCTGAGAACGCTGCTCGACCGGATCGGCATCATCCAGGTTGTCGGCGAGGCCGGCACCGCGGCTGAAGCCGTCGCAGAGACCATCCGTCTGAAGCCCGACGTCGTGCTGATGGATGTCCGCCTGCCGGACGGCACAGGCATTGACGCATGCCGCGACATTCGGACAGCTTGCCCCGACACTCGGGTGATCTTCCTCACCTCCTTTGCGGATGATGACGCCGTGCTCGCGGCCGTCTTCGGGGGCGCGGACGGGTACTTACTCAAAGAGATCGGAGGCGAGACCATGATCCAATCGATTCAGTCCATCGCAAGAGGACAGTCCATTCTCGACCCTGCCGTCACTCAACCGCTCCTGGCA
>VBOJ01000308.1 GCA_005877775.1 Nitrospirota bacterium | reverse complement strand
ACCAATTCGTACTTCGGCCGATCTGGAAGGCAATGTTGAAGAGAGTAACCTTGGCGTTGAATTCCTGGAGGTAGAAATTTCGGTTGTTCTCCACGGCGCCGATCCCCAGCGCGTGGGTATTGCTAATGAATTTGGGGTCAACCGTCAGGGTCAGAACGTTACCCAGCTCGAGCCAGCCTCGCAAGTCGGATTGAACCTGCTCGCCATTCGCATAGAACTGTCCCATGCGGTTTTCGCGCAACCGCACGCTCCCATGCCCGACCGAAAAAGCATCGCCCTCGACTTGCAGTCGCGCGCCAACGCGTATGGCGTCGATAGCGTGGCGCGTCGTCGCGTCTATCGCGTCGGGCGTCGATTGCGTCTCGCCTCTTCCTCCTAACGTCTCATGATTCACGCCTAACCCTTCACCCCTCACGCCTAACGCCTCCCGTGTCTCGCCTAACTCCTCACTCCTTACGGTCTCTCGCCCTCCACCACTCGCCCCAGCCCCATCAGTCCTTATCGGGTCATTTGTTCTGGGTTCTCGCGATGACGCGACAGACGCCGCACGCGACGGACGCCTTTCCTGTTTCGCGCCTAATGCTCCCAATTCGACCAATTCAGGCTGGAGGAACTGCATGAGCCGCTCGAGTAGCGGCTCGGCCAGGGCCTGTCGTCCATCCGCCGGTACCCGATCGCTCCGGATCCGCTCGATCGCCCGCGCCACATACTTGGCTGCCTGCTTTCGGCTGTAGGGCTTGGCGACGACCATCGCGCGATCGATGATGCCCAAGGCAGTCAGCCGCTCGATCGCCTCGTAGGACCAGTGGTGCAGCGGCAGATTCACCGAGGCCTGGGCCCATCCTGTTCCGAGAACCGCCACCCCAGCGACTATCACGAGAAACCTAATCCAGCGCCACCCCCAAGCCCACCTCATTTAGTGTAAGGTCAGCGTGGAAAGGGATGGCCCGGGACCTGCGGGGCTTCAGAAAGGTTCTGTCCGTCACGCGAGATGATGCGTTGGTCTGACTCAGGGCCAGCCGGGACGAAACCGAGACGATCATGTGAGTATCCGTTAACTTGTTTCATTTGTAAGTGCAGGCGCCTCACGGTTACATTGTCATCCCATTTGCATGCAAACTGTTGTGCCTGCTCATCGGTAATGAACCGAGATGAAATCCAGATCTCTGGCGTACAATGCCTTTCGTCCGACACGATGAGGATCATCGTCAACGAATCCTTCCACGACATAATCACTCATTGCCGGATTGGATGTGATTTCTTCATGCAGAAGTTTTCCGGCCTTGCCTGCGCCATAGATCAGAACCCGTTTATGGTTTCCGTTTTTGCTGTGTGACCCATTACGAAGGAGCGCATCCAAGAGTCGAAAACTAAGGCGTGAACCGACCATGGCAATGAACACGAGCAATCCGAAGATGATATAGGCACTCCGAGAATGGCCGACATCGAATCGAGTGACCAGCGTGACCACGGCTAAGCTAAGTGCAGCGCCGCCACAGACACCAACAACATAGCAAGACAGATCCGCAATCGATATCAGTCTCCACTGCCCTCGATAAATGCCGGTGAGAAAATAAGTCACCAGGCAACTGGCC
Organism: Nitrospirota bacterium; assembly: GCA_005877775.1. Lineage (GTDB taxonomy): Bacteria > Nitrospirota > Nitrospiria > Nitrospirales > Nitrospiraceae > NS-7. The sequence goes on along the minus strand of VBOJ01000308.1, from coordinate 2,061 downwards.
ACAACAATCGGAAGGCCTACCACAATAGCCTTTTGTGTCGGCTGAGAGATTACGCCATCGAATCGAAGCAGGTAGGCTGCGTAGAAGCAGATGACGATAAGGATGGTATCTAAGAGAACCTCTGCTGCATGCCGCTTGTAGAGAATTTGCGAGACAACCGGCGTCCATACTGGCGGCAGTTGATGAGGCTCCACAGTTTGGACCTTCATATGCCCAAGATAGACTCCAGAAAGGATGAGGATCAGGACAAAGAAACCTAGGAGCGGCAGCGATTCATGTGGAAATCGTTGCATGAGCACAGCCATCACCCCTCCAAAAGCTGCAAATGAGTACAGGACCCAGACAGTCCTCTTCTCTGAGAGTCCCAACCCAACCAACCGATGAGAAGAGTGATCCCGCCCACCCTGCGTGGCCTTCTGGGCCCGCCATTTTCTGGTGATGGTGACCAACGTGGTGTCGAAGATGGGGACCGACAGCACTATGGCTGGGATCAACAGGGCTAACAGGGGACCGAGTACAGTCTCTCCCCTATTGATTCCCATAAATCCATTGAGCGGACTCGGCACGGACATCGCGGCCAAAGCATATCCGATAAAAAGGCTTCCTGAATCTCCCATGAAGATGCTAGCAGGAGGGCGGTTGTAAACCCAGAAGCCGAGCAAGGCTGCTATGAACACCTGCCCCAGAGCGAAAGCCAAGGGCGCCGTGCCGCTAGAGGGACTAGCTCCCATAGCCAAGACGACAAGTGTCCCGCCAGCCAGGATGACTACCCCGGATGCCAGCCCATCCATATTATCGAGCATATTGACGGCGTTGGTGATTCCGACAAACCAGAAATAGGTCACTAACACGTCGAGCACATGGGTGCCCGTCAAAGGAAACACTCCGCCCGCAGAAATAAACAGGCTCGCTGCAATGACCTGAAACACAAGCTTGGGTCATCCCACAAACCAAAGAAAAACATCAGGAAAGATCCAGCCAACAAAGCTCCAATTAAGATGACCTCTTCCGAAAGGGTAGCGGAGGAAAGCGACTCCAGCCATTCTATGCCACCATTGCGGGCCACCACCCAGACGGCTCCCAATATGAAAGCCAAGAAGAATCCTACTCCGCCATGGAGGGCGATCGGTTGTTTATGCCAGCGGTCTTCACGAGGCTTCGCCATCCAACCAAAGCGATGAGCGAGGCGGCGCACCAAAGCGGTGCCAGTGAAACTTACGATGAAAACCGCGAGGCTCAGCTTGAGAAGCTCAAGGACTTCACTTGACATTAGGCAAGACCTCGATGGTATGCGATTACATCATCGAGAATCTTATCGAGATCCATTTTAGGCGAGTACCCGATAAGTTTTTGAAGCTTGAGAGTGGAAGGCACCCTTCTCTGCATATCCTCGAAGTCGGGTGGGAACACCTCTTCATAAGGGACAAGCGTAATCTCTGAGGAACTGTGTGTTTTTCCTTTGATCCGTTCGGCGAGGGACAGGATGGAAACTTCTTCGGCACCTCCAATATTGACCACTTCTCCGATCGCTTCAGGATTCTCAACTAATTTCACGAGGGCATCCACAACATTCTTGACATGGGTGAATGTCCGAGTCTGTGTTCCGTCTCCATAGACGCTAATAGGCTCGCCCCTAAGGGCTTGCTTGACGAATCGTGGGATAACCATACCGTATCGTCCAGTCTGACGCGGCCCCACTGTATTGAAGAACCGAACAATAAGAACTGGCAATTTTTTCGTACGATAGTAGGCCAGTCCGGTGAACTCATCCATCAGCTTACTGGCCGCGTAACTCCATCTCGATTTAGTTGAAGGGCCATATACGCAGTCATCTGTCTCTGCTAAGGGGGCATCGTCGTGTTTACCGTAGACCTCTGATGTTGAGGCGATTAGAACCTTTTTCCTGAACTTGTTGCAAAGCTCCAAAACTGTTTCGGTTCCCCGTACGTTGGTGACGATTGAGGAAAGGGGGTTATCAAGGATGTATTGAACGCCGACCGCGGCAGCGAGATGAAAGATCAAGTCACACGTTCCTACGAGCTCGAGCATCTTGTCATAGTT
>VBOJ01000139.1 GCA_005877775.1 Nitrospirota bacterium | reverse complement strand
CCGAGCGTCGGTTTCCATGATCCGCTGGAGGAACGGCTCCCACGTCGGCTCCTGATGAATGGGATTTACCAGCCTGTCCACGAACGTTCGCGGCGATGTGCGGACCACGTCCTGAATCTTCGGCAGAGGGCTGTGCGGCGCGTCCACAGCTTTTATGATGGCGTCATAGTAGCTGGCATCGGCATTCACCGCGCTTTGTGTTTGGAGGTTTACCCCAAGGACCCCGGTAGCGAAAGGCTGGGGTAGCTTCTCAAACGCATCAGGGTTCAGCCCGGCCCTCATTGCAATCCACTGCTTGTTCGTCTCCAATTCCTCTGAGCCGGCCACGGAATTACTGCGAAACGGCCTGTTGGACCGGCTCATCCCTACAACGAATTCATTTTGGATCGGCCACCGCATTGAGCGCTCGGTCAGGTTAAGCGGCCGCGCAAGTTTGCTGAGTCGCCAGATTATCGCCTTACTGAAGTGTCGCAGGCTGAGCACCTTGGATAAGAGGATCACATCATCATCAATCATCACCGCCGCCATCATCTTCGTGGGCAGCGTTTTGGCTTTGGCCAGGACCATCCGCCCAAAGGACAGCTCCTTCTCCAACCGATCGATTCCAGTCGCCACGTTGCGTGAAAACCCCTCTGCCACAAAAAGTCGGTGGGTCACTAGCAGATCACTAAAGCGAGGGGTCCCCAGATGACCATACCCCCAATCCTCAAAGGGCATCGCCAGCAATTGCCGATAGCGATTCATGAGGACGCGGTACTGAGCGACTGAGTTTTTGACAAATTTGTTCTGGATCTGGAACTTTGCCAGAGGGTCTGGACTCACCCAGGTCTGGAGAGCCTGTACGATCTCCGGCGTCATCCGGAGCTGTGCGCGTGCTCCTTTGTCATAGTTAAAGTACCGATGGCCGCGGTCAATCTCAGCCTCAGACCACATCGCGAATCCAGTCTCGACCGGGTCGAGCGAGGGGCTAGTCGTAAAGCCGAGCAGGAGGAGATACCTGTTCGTCTTGGGAGACTCCAGGGTCCTTGGCGGCGGTTCCATCAAGGCGGTCATCGTCACACTAGGCTTCTCTTGGACCCCTGACTGGACCAGTCTGCCGACTTCTATACACACCACGACGAGGCAAATGGTGATCAGCAGGTTGCGCATTGAAATGATTCCCAGGCAATTGGAGCCCTCAGCATTCGTGCGGAAGGGCCTGAAATTTCAGGCCCTTGGCAAAGAGATCCTCGCCTAATATTTGAGCAAGGCCCATGCCATTTATGATGAGGCTGATCACCGTAATCTGGCCGTCGCGGCCTGATTGGTGCTCGGGATGACTCCTGTCTGTGTCTAGGACGGACAAATTTGAACTTGACAAGGCTTCGCGGGCTCCCATAGAGTGACGACTCAGAAAAAATGTCTCCGGGTGAAGGGAAGAGGGTGTAATTCCCTCGCGGTCCCGCCGCTGTGAATGGGGACGAAACCCGCTATGGCCACTGCCTACGTAAGGTGGGCGGGAAGGCGCGGGGAGTAGGAAAAAGACCCTATAAGCCAGAAGACCTACCCGGGCAAATGACCTTCTTTCCCTCGAGGGCTGGGGAAAGGGTGAGGGTGAAGTAGCGGGTGCAATCCTCAGGGTCTCATAGGCCTTGAGGATTTTTTATTTGGTCTGCAGGGATCAGCACATCCGAAGGTGTCCCCAGGAAGTCCAGCGATTTCAGTCTGCTTGGGTCTGCATGGTCGCGATCTTCCTGATCGCGGGGCTTGCCCAGGCGCATGAAGGGGAGCAGCCGCCAATGAAACGACGGCAGCAAGGCATTCTGACCGGGATGCCGTTCATGGCCAACCTGGCGCCGCGCACCTTCGTTGACGATCTGGACCGAAAAATCTATCTGGCCAAAGCCCCGATTCGCATCGTCTCCCTGGCGCCGAGTATCACGGAAGTGCTCTACGCGATCGGAAGCAGTGAGGAATTGGTCGGCGTCACGCAGTATTGCGACTATCCCCCTGAAGCCCGACTCAAACCCAAGGTCGGGTATACGCATCCGAATCTTGAATCCATTATGGCCCTGCAGCCGGACCTCGTCTTGGCACCGAGGGAATTCCTCCGCGCTGATTTCCTCGGCAAACTGGAACAGTTGAAGATTCCGGCGTTCATCCTTGACGCGAAGACCATTGAGGATGTCCTCTCCCACATCCAAACACTCGGGCGCATGCTAGGGCGCTCCGCGTCGGCGGACGGACTGGCCGCCCAGATGCGGCAGCGGATCACGGAGATCAAGACCCGCACTGCGACTCTGCCTCATCCACGCCTCCTGTACGTGCTGAACAGCGAGCCCTTGATCACGGTCGGGCCTGGCAGCTTCATCCATCAGTTGATCGCGTTGGCTGGGGGAACTAACATCGCCAAGCGCGCTCGCTCTGCCTATCCGAGACTCAACATGGAAGAGGTGCTCAAAGAAGACCCCGAACTCATCGTTTTCCCCGTCGGCTCGGTCGAGGGCATTCCGGAAAGCGAGCAGCAAGTCTGGCAGCGCTGGACCACGCTCTCGGCAGTCAAACGGGGCCGGTTCTTTCGTATCTCCAGCGATCTCGTCAACCGCCCGGGCCCTCGGATCGTCGAGGGCTTGGAAATCTTTGCCCGGATCATCCATCCGGAAGCATTTGAGGACAAGATCAAACCCTGATGGGCATCCTTGGAGGCCAAAGAAGGTTCGAGGGGAGTGGAGAGGGAGCACTTCCCCACGGCGATGTGGGCACAAGAGTAGCCGCTGCAGAAGTTACTCCGCGGGCCGAGCAGTCAGTGTTGACCAGCCGGCGATGGGTCACGACGATGTTGACGCTTGCCGTGGCAAGTCTGCTGGTCATGATCGCGTCCTTGCGGTTCGGCACAGAGGAAATCGGATTTGTCGACTCAGCGCGAATCCTCTTTGGGGCACTCCGCTATGGAGAGACGGGGATCGACTCACTTGGCCCGTCTAGCGTGATCCTGCTGCAGGTCAGGCTGCCGAGGGTGCTGCTGGGTTTCATGGTGGGGAGCTGCCTTGCAGCGGTTGGAGTCGGACTCCAGGCTCTGCTGCGGAATCCGCTGGCCGATCCGTATGTGCTTGGCATTTCAAGCGGGGCAGCGTTGGGAGCAGCTGTGGCGATGCTCGTGGGGTTTGGGAAGACCGTGCTGGCTCTCTCCGCAATTTCGTTCTGTGCATTCTTGGGAGGTCTGTCCTCACTCATCGTCGTGTACCGCATCGCCCTGTCCTATGGTCATCTTCCCATCCACACGCTTCTGTTGGCTGGGGTGATCCTGAACGCGATTTTTTCAGCGCTGATCATGTTCATCACTTCAACGATGAACCCAAACCGTTCCTTCGGGATGATGTCTTGGCTCATGGGTACACTGGCCGCCCCAGACTATCCCGCCTTGATCGTCTTGACTGTCTATCTCTTCGTGGGAGGTCTGATCCTGTTCATGCAGACGAGAGCTCTCAACATCCTGACGCTTGGAGAGGAATCTGCACGATCTTTGGGAGTAGAGGTGGAGAGAGTCAAGAAGACCGTGTTCTTCACCTCGGCCCTGCTCTCCGGAGCGGTCGTGTCGGTCAGTGGCTTGATCGGCTTCGTGGGGATGGTGATTCCGCACGCCGTCCGGATGATGATCGGTCCAGACCACCGGCTCCTACTCCCCGCCTCCGCGCTCGTGGGAGGCATATTTCTGCTGGCTGCTGATACGGCGGCACGGACCCTGCTGGCGCCAGCGGAAATTCCGGTGGGAGTCATCACAGCCTTGGCCGGAGGTCCGTTCTTTATTTATCTGTTGATGTCCAGAAAGGGCGGGCTTGCGAGATGACAACGAGCAGCAAATCAGGGACCACACCGGCCTACAAGGTCACGCAACTCACCTTCAGCTACCGGTCCCATCGAGACCGATCAAGGAGTTCCGAGCCCGAGTGGTCGCTCAAGGGCCTGACGTGTGACGTCGGGGCTGGGGAGATCTTCGGGATCGTCGGGCCCAACGGTTCCGGGAAAACTTCCTTGCTCAAACTGCTGGCCAAGGTTCTGAGGCCTCAGACAGGCAAGGTGGAACTTTTCGGGCGGGAGCTTGAAGGAATGCGCCAAGATGCCGTCGCCCGAACTGTGGCGCTGGTTCCCCAAGATGGTCAGCAGATCTTCCCGTTCACGATCACCGAGACGGTACTGATGGGACGGTTCCCGCATCAACAGCGCAGGGGAAGCCTGGGCGGCTTTGGGTGGGAGGGGCCAGAGGACCTGCGATTGGCCAGGCAGGCGATGGAGGAAACTGACGTCGCCCACCTCGCGCATCGATTGATTAGCGATGTCTCAGGCGGCGAGCGCCAACGCGCAGTTATCGCCCGTGCGCTCACGCAACAACCCAAGGTCCTGCTGCTGGATGAGCCGACTGCCTTCTTGGACCTGAACCACCAACTGGAGATCTGCGCGATCCTACGTCGCCTGAACGAGCAGCAGGGTCTGACCGTTGTGCTGTCATCTCATGATCTAAATCTGGTGAGTCAGCACTGCGACCGGATCCTGCTGCTGAAGGATGGAACCGTGTTTCGCCTCGGAACGGTGGAGGAGGTCATACAGCCGGACGTGCTGGAGACGGTATATCGATGCGAGGTCTTAGTGGATCGCCATCCAGTTTCGGGGTTGCCTCGGGTCACGCTGCCGAGCCGGCCAGCAATCAGCATGGTTCACAGGATTGAACGATGAATTCTCGAACATAGCGGGACGGACTTCGTACCCAGTCCTCCTGCGTTGGGATCAGGGTACATCGGGCACTCCACAGGGAGGGATTCTCAGAGGAGAGGACGACAGCGAAGGAGAAGATGGTGCAAAGCCATCACGGTGCCGCCACTGTAAGCGGGGAGCGACCCTGCAGATTCGCCACTGTCTATAGGCGTGCAGCGTCCCTAGCGTCTATCGCGTTCAGCGTCTGAAACATGGGCGCAATGACGCGATTGACGCAATAGACGCATGACGCAAATGACGGGAAGGCGCGGGGAAGCAAGGATCCGCGAGTCAGGAGATCCGGCTGTCGGACCATTCCACTTTACCCTTCGAGCTTAAGGGAGGTGGGTCGTGAAGTTATTTATAGTCAGTCGTCTTACGTGTCTCATGGGACTTAGCGGCGTGCTCACGTTTACGGTTGGATATGGATTAAGCCGGGGCGAAGAACCGCCAGCCGTCAAAACAGAAGACGTAGTGATCAGCGCCACGAAAACCCCGCTGCCTGTGAGTCAAGTGACCAGCGCGGTGGAGGTCATCAAAGGCGAGGACCTCGAGCGCAAGAAGATCAAGTCGGTCATCGATGCGTTGCGGCTGGCCCAGGGGGTGGCGGCGTTCTCCAGCGGCGGACCAGGAACGACGGCCACGGTCCGCCTTCGCGGCGCTCAGTCCAACCATACCCTCGTGATCCTAGACGGAACCATCATGAACAGCCCAGGCACGGGCGAGTTTGACTTCGCCAACCTCACGGCTGACAACATCGAACGGATCGAGATTCTCCGGGGTGCCCAGAGCATGTTATGGGGAGCGGATGCCATCGGCGGGGTCATCAACATCATCACCAAGAAGGGGGAAGGCAAGCCCACCGCCAGCGCGTTCGCCGAATACGGGTCCTTTGCCACCCTTCGGGAGGGATTCCAGGCGTCTGGCGCCAAAGGACCATTTGATTTCTCCGGTTCTCTGAACCGCTGGGACACGAGCAGCTTTTCCGCTGTGGATTACCGCCGCGGGGCGAGCGAGCGGGATGGGTTCCATAACTGGCAAGCATCAGGCAAGTTCGGGATCGCCTTGCCGAAGGACGGCCGGTTCGAATTCTCCCTGCGCTGGTGGAACTCCTTCGTCAATCTCGACAACGCGTTCGGTCAGACGGCGTTCGACGTCTTCGGCTCGCACCAGCGGACACAAAACCTCACACTCAGCGGGATGTACGATCAGCCCATCACTTCCTGGTGGTCGCAGAAACTTACCCTCGCCCAGACCAACGAGCACACCGTATTCGATAGCGGGACGTTCCAGAAGGACCTCAACACTGGAATCGTTAGCCCGGTATTCCCTTTTCCGGGGGACATCGAGATCACAAACCAGCGGTTGGAATGGCAGCACAACTTTCAGATTGGGAATCCGCTGTTGCTGACGGCCGGGTATCAATTCAGACAAGAGCAGGGCGATAATCCGAACGTTGCGCCGGAGGCCAAGATCATTTCCTCCAACGCGGGATTCGCTCAAGCCCAGGTCAACTATCAGGAACGGCTGTTGCTGACTGCGGGGATCCGCCAGGACAGTTACAACGTCTTTGGCGATGCGACCACCTATAGGGTGACCGGCGGTTACCTGCTTAAGGAAATGGGCAGCAAGGTGCGATTCAGCTATGCCACGGGATTCCGTGCCCCGACGATCAACCAACTGTTCTTTCCGGGATTCGGAAATCCCAATCTTAAGCCTGAGAAAAGCAAGAGTATGGATGTCGGCATAGACCAGCACCTGTTTAAAGACCGCCTGACCGTGAGTGCCGGCTACTTCTGGAACCGGTTTCAGGACCTGATTCTCGGCGTGGCATCACTTACCGCCTGTTCCCCGCCATTCTTCTTCTGCGCGCAGAACATCGGGCAGGCCAAGAGCCAGGGGTGGGAGGCCGGGTTCACCGTGGCCATCCTAAAAACCCTCGACGTGAAGGGGCAGTATACCTACACGCTGACCCGCGATCTCTCCACGGCAGCCAGGCTTCCGCGTTGGCCGGTGCATCAGGCGTCAGTGGGGGTCAGCTACCAACCCATCGATCCCGTTCGACTCAATCTGGACTATCGCTACGTCGGGACTCGCTTCAACGATGCGGCCAACACCCAGAAGCAAGGCTCATTCGGCGTGGTGAATTTGTCAGGTACGTACGATGTCGTGAAGCGAGTGCAGGTATTTGGACGCGTAGAGAATTTGTTTAACCAGCAGTACGAAGAGGTCCTGTTCTTCGGTACGCCGATCCGATCCGTCTATGGTGGTGTGAAGCTCACCTATTGAAGAAAGTGGATGGCTCCGAGCAGATGCTGGCCACTGAGAGTGGAGGGCGGTAATGCGCATCACGAAGGTTTACACGAGAACAGGCGATGCTGGAAAAACGCGGCTGGCCGGGGGGCAGCAGGTCTGGAAAGACAGCTTGCGGGTCGAGGCCTACGGGACCGTGGATGAACTCAGCTCC
>VBOJ01000138.1 GCA_005877775.1 Nitrospirota bacterium | reverse complement strand
GAGCTGCTGTCCAAAGACCATACCATTCTTGAAAGGGGCTTCATGGAACACCGCCCCTTTGGGATTGATCCGCACGGGGAGAACATCCGCGACGTCAGCGGTCTGACGGTCAAGGCCAACATGGAGTACCTGGAAGAAGTAGTTGGGCGAAGGCAAGGGCCAGAGGCCGGCGCTCGCGCGGCGGACCGGCTCTGCCAGCTCCTCAATGATCGGATCCGCGACCCTGTCTATCATGTGAGCCCGACGTTTCTCAAGAACGTCTGGCACAGCTATTCATACGAATTTGTGTGCTTCCTCGGTGAATTCTGCCGGCGTCTCTCCGACGATTCACAGTTTCAGTTTCATGTGGGAAAGGAGAAGCTTATTTCCCCAATCATGCAAACCCTCGGCCGCCCCTTCCCGGTTTCCCAGATCTACAAGATGTTCGCGCACTTCGGCGAGAAGTTCGCGAAGGGGTCCGTGCAGTTTGAAGTTGGAGGCGTGACCGACGGTTCGGCGGTCCTGCGCATGAAATTCAACGAGCGAGTGTATCAGCAATTCGGTCCCTACCGGAAACGCTGCGCCTGGTTGATTTGCCAGTCCGCTAAGGCTGCGCTTGCAGCGGTGCCGGAGCGAGTGCATCACCTGCCAGCAGCCACGATCAAGGACCGGACGTGCATTGCGGACGGAGCCGAGTATTGCGAATGGGAATTCACCTGGTGGCCGCTGCAACCACGTCCTTCCGCATGGCCAGCCTTGGGGCTGCTGGTGGGCGGCGCAGCGTTTGCCTATCTACACATCCGTTATCCGGAGATGCCACTCGTGGAGGCGTTAGCGCTAGCCCTCTTCCCCGCGATGGCCCTGTGGCTGATCAACAACTGGAGAACGACGCGCAAGGACGTGCAGACCAGGGAAGCGCTGATCCAAGAACAGCTCCGCTTCGTGGAGGCCCGGCACGAGGAACTTCGCGAAGCCTATCTGGAACAGGAACAGACGACGGTGGAACTCAGGAAGATGATCAGTCAATTGACGACGCTGCATCGTGCGGGGCTGCTCTTCAGTACGACGCTCGACCGCGAGGCTTTGTTGCAGAACGTCCTGCAGACGATCATTCGCGAACTTCACTATGATCGGGCATTGGTGGCTTTCTTCGACCGTGACCAGCGAATGTTGCACGACACCCGCATGGTGGGCGTCTCCGAAGAAATTGCGGCCTTTGCTCGCTCGCTCGAGGTGCCGGTCACCGATCCCAACAGCGTGGAAGGGACGGTGTTGCTACAAGGGAGATCCATCCTGGCAGGCAATATCCTGGACGTATGGGATCGTCTCCACCCACTCCATCAGCGACTCGCACTGGCGGCCAATGTGACATCCATGATTTCGGTCCCGCTGAAGGCGAAGGATCTGGTCCTCGGCGCCCTCACCGTGGATCGGAGCCAGAAACACAGTCTGACACAGGATGATGCGAACTTGCTGATGACGGTGGCCAGTCAGGTGGCCATTGCCCTGGACAATGCGGACGCCTACCGGCAGATCGAATCGTTAAATGAGGGGCTCGAAGCCAAGGTGCGAGAGCGGACCACGGAGTTGGAACGCCTGAATAAGGAACAGGAAGTTGCCAACGAGCGGCTACGAGAGTTGGACCAACTCAAATCAACCTTTGTCTCGATCGTCTCCCATGAACTTCGGACCCCCATGACATCCATCAAGGGCTATATGGAAAATATGCTGGATGGCCTGACCGGCCAGCTCACCGAGAAGCAGCTCTCGTATCTAAGTCGGGTCAAGTACAATGTTGAGCGCCTCACTCGGCTGATCAACGACCTCCTGGACCTGTCCCGGATCGATGCTGACCGGGTCGAGCTTGCGCTGAGACCTGTGTCGCTCCTCGAGCTGGGCACCGAGGTGTTAGAGAGCCTTCAGGCGCTCGCCCGCGAGAAGTCCATCACACTGGAAGCCTGCCACGATGACCTTCTCCCCATCATCCGCGTGGATCGTGACAAACTCCACCAAATCCTTATGAATTTGATCCAGAATGCGATCAAGTTCACGCCTGCTGGCGGCGCGGTTCGGGTCGAGTCCCTCGTGCGAGGCAACGAATTCGTACAGATCTCTGTGGCCGACACCGGTTGTGGCATCCACCCGGAAGAACTCCCCAAGGTGTTCGAGAAATTCTATCGGGGGGAATCAGCCCCATCTGATGCGCGCGGTGCCGGGTTGGGGTTGGCCATCGTCAAGAGTCTGGTGGAGCTGCACGGGGGACGCATCTGGGTGGAGAGCACGCCCGGCACAGGCAGCCGCTTCTCCTTCACCATACCCGTAGATCCAATTCCGAACATGATTCCTCCTGCATAAAGGACATGCTTGAAACGGTTCAGCATGGAAGAGGCTCTTCGCCTGAACCTGTAAGGTTAAGGTTATGTAAATCAGGGATTCTGTATCAGATTCGACGCTCGACGTATGGAATTCCATACTCCGCAGCTCGCGACTAGCGTCTCTCCTGCCTCTCGCTTCTCCCACGTGAGTGAGCTCTTCCCACTGAATCAATGAGTTCTGCAAGAGCGGTTCGCGTTGGAAAAGCCTCACGCCACGGCATCGAAGTTGCTCAAGTGATAGTATGATGCAGGGTGAGAATGAAGAGCGTCGCTCTCCGACAAGCGTTCTGGTCATTGACGCACACTCGGACATCCGAGAGGTCTTGAGTGACATGCTGCGGCATGAAGGCTACCGAGTGAAGGCCGTCGGGAGCGGGGCGGAGGGCCTTCGACAAGTCATGCAGGACCATTATGAGGCCGCCCTCTTGGACATTCGCTTGCCAGACCTTGATGGGCCGTCGGTCCTCAGGGTCATGAGGGAATTGGATCCGAGCCTTCCGATCATCGTCCTCACTGGCTACGCGACGGTGGAGAACACGATCAAGACACGGGCGAAGAGTGCCTTCGCCCATCTGACCAAACCCTACAACCAAGAAGACATCAAGACGATCCTTCGCCGAGCGGTGGGCGTCATCCGTCTGGCCGAAACTGGCAAACAGGCCAGACCTGCCGTCCAGCGATGACAGATCGGCTGAGAGGGAACGGGAGCGCCCTATCGAGTCCACAGATCCTCAGACAAATCCTTTGCAAGATGGCCCTTCACCAGCCCGCGCCGGACGGGATGCCGGCCCCGGCATCCTGGTATTCAACACCTCCCTGCAAGTGCTTCATAGGAATCAGGAGGCTGTGGAGCTGAGCCGGCGTATCCAGCAGGCAGAGACTGGGACAGTATCAGGCGATGTGCTCCCCAGGGTGGTCACTGACCTCTGTCATAAAATCAGGAGGGACCTACAGCTCCGCATTGATGCCGGGAACTGGGGACAGTTTCAGGTCCGGCGCTCGATTGGCACTCCCCAAGAGCTCGTCGTCTTAAACGGAATCGGGTTGCCTGACCGAGGAGGCTGGCAGCGTTCTCGCATTCTGATCATGATGAAGGAAGTTGGACCGCTAGGATGAGGCGGCGAACCTATCGTCCAGGTTTTGAACGCTCCGGAAGCGACCCTCTCCAGAGCGCCCTGATCCCAAAGTAGCCGAAGGCATCCTTCAGGTTTGAATAGATCCGCTTGAAACGTCCCATCTCCTGATTGGTGACATATTCCATCGTCAGCGCGACCCTCTCCTCCCCTTCGCCAAGCGGGGTCACCGAATGCCAGAGCTTGTCCCCGTTGAAAATCACCATGTCGCCGGGTTTTGTCGTAAGTTGTAGCTCCTTGGTCTCGCGAGCGGGATCATCCTTGTAGAGCTGGCACAGGAGGCGACAGTTGTCCGACTTGTCCACCAGCCCCATCAGAATGGTGTAGCGTGCCCCTTTGTAGTATGACGTATCGTAGTGGAAGCCGATATAATCCCCCGGCTCCGTGTAGTAGTAGAGCGCGCAGGCATGAGGGTCAGTGTCCGGGCAGAGCATCAGTCGTGCATCCACGAGCCGGCTGAGAAAATCGATGAACGCCGGCGATCGGTACAGCTCAAGAAACTCGGGCCCCTGCTCGAGCAGAGTGTAATAGCTCACGCTCCCTCCCTTCTTGTGTCCCGGAATATAATTACGATTGAGGTGTGCCTTGAGATGCTCGGCCTTTGGGATCAGGGACTCTTCCACGATCGTCTGGGGAAGGAAACGCTCAATGACGACGAATTCATTCTGCCCCCAGTAGTCCCTCCGCACCTGCTCGAAGTCGAGGGTAGTCACTGCCTGTTCGACCGCCTCCGTCAAGGCGCTTATGCCTGTCTGAATCATGCTCGTCCTTTCTTAGATATGAGTTCTGAGTTTTGAGTCATGAGTTCTGAGTTTGAACACTCATCACTCAGCACTCATCACTCAGGACTCATAACTCTTCACCCAGCACTCATCACTCATAACTCATCACTGACTTTTTAGGGCGCTCTCAAGGTGGGAGCTTTGACCACTTCCACGCCGGCCGGCACGGTAAATTGGAATAAATCGTTTTTGAGCCCCTGGTTGGGTTTCAGGTTGGTGAACTCAAACGTCGAGACGTTTCCGCTGATCTCATGGATGGAGACGGTCTTGATAAAGTACGTCTTCGGTTGCAACTCCAAGACGATCCGATTGAGCGTTCCTACGCGCTCAGACTCTACCGTCTGTTTCGGGAGGAGCGTGACCAGGGGCACTCCGCCCGCCCCTCGTTTTCCATCTGGAGTCGGTTCCACCTCGAATTCCTCATCCAACTTGGCTACTCCCTGGAGCAACTGCAAAGGGGCTTGGGAGGCAGCCATTTGTGTCAGCTTTCCAACAAGCACCTGCTGATGCTCTGGGACATACATCATGACTTCGTCCTTCTTGACGTAGATCTCTTCGACATTCGGATCAAGGTAATCCCAGCGGAGCCGGCCAGGTTTTTTAATGTAGACGCGGCCGGATGAAGAAATCGGCGTTGCAAAGCCTTCAATCCTCGTGCTCTGTTTGAAGTCAGCCTGGAGATCACGCGTCTTTTCGTACCGGGCCTGCACCTTCTTAACGACTTCCTGCACTTCCCTCAGCGCCTTGTCATCCCTTTCCTCCTCAGCAGCGTGGGCGGGGGCTAGGATCAACAGGCTGCACACTGTCAAGGGAATGGCCAGCAGCAGTTTCTTCATCGGTTCATTTCAGATGTGGTGGGTCGGACGGGCCGCTATTGCGCGTCTTTTGCGTCGATTGCGTGGTGCGGAAAGGCGTCGCTAGCGTCTTTTGAGTCGTTGCGTTTGTCGCGTGCTTAGGATCTTTCGCGTCGCTCGACCCAGAGGCTCTCGACGGGATGGACGCAAGAGACGCGGCACGCCGTTGACGCGAGAGACGCAAAAGACGCAATGGACGCGACACATACTTCACGCCTCCTCCTGCCCCACCGGCCCTCGTCGCACAATCACCTCGCGCCTACCATCACGGGCCGGGGCGCTGACGATCCCCTCCTCTTCCATCCGCTCGATCATGCGCGCCGCTCTGGGATACCCCACGCGCAGGCGCCGCTGGATCAAGGAGGCAGAGGCCTGCCCTGAGGACAGCACCAGCTCCTTCGCCTGTTCATAGACCTCATCCCGCTCCTGCTCCTCCGCCGCTTCCTCTTGACGGAGCGATCGCAGCTCCTCGCCATAGGAGGGCATCGCCTGTTTCTTGATAAAGTCCACCACCTGGCGCATGTCGTCGTCCGCCACGAAGGATCCGTGCAGACGGGTAATCCGCCCCGTCCCTGACGCCAGGTAGAGCATATCGCCCCGTCCCAGCAAAGCCTCTGCGCCATTGACATCCAGCACGACTCTCGAGTCCGTTTGAGACGAGACCTGAAAGGCGATCCTGGCCGGAAAATTGGCCTTGATCAAGCCCGTCAGCACCTCGGTGGACGGCCTTTGTGTGGCCAGCACCAGATGGATGCCGGAGGCCCTGGCCATCTGAGCCAATCGCGCGATCTTGTCTTCAACTTCCTTCGGCGCCACGGCCATGAGATCGGCCAGTTCATCAATCATCACCACAATATAAGGAAGGGGCTCGGGCGGCGTCTTGTCCGGTTCGGCTGGGACCGCTGGACCATCGTCCGGAATTATGCTTTCGCCTGCCGACAACCGCGCCTCCTCAGAGAGAAACTGGATCGGCAGCTCCGGCTGCTCAGGAGTATCCGTTGGAGCTGCTAGCGGCATCACACCCTGTGCTTTAGCCACTCGTCGATTATAGGCCTCCACGTTGCGCACTCCGGCCTCAGCCAGCAGCTTATACCGGCGTTCCATTTCCTGAACGACCCACCCCAGACCGCGGGCCGCAGACTTGGGATTGGTGATCACAGGCCGGAGCAGATGGGGAATCCCGTCATAGACCTGGAATTCCAGCATCTTCGGATCAATCAGCAGCAGCTTGACC
>VBOJ01000137.1 GCA_005877775.1 Nitrospirota bacterium | reverse complement strand
GGCGCTGCCGAACCGGCTTCTGATTCGCCGCGCACCTCGAGCGACCCCGCGCAGTTTGCCATGCTGAAGCGTAAAGAACGTGACGATCCGGTCCGCCTCACCCCACTTGCGGTTTCTCAGCGTGATAGCGGCTGTTTTGAGCAGCGGCATGTGTAAGCGCAGAATGGTTGATGGTTAATGGATGATGGTCGATGAGGACCATCTACTTCTGACCATTAGCCATTGTCCATCAACCATTGACCATTCAGGTCTCATTTCAGGTGTTCCAGCAGTATCGTCGCCAGAGTGAGGTAAATCGTGATGCCTGTGATGTCGTTCGCGGTCGTGACGAACGGGCCGGCCGCTACGGCCGGATCAACTCCCATCCGTTTCAGCACAATCGGCATGATCGTGGCCATGCTCGTTGAAACCAGGAACGCGATCAGGATCGAGGCGCCGACCACCATCCCCAGGAATCCCTGCCCATGCCACAGCAACCCGATGAGCGTCAGGAGCACGCCGCAGGCAAGCCCGAGGAGAAGCCCGATCCCGACCTCGCGAAAGAAGACCTTCCACACGTCTGTCAGCTCGATCCGCCCTGTCGCGAGCCCTCGAATAATGAGGGTCGAGGACTGCAGGCCCACGTTCCCTCCCATGGCCGCGATGACCGGAATGAAACTGACGATGGCCACCACTTCCTGGATGGTATAGCGGAAATACCATAAGATCGCCCCGGAGAAGAGACTGCCGGCCAAGTTGGTAAACAGCCACGGCAGCCGACGGCGGGCCGAGTCCAGGCTGGAGGACTTCATGAACGTGTCCTCTTCGGTCGCGCCGGCCATCTTCAGCATGTCCTCGGTGGCTTCCTCGCGGATGACATCCACCACGTCATCCACCGTGATGATGCCCACCAGCGTGTTGTCCTTCTCTACGACAGGGATCGCCAACAGATTGTAGCGAGCCACCTGGCGGGCCACTTCTTCCTGATCCATTTCCACCGACACGCTCATCACATCGCGCGCCATGATGTTCTTCAACGGCGTGTCGGGCGGCACGGTCAGGAGCTGGCGCAGGGACAACACCCCGACAAGGTGATCGTCCTTGTCAGTCACATAAATGTAAAACACCATCTCGGCGTCGGTCGCGCGCTGCAGACGGCGGATCGCCTCCTGAGCCGTGGTGTCCTCCGAAAGCGAAAAGAACTCTGTGGTCATGATGCTGCCGGCCGAATCCTTGGGATACTTCAGCAGGCCAGCAATCTCCGTGGAGTCCTCCGTCTTCATCAACGTGAGGATCTCCTTCGCCTGCTCCTCCGGCAGCACGCCTAGAATGTCGGCCACATCGTCCGGTCCGAGATCCTTCAACAGCCAAGCCACGTCCGGCGGAGCAAGATCCGCAAGTACTTGCTGGATGCTGCCGGCATCCAGTTCGCTCAGGACCTGTCCCCGTTGAGACTCTCCGCGTACTAACTCGAAGACGGTCCGTTTTTCCTTTGGCGATGAGAGGTGGGCAATCACTTTGGCAATGTCCGCCGGGTGCAGCCGGGCCAGCATCTTGCCGAGGTTCGTGATCGCACCGCGCCGGATGAGAAGGCAAGGGGCGAGAGGCAAGTGGCTATAGAAAGTTATGAGTTCTCAGTTATCAGTTATGAGTTGATGGCGCAAGACCTTGGATCAACGCTCTTAAACCAAGAACTCAGCACTCATAACTCAAAACTCAGCACTGTTCTCAAGTGGCAGTCTATTGCCTCTAGCCTCTCGCCCATCGCCTGCCTTACATTCAATATCCTAATTCGGTCAGGAGTTGCTCATCCTCGCGCCAGCCCGAACGAACCTTGACCCAGAGTTGCAAGAACACTTTCATCCCAAACAGTCGTTCCATCTCGATCCGCGCATAAGTCCCAACCGCTTTGAGTCGTTCCCCGCGTTTGCCGATCACGATCGCTTTGTGGGATTCCTTGTCCACCACCACCGACGCGGCGATCCGCGCCAATTTGCCTTCTTCAACAAACCGATCAATTTCCACGGCCACCGAGTAGGGGACCTCTTCGCGGGTCTTCTGGAGGATTTTCTCTCGGATGATCTCCGCCGCCAAGGTCCTCATCGGTTGATCCGTCATCACGTCTTCCTCGTACAGCGCCTCGCCCTCGGACAGAAGCTTCACGGTCAGCTCCAACAACCGATCCACGTTGAGACCTGTTTTAGCCGACAAGGGAACGACTTCCGTCCAGTCCAGCATCTTGCGGTACGACTCGATGAGAGGCAAGACCCGAACCTTGTTCACAAGGTCCACCTTGTTGATCAGGAGAAACGCGGGCTTGCTCCCCGGGCTCATCGCCGATCGTACCTGTTCCAGGACAGCGCGATCTCCAGGACCAGGCGGGGCGGTCGCCTCCACCATGACGTAGAGGAGGTCTGCGTCCCGCATCGCGTCCACCGCGGTCCGCACCATGCGCTTGTTGAGGAGGTGTTGCGGGCGATGCAGCCCTGGGGTATCCAGAAACACCACCTGCGCGCCCGGGAGATGCGCCACGCCGAGGATGCGCGTCCGGGTCGTCTGTGGCTTGTCCGAGACAATCGCGATCTTCTCCTTGAGAAGTCCATTCAGTAGCGTAGACTTCCCCACATTAGGTCGGCCTATGATCGCGACGGTCCCGATTTTCATGCAATACCCAATGAGCTTATGGCGTATGGCCTATAGCTAATGCCACGGAAATAGTTCCAAGCCTCCGACCATATGCTATTTGCTATAAACTATATGCTCTTGGCTAATTGCCATACGCTATCAGCTATTCTCTATTTGCCATTTGCCGGTTTTTCCACGAGCTGATAGACCGTTTCCCCTTTCCGGACGAACCCAAGTCGCTCCCGGGCTAACTCTTCAATCCGCGCCGGATCATGCTGGACCTGGCGAATCTCGGTTCGAAGCCCGCCGTTCGTCCGATCTAGTTCACGGATGTCCTGCTCCAACTGCTTGGCGTGTCTCCGCATCTCAAAGTATTTGGGCACCCCCATCTCGTCAAAAATGAACGAGCCCAACAAGACAGTTCCGAACACCAGTCCGATCAGCAGAATCCTCCGCGCGACCAGCCTGCGATGCTGAGGACTGCGGCTCCGGTTCCGTCTCGTCATCTATCGCCTCTCGTCCCGCGCCTCACGCCCATCATCTCGCACGGACTGCATCCCGCCCTGGATAAACAGCCTCGGCTCCTAACTCTTCCTCAATCCTCAGGAGCTGGTTATATTTCGCGACACGATCCGTCCGAGACAAGGAGCCGGTCTTGATCAGCCCGGTGTTCATTGCGACTGCCACATCGGCGATCGTCGTGTCCTCGGTTTCTCCGGAGCGATGCGAGACGACGGCCGTGTACCCTGACCGTTTGGCCAATTCGATCGCCTCCAGCGTTTCGGTCAGCGTCCCGATCTGGTTGAGCTTGATCAGGATCGAATTCGCAATGCCCTCCCGGATGCCCTGGGCGAAGATCTCCACGTTGGTCACAAAGATATCGTCCCCGACCAGTTGCACCCGATCGCCCAGACGCTCAGTCAGCATCCGCCAGCCCTTCCAATCCAACTCGCTCAGCCCGTCTTCAATCGAAAGAATCGGGTAGCGATCTACCAACCGCACATAGTACCGGATCATGTCCTCCGATGACCGATCCGGTGGCGTCTCGGCCTCGAGCCGATAATGCCCTTTCTCGTAGAATTCGCTGGCTGCCGGATCAAGAGCCAGCGCGATATCCCGTCCCGGCCGATAGCCGGCTCCTTCGATCGCCTCGACAATGAGGCTCAGCGCCTCCTCGTTCGACTGCAGATCCGGTGCGAACCCGCCCTCGTCGCCCACGGCCGTGCTGAGCCGCCGTTGTTTCAGCAAGGCCTTGAGCGTATGGAAGACTTCGGTCGCCATCCGGAGGGCTTCGCTGAACCGCTTGGCGCCGACCGGCATGATCATGAACTCTTGCAGGTCGAGACGATTGTCGGCATGAGCCCCGCCGTTAATGATGTTCATCATCGGGACAGGCAGCACCCGCGCATTCGCCCCGCCCAGATAGCGGTACAGCGGTTGTCCGGACTCCGCCGCCGCGGCCCGCGCCACGGCGAGCGAGACTCCCAGGATCGCATTGGCCCCGAGAGAGCTCTTGGTCTTGGTGCCATCGAGATCGATCATGGTTCTGTCGACATTAGCCTGATCAAACGCCTCCATGCCCAGCAGTCTCGGCGCAATCGTCTTGTTAATGTTGGCCACTGCCTTAGACACACCCTTCCCCATCCATCGCTTCTTGTCGCCATCCCGGAGCTCGATCGCTTCCTTCTCGCCGGTGGACGCGCCGGACGGCACGGCCGCCCGTCCCCGCGCGCCGCTCTCCAACACCACATCCACCTCGACGGTCGGATTCCCCCGCGAATCCAGAATCTGCCGCCCCTTGATCTCCCGAATCACACTCATCTCTTTATCCCTTCACAACCTTTCTTTGCTGATGAAAGTGAGGGCTACCGGAGCGGCTGGGCAGGCTCCCACTGCGCGCATCCCCTAACACCTCACACTCCACCCTGAAGAGGAAGGCTGGGCTGGCCTAATTGCGGCAGTCGAGCGACGATCTGCCGGTGCACTCTGTTTTTCCAAGAGGGAGTTGCCAAGCTGTCCTTCATCGCGCGCATCATCACCAGTTGCATTTTGAAGAGCAACGGGTACCCGGCACATTCTGATAGAATAGGTTCCGCGAGCGTAGAGTGGCATGTGGCCTGAAGCGAACGTCCCGACGGAGCGGGCGGGGCCCCACCTGCTGCTCGTTTTCCCTTCCACGGTGCCTCGGATGGAAGGGATGCGCACGGAGGTGCACGCCATGGCGCATGTGAACATGCGCGGGCCAAATGCCTGAAGCGTCGCCGGTCCGATGGTCTGCCTGAGGTGATGCGTGATCACACCCGGCCCGAGCGGCTTTCTGGCTCCATCGCATCATGGCGAAACCGGAGCTGCGCGCCCTTCGTCAGCCGAGGCAGTCATCCTCCCAGCTTCCTCTTCAGCAACTCATTCACCTTACCCGGATTCGCCTTCCCCCCCGACGCCTTCATCACCTGGCCAACAAAAAAGCCGAACACCTGTTCCTTGCCGCTTCGGTACTGCGCCACCTGCGTCGGATTCTTTGCGATGACCTCGTCAATGATCTTCTCCAACGCGCCTTCGTCCGAGACCTGCGTAAGCCCCTTCTCCTGGACAATCTGCTCAGGGGATTTCTTGCTGGCATAGAGCTCCGGAAAGATCTCTCGCGCCACCTTCAGACTGACCGTCCCGTCGTCCACCAACTTGAGCAAGCTCACGAGGCGCTCCGGGCTCACGGGAGACTCGCTCACGGCCGTGCCGCTGTTGTTCAACTCGTGCAGGAGCTCGCCCATGACCCAGTGGCTCACCGTCTTGGGTTGGTGAAACAGCTTGACACAGGCTTCGAAGTAGTCCGCGAGCGACCTCGATGCTGTCAGCACTCCCGCGTCGTAGTTGGGCAACCCGTATTCGCTCACGAAGCGTGTCTGACGGACGGCCGGCAACTCCGGCACCGTCCGGCGTAGCTCCTCAATCCAGTCCTCAGAGATGCTCAGCGGCACAAGGTCAGGATCTGGGAAGTACCGATAATCGTGCGCTTCCTCTTTGCTACGCATCGTCGCGGTGACGCTCTTCTCGACATCCCAGAGCCTCGTTTCCTGGTTAATCTTCCCGCCTTCGTTCAGGACCTTGGTCTGCCGTTTGATCTCGTACTCCAACGCATCCTTGACGAACTTGAACGAGTTGATGTTCTTGAGCTCCACTTTGGTGCCGAAGGTCTGCTGTCCCACCGGTCGCAACGACAGGTTCGGTTCGCAGCGCAGGCTGCCTTCCTCCATGTTGCCGTCGCAGACCTCCAGGTACATCAGCACGTCCCGCAACAGCTTGAGATAGGACACCACCTCGTCAGCCGAGCGCATATCGGGCTCGGTGACGATTTCCAAGAGCGGGGTCCCGGCGCGATTCAGATCCACGCGGCTGCCGCTCGTCCCGGTTTCATGTATGTTCTTCCCTGCATCCTCTTCCAAATGCGCACGACGGATCCTGACACGCTTCGATGAGCTGCCGACACTCACTTCCATCCACCCCTGCTCACAAATCGGCGCTTCGTACTGCGAGATCTGATAGCCTTTCGGGAGGTCCGGATAGAAGTAATGCTTGCGGGCAAATCGGTTTGTGGATCGGATCGTGCAGTTCAGTGCGAGCCCTGTCCTGATCGCCATCTCCACCGCCCTCCGGTTCACGACCGGGAGCGTGCCAGGCATCCCCAGGCAGATCGGACACGTCTGCGTGTTCGCTGGCAGCCCGAAGGTCGTCCCGGAAGCGCAGAACATCTTGGACTGCGTCAGCAGTTGGGCATGGACCTCCAGTCCGATGACGGCCTCGTAGGAGATGGTCAAGTCTTCTTCTCGCCCGAGAGTCGCTCGCGCTCACGCCGCATGGCCTCGCGACCGGCATCGAAGGCCTCGCCGAGGACGGACTTGTTCGTCTGCACAAATTCGCGCCCCTTGTCCACCGCTTCCTCGAAAACCTCGCCAGCCTGGCCGGCCAGCTCGCGTAAATTCTCCTCGGTACGCCGAGCATAGCCACGCAATTGCTCTTGCGCCTCCCGACCGCTCTGTGGCGTCAGGAGCAGCGCCCCGATGGCCCCTAGTGCCGCGCCGCTGAGAAAAGCCAGCAGCACCGTCGCTGTTGACACCCCTCGCTCATCCGCCATGTGAATCACCTCCATTCTTGTTCATCCGTTCCTTGACTATCGTCGAGGCAGCCTTCAACCCCGCCACCATGCTTGCCACGTTCACAAGCAGAGAACCGCCCTTGCCTCGGACGGTTTCGTTGACCTTTTGCACCGTGTTGCCAATCTCACCCACCGCGTGCAGGAACACCGCGGCATGATCGACCCCGTCACGCGCCTGGTCTACAAGTGCGTTCACATTCTCAGTCATCGCCCGCATCTCACGCACAAGGGATGGCAGCTCGCTGCTCATGCGCGTGAGCAGCTGTTCCGATTCCGCAATGGTCTTCCTGAGCTGAATGAGCGTCGGCACCAGATACCCGACCAGCACGGCAAAGGCTGTCGCAAGCAGCAAGGCAGCAATTTCGACAATCATCTTTTACCTCCGTTAGGCCTCAGCATAGAGTTGCGTCTTTCGCGTCGTTGCGTCTCTTGCGTCTGTCGCGAAGGACGCCCTAGGCCGAACGCTATAGACGCGAAGGACGCGGCACGCGCGGATACCCCCTCACCTCTCACGATTCACCGGATATGCGGCTTTTTCGTCCGCCACGTCGTTGCCTGCTCGTACGCATGGGCGGCCCGCAGGACCGTCTCCTCCTCGAACGCTCGCCCAATGATCTGCAATCCGATCGGCAGACCAGCCCGGCTGAACCCACAGGGTAGCGAGATAGCCGGGATACCCGCTAGACTCACTGAGATCGTGTAGATGTCGGAGAGATACATCTGGAGTGGATCCGCGACCTTCTCGCCCAGCTTGAAGGCGGGGGTCGGCATCACAGGGGTGACAATCAAATCGACCGCCTGAAATGCCGCTTCAAAATCCCGACGGATGAGAGTGCGGACGGCCTGGGCCTTGCCGTAATAGGCATCGTAGTAGCCGGCGCTGAGGGCATAGGTGCCCAGCATGATCCGTCGCTTGACCTCCGGCCCGAATCCTTCCTGTCTGGTCATCATGTACATCTCCAGCAGATCCTTGGTCTGCTTGGAGCGGAGGCCGTATTTCACGCCGTCATAGCGCGCCAGGTTCGAGCTGGCCTCTGCCGTCGCCACCAGATAATAGGTCGCGATCGCGGCATCAGTAGTGGGCAACTTGATATCCTGGATGTCCCCGCCCAGCCGCTTCAGCTCCTCGATCGCCTCCCGCACCGCCTGCTCCACTTCCGGATCAAGCCCTTCCGCAAAATATTCCTGGGGGATGCCGATTCTCAGTTTCTTAAGCTCTTTCTTCTTGAAGGCCTTCGTGTAATCCGGCACCGGCAGGTTGGCGGAGGTCGAATCCAAGGGGTCGTGTCCGGCGATCACATTCAGCAGCATTGCCGCATCGGTCACATCCTTGGTAATCGGACCGATCTGGTCCAGCGACGACGCAAAGGCCACCAACCCGAATCGCGACACGCGGCCATAGGTCGGCTTCAGCCCGACGACCCCGCAACAGGCCGCTGGTTGCCTGATGGACCCGCCTGTATCCGAGCCCAGAGCAGCCACACATTCGTCCGCCGCCACTGCGGCCGCGGACCCGCCGCTCGACCCCCCCGGGATAAACCCCAGGTTCCAGGGATTGCGACTCGGGCCGAAGGCTGAGTTCTCGGTCGAAGAACCCATCGCGAATTCATCTAGATTGGTCTTCCCCAGCAGGAGGTACCCCTGGCCCCGCAGCCGCGCGATTACGGTGGCATCGTAAGGCGGCACGAAATTGCCCAGGATCCGCGACGCGCAGGTGGTCAGGACGTCTTCGGTGCAGATGTTGTCCTTGACTGCCAGCGGCATGCCCATGAGCGGCATCGTCCGACGCCAGCCTTTCAGTTTCTGATCCAGCGCATTAGCCTGGGCCAGGGCCGACTCCTTGGCCAAGGTGATGTAGGCTTTGACCTTCGGCTCGACCTGGCTGATGCGTAAGGAGTAGGCCTGCACGATCTCGCGCGCAGTCACTTCCCCATTGCCGAATTTCTGCTGCAGCTCGTGCAGGGTGAGCTTGTGTAAAGACATTTTCGATAGTGTTGAGTGATGAGTGTTGAGTTAGGACCTGAATGAACCCAACTCAAAACGAAGAACTAACAACTCACAACTCTCATGCCTTGCTGACAATCCGGTTTCGTCCATCCACA
>VBOJ01000136.1 GCA_005877775.1 Nitrospirota bacterium | reverse complement strand
CAGCCCCCATCGTCCGGTCTTTTCCTTCGGGTTCTTGCTACGGTTCATGTCAGCGTCCGCTCATGGGGTTGTTCGGCTTGCGGAAACTGAAGTCGAAAGGTCGTGCCCCGACCGATTTCGCTCTCCACTGAGAGCTTCCCGAGGTGTTGCTCAACGATGGACTTGACGTTATACAGCCCCAACCCCGTCCCCTTGCCGGGCGCCTTCGTGGTGAAGAACGGCTCGAAGATTTTCTCCAGGTGGTCTTTAGGAATGCCACTGCCCGTGTCGGAGATTGTAACACTGACGCGACCGGCCTCGCAGCCTGTCACCAGCGTGAGCGTCCCTTGTCCCTCCATGGCCTGCACGGCATTGGCGATCAGATTCACGAAGGCGTGGAGCAACTCGTCGGGTCTTGCTCTGATGACCGCCTTGGGAGCGTACTCTTTCTTCACCGCCAGGTCTTGGAAGACGATCGCATGACGGGCGATCTTGAGGGCCTCCTCGAGCTTGCGGTTGAGGTCCACCTGCACAAAATCGTCGGCTGCAAACCGACGGGTATATTGGGTCAACTCTTTGCAGATCGTACTGGTTCGCTTGACCGCCTGGATGATCTCTTGGGCATGTTCGCGGATGTTCGCTGGATTCTGTTCTTCAAGAATGGCCTCGGCAAAACCGAGCACAAGTTGGAGCGGGTTATTGATGTCGTGAGCAATGCCCGCAACGAAGGAACCGATCCCAGCCAGTTTCTCAATCTGATATAACTGCGCCTGTAACCTCGACTCGTATTGAACGAAGTTCCAGAGGAGTTTCGCGGCCGCCCCGCCCAGGACTTCGACAGCCGGCCCTTTGTGGTCAGCAATGTACCGCTCCATCTGCGGGTCGCCCGTCACGTCGATGAGAAGATTGACGCCGTGGTCTGCAATCAGATCACTGACCTGGTCCGTTACCTTAATGTCGAGATCCCTGGCACGCTTGATGCCAGGGGCGGTGAGGTCTTTGTCGGCGATACCGATGATTTCCAGGCCGGGGATCTGACTCAGCAGGTCGAGAAGAGCGATGCCACCTTTGCCTCCTCCTAGGATGGCGACTTTGGTGGATGGAGGGTTCACCATTGCGCGATCCGCCCATCAATGTTCTGGAACGCGTGCTGCTGGATGACAACCGACTGTGGATGAAACTTTACTTCACATGCAGAGGAGAGGCAAGTGAGGCTCTCCTCCGGCGGGGGAAACGGGAGAGGGGGAGGCATTCTTGTTTCTGGAGTCTAGAGCCGAGAGATTTCTCGCTGATCCATCGCTTTGGCCACTGCGGCCTTCAGTTTCTCGCCTTCAACCGGTTTCACCAGGTACTCCACGACGCCATCGTTTAGAAACGAGGTGGCCATGTTGATATCCGGAAATCCCGTCAGTACGACCACTGGCACTCTGGAGTATTCCTTTCTGAAGTAGGCGATCGCTTCCACCCCATTGATCCTGGGCATGCGAATATCGCAAATAATGACGTCGAGCATGAGTCGATTTTCACCTGTGTTGATGACCTCAATCGCCTTTTCTCCGTCTTCGGCTTCGAGGACATCGTACCCGGCTTTCTGGAGCGTCATGCGCACGACTTTTCTGATGTCCGGTTCGTCATCCACGATCAGAACACGGCCGTTTCCGGTCTTCGCTCCAAACAAGAAATCCGATCTGTACTCCGCCATGTGATCCTCCCAGGTTAGAGTTGCGTGCTGGTCTCAACCACCACCGTGACGCCAAATTGCTCAAGGTTACTGTAACAGCAAGAGCGATGCCAACAAGTGAGACAACGCGAGTGGGGAAATTGCGTGTGTTTTTTGGGGAAAGCATGGGCAGCGTGATAGAGCGCGAGCGAGTGAGTTGGTGGAAAGCAACCATCCGGATGATCAAATCCACCAGACCTATGGCAATCGAGAGGCCTATCAGATTGCTGGTTCGGTGCTCTGTGGATGGTGTCAACAGGAGACCCGCCTAAGGTTCTGGATCGCAATCCGGACGTTCCGGAGGAGGCCCTGATATTTGGCGCGTCGGATCGGACTCCGGCGGAAGGTGGTGGCAAAGGCTCGATCACTCAGCTCGGACAGTCCGGTCAGGTAAGGAGCCAGCGTGAGGGGGGAGGGATGAAAGGCCCGTTCCATCGTGGGGGACGCGTTGACGTTATAAGGGCAGATGTCCAGGCAGTCATCGCAGCCAAAGATCCGGTTACCCAGTTTGGGCGTCAGTTCAACGGGAATTTCATCGCCCGGCCGGTGAAGCTCGATGGTCAGATAGGAGATGCACTTGCGGGCGTCCACCACGTAGGGTTCTGTGATGGCACCAGTTGGGCAGGCCCTGAGGCACAGCGTGCAGGACCCACAGAGGTCGGTGCCAGGTTCATCTGGGTCCAAGTCGATCGTGGTGAGGATCTCTCCCAAGAGGAGCCAGGAGCCGTATCGGGGAGAGACCAGGTTGGAATGCTTGCCGACCCACCCGAGGCCGGCTTGCTGGGCCCAGGCTTTCTCCATGACCGGACCTGTATCCACGTACCAGCGTGTCCCGGCACCAGGGGCCAGGGTTCTGATCCGTCCCTCCAACTGTTCAAGTCGTTGCTTCAGGACTTCATGATAGTCCTCTCCCCACGCGTACCGAGCGATGCGGCCATAACCAGGACGCTCGTCTGCTCGATGAGGCGTGTAGTAGTTCATTCCCAGCGAGATCACAGACCGGCAGTCTGGGAGGACCTGCTGGGGGTCAGCTCGTCGTGCCGGATCACGTTCCATCCAATCCATCCTGCCGTGGTAGCCTCGCTGGAGCCACTCCACGAGACGGTTGAATAAGAGGCGAGATAACGGGGTAGCGGGGTAGGGAGGGAGGGAAGTTGGCTGACTGTTAATCGCTGATGACTGAGAGCTATGAACGCGGCTGATCCCGACGGCATCAAAGCCGAGGCCACGCGCTTCCTGTTTGATGGCCTCCGAGAGCGTCATGACTACATCTTGGCCTCTCGTGTTCTATCTTCCTTCCATCCGATGAACTGAGAATCGTCACTGGACACAATTCACCATGCGACCCGGCAGATTACTAAGGCAGATGGCACTTCAATGTTTGGGCTTTTTGCTTTTCATCGGCGTTCGTAATGTAGTGGTTTCAGGCGCTGAAGGTATCTCTCGCCTGACTTCTGGAAAATCATTCGGATTTTGCGCCATAATTTCGCGCGCGGCCTTGCGGACATCCTTGGCGGGATCTTGGGAGGCAGCCTGCTTGATGAGCTCTTTGATTTCCGGAAAGGCCTCATGAGCATTCCAGAGGTTTCTTAGCACTCGGAGACGAACATTGGCGCTCTTATCCGACAACAACGCCTTTTTCTGAGCTTCAACCGTTGCCTCTGTGGGCTCCTTGAACCCGAGCGCCGTGGCCGCCTCAGCCCGCACTTTGACTTGAGAATCAGACAGCAGAATGCCGGCAAGCAGGGCATCGACCTGGCGATCATCAATCAGCCGCATGGCCGAGGCTGCTGTGGCGCGAAGCGACGGTGAAGCGCTCTTTAAATACTGAGCGAGGGTAGGTAACGCTAGCGGCGATCCTGAATTCCCAAGAACCAAAAGAAGCTGGGCCGTCCGGTCCTCGCTTGATTCTCCCTTAATGGCCTGGAGGAAGGACTCCACAATCGCTTTCGCGCGGTTAGGCTCAGTCACGGCAAGATTTCTGGCCATATTCCCCAACATTAATTCTGCGGACGACTTCAATTCCGGACTCGTTGAGTGTTGAGCCGCATGACGGATGAGCGCTTCAGCCTCTGGTGAAGGGGATGGTACCGATCCCAGAGCCGAGATGAGCTTAAACTGTGCCGGCCAATCATTAGGGCGTGCATTAGCGGCG
Organism: Nitrospirota bacterium; assembly: GCA_005877775.1. Lineage (GTDB taxonomy): Bacteria > Nitrospirota > Nitrospiria > Nitrospirales > Nitrospiraceae > NS-7. The sequence continues at coordinate 9,876 of VBOJ01000136.1, read as the reverse complement.
GCAATCAATGCCTGCTCAGCTTGTCGGTGGCCAACGTCCCCGAGTACGCCTGCGAGAATCCCCATTGTCAGACTATCCGGCCGCGCTGTCTTCAACAGCGCACCAAGACGCGGGCTCACATCGGGTTGCAAATACACAAGCGCCTTGAATTTGAGATAGAGCGAGGTTTCATCGGCATTCGCCGGCGACGCTTCTGTCCTCGCCAGATCCGCGAGTAGGCTGTCCGCTGTCGCTCCCCTGAGCTCGCTTTTCTGGATCGTTATCTCACTCTCTTCAGCAGACGGACGTGATGGCAAGGGGACCGCTTCGGCGATAAGGGCGCGTTCGGCATGGGCCCTTCGCAAAGCAGCTAGTACGTTCGCGGCAACAGTCACGGTCTTCGTGTGACTTAAATTGATTCGACTTTCTGCCCGGGCCACTTCCTTGCCACCGATCACCGTAGCCTCAGAAAGCGAGCCGGTTAGTATTGATAGGTGACCGCCGGCGAGATCGAACGTGGCCATCAGGCTGCCGCCTGGGGTAATTGACTGCCGGACAGGGATTTCGTTGGGCTTCGCTTTCTGCGGAATCGTCAGATACCGCAGTCGTGTCTTGCGGAAAGTCGCCGAGCCACCCTTGTTCTTGCGTTCGCCTTGTTTGGCTTCGGCTTGGTACTGTGCCAGAAACTGACCGCTCTGATCCTCTTCCTCGGTCTGCCACTGTTCAGCGTGTGCCGTCTCCTTGCTGGGAAGTACAAACTGCGTGAGGGCTAGGATCGCGCGAGCGAACCCTTTGGAGAAATCCCGGGTGTTCGGATCAAACCGAAGCGAGAGCACCCGGCCCTCCGCTGTCACAAGCACGGAGAGGTCCCGAGCAAGATCCACTTCAACCCCCTGAGCATCAGTTGGCGCGTCCTGTCCGTTGACCATCAAACGCACGCGAGGGCTGTCCACCGTATAAGCAAGGAGAACCTGTTGGCCTTGGTCTTCCAAGACCGTCGCCGTCAGGTTTCCTTGCACGCTGATATCGAAGGCATAAGCCATCGGGGACATCTGCTGTTGCTCTTGGCCGCGTGATGGGACATCTTCGAATAACCGACGGAAATCGGCATTCGAATTGTTGCGATAGTCGAGTTTAAAGACCAGGCGTTGGCCGGGCACGAAACGATAAGCCAGAGGCAGATCGGTTGTTTCCTCGTGAAGAGTGACGGCTTCGGCTGACTGTGTAGAGAGAAGGCTGCCGAGCAGAAGCGCGAGCCAGAATCGTGTCACGCGCATGATCATAAGAAGTGACGCACAGTGATTTTGAGACGAAGATCAGCTGAAAGCTGCGGGGCGGCTGGAGAGCCGCCCCGCGCCTGCTGCCACAACCGCTATTGAATGGCTTGTAGTCTTACAGGGATACTACTCAACGGAACTGTATTCACTTCATTGACGAGATACCCGACACTTCTGATGCCGGCCCAGTTCCACAAGTCATGGTCCCATTCGTCTGAACAGGTGTTCCAGAAGTCGGGGATACAGGGGTGCGAAACTTCCGCATAGAGCTCAATCTTGCCCGCGAGAAGCGTCAGATCATTATACACCACAAGCCTATACTGGTATGCCAATTGACCGCTCACCGTTACGATCCCAATGTCAGCATTAGTGGTCAGCGTGTCTTTCACTAAGACAAGGACGCCGCGCACACCAGCCGATGCCTCGACAATATAGAGGTCTCCACCGATTCCGGCTTGCGCAAAGCCATTGACATTTGCAGATGGTCCCAGAGTCGCATAGGCCCGAATCGGATAGAATCCAACAGTGTATCCGATTCCGGCGCTCCCCTGGATCCCGGCCTTGACACTGAGCGGGACCGGCCCAACCCAAATGGTGAAACTCGGCGTACTCTTGTTGAGCGTTCGAGAGTAGTTGCCACTTTGGCTAAACGCGAGCGTCTGGCTTTTGCTCAAGTTCAGGACCGTCGTGCCAACGACAGTAAGGCTGAGGGTGGCAGTCATGTTCCCGGACTCCGGAACCGAAATCGTTCCATCTGCATTCAAGATCTCGACGTTAGAACCTACAACCGTGCCACCCGCTTGGCCGTCCCCATGAACATTCACCATGGTTGGATAGCCGTCCAGGCTTCCCTTGCCGCGGAGGTAGGCGCCGAAAATGCTATTGCCGGCAGACCAATTCCAGGTCTTGACCCTATGCACCTGCCCCTGGATGCGGAATATGTCACGCTGAATGCCCAGCAATGCTGGATTGATGGCCCTCGTCTGGACCTCTTCGGAAGGTTTCGTCTTCTTCTCTCCTGCTGGTTGCGTTTCAATGGCAACCGTGGACGTTTCGGCAATGTGCCGACGTGATGCGCGCCAGGTGGCGAAAGCCTGTTTCTCTTCATCGCTCATCGAGTCGGTTCCGCGTGTCGAGATCTTCTGTTGCTCAAGCTTCTGAACTTCTTCCGACACTTCTTTCACAGCATCCTGCAACTCTGTTTCACTCTCCTCGATCCCGAGTTCCCTGTCTGCCTGCAGTCGTTCCGCCAGAGCTTGATCTTTGATGGCCTGCTTCCGAGCCTCCAGAAACGCTGCCTTCTCCTCTGGAGTGGGCGGATCATCTACACCCCTGGGCGTTACCGCCTTCGCTCGAACCTGCTGCTCGAACTGCTGGTTCAGCATCGGGATCTGGTCGATGGGGACCGGGAGATTGTGAAACGCCGTGGGAGGGAGATGATCACGTACAATCGCATCGGCCTGTTGCTTGAACAGCACAGGATCAATTCGATTCTCCTGAAGCTTGATCACTCGCCGACGCTCGGTTGGCGCCCGATTCGGCTGATCGCGAAAGGAATAGCCGAGTTGGTTCAGTCTCTGCTCCAACCGGTTCAATTCGGTATAGTAATCGCCGGCCTTCACCTTTTTGCCGCTTGGGAGCGTAATGATGGTATCCGGGCTCACCTTCTGGCGGGTCGCCGGATCCATCAGCTCAAAAGGTGTGAAGGGAACCGGTGCGCGTTTGTTCACGGTCACCTGATTTTGATCGAATCTGGCCGGCGGGAGAAGACCGGTGAGCGGAACATCACCGGCTAGTGGTACACCGGGCGCTGCCATGCCGGCCATCGGCTCGGCGGCGTTCACTGCCAGCCCAAGACTGAGGAAGGTGAAGGTGCAAACTGCTCCGACGAGAAAGACAGGAACGATGCTGTTTCGACTAGGACTACGACTTGTCGTTTCCATAACCGCCTCCTTTACGCGGACGCCCAGGTCCGTATTTCCAGAATTGTGCCGTTCCATCGAGTGTTGCAACCCTAAGTTCCGTTCACCAAGTCATTCCGCTCACCTCCCTCCAGCGCCAAATTGCAGGACTCTCTCAGACAGAGACTACTCCCATCTAAAAGTAAGTCGTGTCATTCCGTGCAAAGGTTCAACCAATCTACTCGATGGCCGGACTAAAGCAGGCATTGGCACCCTCGGCCTGAGGCACGGGGGACGGCTAGATTAGCTAAGGCCTCATCGCCTCTTCCACCAATCAGCACCCCTAGTCATCCCTGAGAGCACCTTAGGGGCCCTCCCCTGCTTGAGCCCAAGGCAGAAGGATTGAGGGAGGCTGACTGTAATACCGAGAAAAGAGGAGATGTGAACAACGCGTGCAGGGCCGACATCTGGAAACGACTAAGCGCCATGACTTACTCACTTGTCCGAAGACTGATCGCTGAAAGCTTTATAGTGTGAGCGGAGAACTCGGTATACGGCCAAGGCTAGCCATTCTTACATCTTACTTTGCTGGCTTCCGATGCTCTTATTGAGCGACAGTGTCAATCCCCTCGAAAGAGGGGGGGCTTTATTTTTGCTTCATGCTGACCCGACGTCATGCCAGAGGTCTGCAGGCGTCACCCGAATAACAGCGTTTTTCCAAACACTTCGCCCGTGCAGCTTTGATCCCATCGCTTCCCCACTCGATCAACCCTCGATCACTCCCTTCTGGGAAAGGTCGGATGTGCTGAAGCGGTCCAAATGGGCCACGCTCGTAGGTGCAAGTGAGATGGGTCCTCCACTTAGCACGCCCCATCCTACTGCACGAGTTCGAGTTGCAGCCAATCGCTGATTGACTTTTTCGCTGCAATTCTCTAGATTCGTACCCCGTTTTACTCACCTCTGACGTTACCGCTTTTTATATATGTTTGGCTCGGAACGCCACCTACCTCACCTCGATGGCCCCTCAGGTAGAAAGCGGCCGAAGCGTCTGTAGAACCTGTCGCGTCAGTCCGGTCCTCAAATAGGCTCGGTCAGCGTCCCACAGTGCCACGCGTGGACTCCCTTTGTGTCGTGAGGTTCTGCCCAATTCGGATGAACCTTTTGGTCAGAAGCAGCGACTAATAGACAAGCCAAGGAGCACACCGCTGCTGAGCTGGGAATCAACAGGCAAGAGCCCTCATGGGCTTGACAGTTCTAGGTCTAATAATAGGTCTCATAATTGGTGAGACGGGCTGGGGGGGTCTGACCCCTTTATTGTCCCAATGGCTTGCAGGTACTGAAGGTACGTTCCTGTAACGAAGAAGGTAAGGAGGAATCGCAATGAACCGATTGTCACAATAGCCATGTTTGAAAAAACAATTGTGCCAAACGAAGCGTTTTGTCGCGCATACCAGCGAAAGGAGAAAGACGATGGGACGGACCAATTCTGTGGTTGTGGGACTCGCGAGCGCCTTGGTGCTGATTGCTGGACTAGCCAGTGCGGAAATGCTCGATCAAGACTCCATGAGCTTCAATGAAACTTCACGACAAATGTGTGCAGACCAATCCCGCTTCATGGTGGCGGCAGCAGAGGGGAAACAAGTTCCAACTGGGGAGGTAGAGGAGCGCGCGGTGCCCGGTGCGCCGGTGTTCCCAGGGAGTTCTCCTGGGCGCCCTGATTTGATTGTCGCCAGTCTTGAGAAAGATCTCGACCTGCTTGAGCAGGAAGTACGCTCGGCGCAAGCACGGCTTGCACAGCCTGGAAGCAATGCACAAGAAGTGGCATCGGCCAGCTTCCCCAAGCTCGATGCGCTGACCCGCTCCATCGCCGGCAAAGCGGCCACGCTGCAGCAACACTATTCGCAGATTAATGATCAGAGACGGAGGGGCGCGGCAACTTCGCTCAAAGCCACCGCGGACCAGATGACCCAGATGGTGGCCACATCAGCAACCCAATCCCGGAGTGTATCAAACGGTGCTTACAATCGTATGCTAACGATGCTCTCCAACTTGGCTAATATGAGGCACGAAATGCTAAAAGCCGTCGCCAACAACCTCCGTGGGTGATGCTTGCTGGAAGGTTCTCGGTGTTCGGCTAATGATAAGGGAATAATCAATATTAAGATGACGTACCACCTGCTGTAGTGCACCGATCTGTGAGCAGTGAATGTGTAAGGAGCATGTACGCGTGGTCGTTCCGGTTTTGTCTTGTTCATGTTGGTCTGGTACTGAGAGGTCCCGTATGATGGCTTTGGCGACTGAACGCCGCTCAGCACGGTCCCTTCCCCCCCCGCTGCGATCGTTCGCTTTGACGCGACCCCCGGTGCAGATCTACTGGTCTGGAACAGCAGATCCCTCGACATCGTTTCGTCAGGATCAGCGGCGCGCCATCAACAGGGCCGCCAGGACATGCGCTGAGAGTCCACACGGGATTTCTTGTTGACGGTCATGAACCTGCGGCACCGCAAGAGAAAAGCAGGCTCTTCTACCGCCCACACGTGAAAGGAGTGCGTCATGATTCGACGAAGGATGCTTGTGATGGGTGCCGCGCTGTTGTTACTGACAGGGTCTTGCGCGACGGTCCAGGACATGCCGGCACGCTTCATGACGGTGACGATCGAGAAACCGGTCCATTTTTCTGCGCCTGATGGGGCAGATGTGATGGCAGCACCGGGCCGCTATCATGTGGACTCCATCGAAGACGCGAAGCTCCAGTTGACTCCGGCAGAGTCCGCAGCAGGATCGTCGCCGCTGATCGTGGCGGCCATGGCTTTGCCGCATGAGGAGCCCGTCGAGTCACGCGTCGCGCTCTCCGTTCCCAATGGAGAAGATGAGCATCACGTGGTCTTGCTCATGCCGGATGGCAAGGGTCTAGATGCGGGAGGCACGTACAGCGGCCTACGATCGCGTGGTGGCAGCATCGCACCACTGCCCATGGCGCAATTGCAGGCCGCCTTCGTCCAGCAGGGACCGGTCGTCCGCGATCACCGCATGCCCCCGATCGGGACGGGCCCGAGCGACTTCGACCTCGCCTACGCGTACGCCCCAATTCACTATCAAGATACGGACAGCACCAACTACCGTGCGGATTACGTGACTCGTTTTGACTATGACGGGAACATGATTGCAACCGACAACTGGGAGAATCTCACGAAGTTTCCGCTGGCTGCCCATGCCTACTATTCCGTCGTCGAGACCTGTACGCACTGGTTCATTAGCTATGGATTCTTCCATCCCAGGGACTGGACCGATTCGTCGCTTGATCAGGAGCATGAGAACGACATGGAAGGCTTGCTCACGATCGTGCGCAAAGACGGCACGCCCCACGGCAGATTGGAAGGAATGATCACCGTGTACCATTTGGACTTCTTTTCCTATGCCCCTTCAGGTAGCCCGCTCCGGAACGGCCACGAGAACATCGATGGCACGCTGACCCTGCAGCAGTACGATGGAGCGTGGCGTCCGCTCACTGTTCAGCAGGCGAAGGGGCACGGGTTAAAAGCCTTCCCCTATACCTCTGATTTTCGCGGGAACGCTAACGAAGACGGCATCATCTATTTTCCCTCACGGACTGGGACCGGAGTTCCGACCTCAGGCAATGACCGGCATGTCGACTACAGGCTGATCGACTTCTTTGCGCCGAGCGGGTTGTGGCAACGCCAACTCGATGAAGCGCCTCTCCCCCGCAACCAAGCCCTGACCTTTGCCAAATGGGGTACTCTCAAAGGTGATGGTGGAGGTGGCTGTGGCTCCGGCATCACCGTCACCTGCGCCACTGATTCCCCTCATCCACCCTGGGGCTGGGATGATCACGATGACGGGCCCACGTACGTAGGAGAAATGGCCTTGGACCCGGCACACTTGGTCGCTCATTACTTTACCGGCCTCGGCAACTTCAGCACCAAGTACCTGCGGAATCGCTACATCACCGATCTGAAGAACCGTGGGTATCACCATGGGCAGGTCCCAAGAGGATGGGCGAAAGAAATCCTGATGAATAACCAAATCGTGGTACTCGACGATCGAACCGACCGGATCAACATCGATGAGCTGTTCACCAAAGTGACGACAACCTGTCCGTAGGTGGATGAGTGCAAACGGTCTGTCCCGTTAATGTGCCCATGCAAACTTCCTTGAACCTTCACATGTGTGTCGTAAAACAAAAGGAGACGATCTATGGCGCAGACAAACTCACGCTCATCGTCCGGATCAGCTAATCTTCCCTCTCGGCGGGACTTTCTCCGTCGGGCCGGCTTCACTGCCGGAGGCCTCCTCACCCTGACGGCACCGAACTTGTTTGGGAAGTGGGTGGATCACGCGGTCGCCGCGGATCAACGAGCTTATGCGGTAGGTAAGTTCGCCCTCGAGCTCGACGGACAGCCCGCCGGGTTCGTTCACACTGTTGAAGGCGGAGCTGGAGTTGGCGAGGTCGCCACCACCATGATGGCCCAAAATCCATACCCCGACAAACACCTAGCAAATTTGCGGTACGAACCGATCACGGTCGAGTTTGGCCCCGGCATGTCCAAACCGTGGTACGACTGGATTTCTGCCACTCTCAATATGACCTTCCAACGGCGGAACGGTGCGGTGTTGTCCCTGGACTTCAACTATACGGAGCAGAGCCGTCTGAATTTCATAAACGCCTTGATCACCGAAATCACCTTTCCCGCCTTGGATGCGTCCTCAAAGGATGCGCCACGCATGATGGTTAAGCTCGCCCCTGAATATACGAGGCACCAGGCGGGCTCCAAGGGTGTCGTCAAAGGGACTCTCTCCACAGCAAAGACAACAATATGGCTCCCCGCAAACTTTCGACTGGATATCCAGGGCCTGGAACAGGCGACCAAGAGGGTCAACAAGATTGAGGCGCTCACGCTCAAGTTCAAGACTCAGTCAGATCAGGTTGGAAAATTCCGCGAGACCCAGAAAGAACCCGTGGTCATCGAGATCCCCAACCTAATCATCACCATTCCCGAAATCGACGCTGGCCCCTTTTACCAATGGCACGAGGACTTTGTGATCAAAGGGAACAATGGTCCAGACAGGGAGCGTCCGGGTGTCTTGAAGTGGTTGGCGCCGGACCTCAATACCGTACTGGGATCGTTGCAGTTCTTCAATCTCGGCATCTTCAAGATCGCGCCGGAGAAACTCGAAGCAGGCGCAGATACCATTCGCCGCGTAAAGGTGGAAATGTACTGCGAGCGGATCTCGGCGGCTTTCCCTGGATTCGTCTGAGCGGGCGAGGGTCGAACGCTGTTCTCCTCATGGCCTGAGGCCGAGACCGACTGAAGATGTTCAATCTCGCTCGAAACGGACGGTTCTTTCCGACGTCTATCCTGACGCTGATGTTGGGATTGCTTGTCTTCAATAGCTGTGGAGGGCATGTCGGGCACATCACGCAGACGGAGGAGCCTGACCGTTACGTGCGAGTAGAAGCCCAGCCCGGGGGTGAACGAGTCGGGGAGAACTCGTTCAGCCATCCTGTGACACTGATCCCAAGCGATTGGGTGCAAATCCTGAGTCTGATTCGGGTGAAGCCCCGTGCAGTTCCCCCCTTCTCTACGACAAAAACCGGACCGGAGCCAGCCTTTCGACAGAGCGAGTTGCCCTATTTGGCGGAGCGGCTTGCAGACACATTCACGAAGGCGGGCTCCCGTGATTGGTTCGTGTTCTATCTTGGGCTCCCACACGAGACCGGCGCGACAGAGATCACATCAGTGGCATTCTTTGTTGAAGCGACGCGGATTCACCTCCTGTTCGCGAATTTTCGTCATCTTGTCACCATCCCGGCCGTGGCGCGGCAACTGAAAGAGAATCCACTCCATGCCGCCGGGGCCCTGGTGTATGAGGTGTACCAGGCCGATCGCTGACCGTGCTGACGGAAAATCGATGGGCTTGTCCAAGCCGCCCCTTGCGCGTGTGGTCGAGTTCATGATCAACGAGATACCACGCGATGAGGAAAAACCGGGCTGGAAGCCAATCTCCGGACACTCAAGCGCCTTCACGAGGAGGGCTTGATCAGCGAAGACGAGTATCAGCGGAAACGTGAGGAATTGCTGAAAGCGCTCTAAATCCTCCCAATCGACTACTGGTGACCCGTCACATGGCCGGTTTCGGCTCCACGGTCTGAACTGCCTTGCCTAACTCCAAATCCAAGTTGAGCCCTTCGCCTGGTGGAACCTTCACCTGCTTCTCTTGGGAGCCTAAGGTCTCATGCCACACACGTAATTTATAGACCCCGGGGGGACCTGGGTAAGCTCAAGATATGTGCCGATTCTGCCCTCACGAAGGAGGATGGACAGCGTCGCGTCATTGCTTTCCATCACACGCCTAGTCTGGTTCGCGCGCGAAAAGATTCATGCCTGGTTCATTTCACCGGCCCCACGATGGCGCTGGTCCAGCTAATGGCTTGTCTGACATCGGTCGGCGCCGGCTTGGTACATTTCTTGCCGCGCTTCCCATAGCTGATGGTCGAAGTCCGAATCGGACAGGTTCCAAAGGCTGTGCCAAACTCCACGATACCCTGCACGACGGTGAGCGTGGTTTCCCCATCCGATTGCACTTTAATGTCAAACTCAGTTTCGCGAACGGCAGCGGTGGCAACTGGTGTCTCCACTTCGAGGGGCTTGGGCCCTTCGCCAGTTTTGACCCACAGCTCTCCGCTTTTGAGCCGGAGG
>VBOJ01000135.1 GCA_005877775.1 Nitrospirota bacterium | reverse complement strand
TCCCGTTCGCGTCGTAAGTCGGGTCCGCCACCACCAGATGCCAGCTCCGTTTGGCGTGACATGCTGCGGGCCTGCTATGCCGCCGACGGGCTTCAATGTACTTCGATACGGCCTCGGCGGTCTCATTCCGTCAACAACATTCGGACTCCGGATGTATCAAGACAGAGTTATTGTCGCCTCTGGATAAGGACCTCGGACCCGAAGCCTTCTTAAGTCACTCCAGCCTCGCCCTCCATATGGCCCGCTTCCCGGAGGCCGAACGCCGCCGGCTGCACAAGATGATCTGCATGCAGTGTCATCTCGAGATGTTAGCCAGCATTCCTTTTCACGATACAGGATTATTTTCTTCTGGGCTTCATTCACGGCGACCTTGACCACTGAGTTTCATGGTCTCCAATCCCATCGACGCAGTCCCCATCGGCCAGGAGGCGAAGGTATCGGTCAACGGTGATTCGAAGATTCTTGGGGCACGAGCGAAGATGACTTAATGGGGAGCACCACATCGGGTCGGTCTAGTCGCAACGTGGGTTCTGATGTGGGGGATTCCTGAGAATGAGGTTGAGGCGTTCGAACCCTTGGAAGGGCAGAGGCCGTGGAGTGTTCAGCAGGTGCATCCATCACGCAAGCTCGCAGCGCTAGAGATTAGCATCCCCGGCAGCGAGCCGAGGGCTGGAGTCTGGGAACTCTCCTCCGGTCAATTGGCATGGGCCCCGAGTGAAGCACAAGTTATCTCTTGGAACACCACGGGCTCTGAGGTCTTCGCCATCACGAAATCGAAACCGTACCAGACCGGTTCGCTCGAGAGATACTCGTGGCCAGGGCGGGAGCTCCTTGGCCGATCATTCATCCGACTGGCCGGCTACATGTTCAGACACGTCCGGGTGTCTCCGACCTCAGGGATTGTCGCGGTGTCGGATATCTGCCAAGACGTAACAACGGTAGCTCTGTATGCCACTCCAGAACGGCCCTTTGGGACTCGACGTCTCGGAGAGCTCGTTCGCCCATCAAACCTCATTGACGAGCTAGAGTTCGGTCCCGGCGGCACCGCGCTTGTGTGGCCGATCTCCCAAGGAGTGCTATGGTGGCTGGCTGACGGTGCTAGTGGTGGGGAATATCTCCCGTCAACTGGCGGCTCTTACCGTGCGGGGGAGCTATGCATCTGGGAGACCTCGGGAGGCGGGCCCACCAACCTCAGGGTTATCGATGTCCTGGCCGATCTCCCTCCTGGTTGGCTACCGTAGGAGCCTGAGAAGATGGAGTTCGAGATGATTCACGGACCGGTCTTCCTGGATGACCGGCGATTTAGAATCCTGCTCCCGACAGGAGAATGGAAGACTTACGATCTCGAAGGCAAGGAGCTGGAAGATCATGAGGCAGGTAAAGTGGCTAGCATCAAAGACGTGGCATATCGCAGTCTGCGCGCTTTCAAGGATCGTTAGCGGGAGTCATTCCCAGCGTCACTGGACTTCCCCATAGCGTTCCTTCATTTCTGCCGGCGCGTTGGGGCAGGAGGGCCAGTGGAAGCTGATCTCCGCGCGTCCCATGTCGATTAGATACCAGTCTTTGGATTTGGCCTTGCTAAGGTCGACGGACCACCGACCATCGAATCTTGAGGCGACCCTGGCTAGCACCGCTTGATTCTCGGCGTGCTCGCACCTGCTGATTGCCGAAAGACGGGCGCGCCAATCTGTCGGCAGCTTGCTAGGCGCGAGGCCGACCTCTTCACGCTTGAATGCTGCCGGCGGCCAGTAGGGATGGCCGCACTGTACCTCGCCATCCTTGATGAAATAGCGGTGCTCGTGGTTAATGGGCATACGACCGCTGAACGCCTCGAAAATTGTTTCCATCGGAATGTAATCGCGCAGGACAAGCCACTCAGCGGGCCACTTGTGGGGCGTGCCCGTGCCTTCATCGCTCTCGTTCTCCTCCAGTATCGTTATGATGTGCCGCCCAAGAGATTCCTTATCGGGGACGTAGCAGGCTTCCCTCCACCTGTGTTTCCCGCTGGCGTAATCGGTCCTCATGAACAACGGGTACTCCGTGAAACTGGCGGCACGCGCGACCTGCTCAACGTACCAAGTTGGCACACCCTCGGCTGCCCATTTTGATGATGCCATCACTGGGAGAGCTACAAACACGGTGCGCGGCACGGGCAGATCAGCAACCCGTGGAAACCAGTAGGCCATACTGCTCTGCAGTTCAACCTCGGCGCGCGGAGACGACGTCATGACTGTGCAGTACCCCGACGTTTGCTACGCAGATGCATAGCGCCTTCTGGTATGCCAATTTGTCGGAATCATGCCGGCGAGTCGCGACTCTCATGGCTGATTTCCGGCGTCCTCGCCAAGGCCTCTGCGGCTTCAATCCGGAACCATTCAGGCCGCGTAACGTCGTACACGAAGGCCCTAAGCCGATCTTTCGCCCCTTGCCGGATCCGAGTCGAAAAAGAGGAATCTGTTACTATACGTTCCAAGTCCTGGACCTGTTTCTCGAGTTCAGGCCGCACCTTCTCCAGTTCCGAGTCCCAAGTTTCCATCGGGCCCGTATGCAGCTCCTTCACGACATAGTAATCCGCCAGTTTCAGCTCGTTGAGGCTGACCCCTGTTGCCATTTGGACCATTTCCTCAATGTGCCGGACGTTGATTCCCTCGGGATTCGGCGGTTCACCATCAACGGGTTCGCCTTCGGCCCATACGCCGCCCGACATGCAGCCGTTACCGACGAAACGGCCTCCTTCCACGGAACGGATGTGTCGGCCATGATCGAAGAGTGCAAATCCGAATGTAGGGTGATCGGGCTGATCTTGCCCTTCCCACACAATTCCGAGGACACGTGCCTGAAGTTGACGTGAGAGTTTAAGGCAAGGCTCGGGCCGGAGGGGCATGTTGTTGTGCGGATCCCATATGATGGTCCACCCTTTTGTGAACCAAACCACTTTCACCATCAGGTTAGGCCCGCGAGGCGGATCGGAAAGAGCCTCTTCGAGATCCTTTCTATCGGTGGGGAGTAGGACGCGGTCTCTCCGGATGTCTTCGTACCCGTAAGCCCCGAAAACTTCGGACAATTCGCGAATTCGATTCCCGTCTATCATCAGGGCGTGGACATTCAAGCTCATGATTCACCCCCACATGTTTGCGCGGCACCTTAAGATGTTTCCCTCAAACGAGTCCGATGTACCAGTCGAGCCCGCGTCTTCCGGGCCCAGCCAAAGCAGTGAAGAGTCGCGTCCGGTTTTTTTTGCAGAGCCGGATTGAGTGAACGAGCACACTGGAAATCGAACCGCAGTACAGACCAATTCAATTTCAGATGGATCAAGGTGGGCTGTGGCTGGCGCGACGCGAGCGAGCTCCAGCGGCACGACCGCGCGAATACCACACAAAATCGTTGGCTAGAAGTCCGGGTCTTGACGCCCACACCAGGAGTAGGTGCAGGTGATCGCCAAGTGGCAAAGGGACCATCCTCGACATTGCCGCATCCGGAAGCAGTTTTTCATCGACAAAACAGTTGGCCGGCCATGGAGGAATAGGGTAGTCGACGTCCTCTACCCCCCGGTCGGTCAAGATGAGGTTCAAATCCAAGTACCTTCCCGGCGACCAAGTCTCGTCCTCAGGTAGTTGGATGAAGGGCGCGCGAGGAACAATTGCGTGTTCGAGGAGCTTCCGGCATCTCTCAGGTGTCAGGTGCGGAAGGCGTCTGTGCCTTGCCCAGAACGTCCCCACGGGCTCGAGCGCCAACGGTTGACGAACTCCCAGACGAAAGAGGTGCAGGTCGTGTTCATTTCCAAAGAGGAGGCGTCGGCTTTTCAGAATATGCCGTTTGGTCTTCCCGGGAGTTCGGAACGAGGTCAGATGATACGTGATTACCCCGTTCGGTCTCTCTTCGTATGTGTAGTGGTCGATCGGCATCTCCACCTTTCGCGACACGCCCCCTTGGATGCAGGAGGTCAGGAAGCCGCTTCCCCATCCCGCGAACACAGACAGTTTATGTGGTGCGAGACCACGAACGTAGGCGGGCGCCTTTTCATGGCCCTGAGTGAGCACAATCGCAAGCAATACACCTGGGAAAGTGCGAGGTCCACCTGAGACGAGGATGTACCAGACTCGGCCGAGATCGGGAGATCCTTCTACGAATAAACGACGCAGTGGCCGAAGAAACGGATGAGTCGGCTCTTCTCGATATGGAAACAAAGGATGCGCAATTACCCTGGTCAACGAGGGAGCTTGGACTTGAACGCGCAGCCTGCCATCCCCCGTATCCTCCACCTCGTAGTCGACGGGAAGCTGCGGTGTCGATGATTTACGGCTCGTTTTGGAAATCGCTGCTTCCGACATCAGTCATTCGTCCAACGAAGATCATCCGATTAAGACCTCGCAATCCAAGTCCCCCGTTCGTCGTCCCTTTTGGGGCCCAACGCATTCCGTTTGCTACGACTCGGCCGGACGACATATTCAAGGTCCCATCCCAGAATGTATGATAGAGAGCAACAGGCGACCGTTCGACCGGATACCGCCCTGCCCCTGTGGAGTTTCTGAATGGACGTGCGAGGTCTTGTCGAATCGGTCTACGCGACACGATGGCGGTCGTCGTGGTCGTCCAAAAGTTGCTGGACACAAATGGCAGGGTCCCATCGCTCGGTGAGTTGAGAAGCACGTTGAAATCCAGCGGAAAGTCGCCTTCAAACCTCAGTGACTGGTATTCTGCGTCTGCGGAAAAGGGGGATTCTAAAGCAGCGAGAGCTCTCCCTCACTCCTGCAGGTCAGGCGGAACTCGCGGAATTTCTGAGCTAACGAATCCATGGTGGGCACACTCCCCGGGCCACTATGATCGGTGCGGACGAAACCCGGGCGAAGGAATTTGGGGCTTGGAGGTCTGTCCCGCGTACCCCTTACCGTTAAATGAAAGGAAGTTTCTCTACATGCGGTGAGGGGAGATGCCATGGAGTCTGTTCTCGAAGAAAGGAGATGAAGACGAGTTCGAGACTCTGTTCAGGGATGCATGTGCACGGCTGGGCATCCGCTTGCAGGAGATGTCGGCCGATAAGGCGACGATCTTGAAGGACAATTCTCCGAGTTCGCTTTACTTGGCAAACATCAAGCCTCGGGTTTTGAGCGCACCGGTACAGGACCGTCCGGCGATTCTCGAGGACTTTCTCCGGGCATCGCTGACTGCGTCATCGGACGAGGGCCACACTCTTGCAGAGGTGCGCGACCGACTGATGCCGCGGATAGGGTTGCCGTTCGCAAGGCATGCGTTGTTGAAGGAAGAAGTTCCACCCTCCCGACCTTTCATTCAAGGCCGCGCCGAAGAACAGAAGAAGACTCGGAATGCGGCGCAAGGCACCGTGGTCATCCCCGAGGTTCCACCCCTTGAGACTAACGTGGTCGTGGACGAGCCGCGGACGGTTTGGTATGTTCGTCACAAGCACCTGACAGAGTGGAACGTCGGCTTCGATGCGCTTCTCTCAATCGCTATAGAGAACCTTCGCCGCCGATCGTCTCCAAACCCGCTGATTCGGATCGACCAGATGCCTGGAACTTTCGCGTGTGAGACGGGTGACTCGTATGACGCCGCGCGCCTCCTCATACTCAAGGACCTCGTGGGCCCCTGGCCTCAGGAAGGCGTAATCGCGGTCGTACCCAATCGCGATCTCCTCCTGTGTGTCCGTCTCGACTCCCTGGACTCGATTCGGGCCATGAAGCCTATGTTCGCATTTGCGCAGCGTCAATCGACGGCTATGGGCTACCCGATTACGGGGCACGCTCTCTGGTTCGACGGCACCATATGGGAATACATCCCAACTCGGCTAGAGGATAAGGGGGTTGGAGTGTTCGCCCCTGATCGGTTTGTTCAGGCACTCGATCGTCTCGGCAAATCAGGTTCCTAACCTGGTTCTCCGTAGCCGCCAGCTCGCCGTAAGGCAATCCGCGTGCGATCCTTCGCGATTCAACATCCAGAGGCTCATAGCGATACGGTATTGTTGTCGCACTGGGAAAAGCACACAGCGCCCGAAGCATTCTTAAACCACCCCGGCCTCGCCCTCCATATGGCCCGCTTCCCGGAGGCCGAGCGCCGCCGGCTGCACAAGATGATCTGCATGCAGTGCTACGCTCGGAACGCGATGCGCGCGACTCGCTGTCGCAAGTGCGGCAGCAAGGAGCTGCGCCCGAAGGCTAAAGAAGCACGGAAGGAGTAGGCGCCCGCCCGGCATTCCATCGGGGGAGCGAGAGGGTCTCCATTCTCGGTTCGAAGGACCAGGGGTTCAATGGGCATGGCACGTGATCAGGTCGTCCGCGTCGATGAACTCTCGAGGCACTTCGGCGACAAGATCGCCGTGGATCGTGTAT
>VBOJ01000307.1 GCA_005877775.1 Nitrospirota bacterium | reverse complement strand
GCAAGGTTCAGGAGAATCGAACCGAATTGTGGATCGAGGTCTGGCATGGCTATATTCCCGTTGTATTCCCTTCGGTCGCGCGCAAGGTTCTCATTCCATTGCACGGCCGGGCAGGTTCGGTACTGCTCCGGAGAGCGGACCCAGCGATAGGCTACGTTTTGACAGGGAAGGAGTCAACCGTTCATGCCTGACGATGATTATTTCATCGTCACAAGAAAAGCAGCGGAGACGTGCTTGGGATGGAGATGGCAGTAGGCACGGTGTTTCGAAGTGGCTTTGTCAATATTCGTAAGCGGGACGTCGATCATCTTTTCCTCTCCGGGCTTAATCACTTCCTTCACCTTCATCGAATCGATGGCAAACCCGTGCTCTGATGTGAGCGTATTGATGACCTTGAACGTAAGCGGCCCGGCACCATGCGCCTTGAGATTAATCGTTCCGCCACCCTGCCACATTTTCGCGCCGTCCTGCTCGATCGCGATGAACTTGGCATCCTCCTGCAAGCTCTGGACCGGCAGATAGGCACAGACTACCGTGGCAAAAGTGAGGACGACCACCAGAGATTGCCTGGTCCACAATGACATGTTTGGCTTGCTGTTCATCGTTCACCTCCTATTGTTGAGCTTGTACTTGCCCAATTCGAAAGGCAGAAATGCCCACAGGCTACGTCTTGCGATGGAAGGTGTCAACAGACATGAGGACAGTTGACGGGACCGCGGGTGCCGTCGAGCTTCGGGGAAGATTTCCCAAGGGGGAGGGCC
Organism: Nitrospirota bacterium; assembly: GCA_005877775.1. Classification (GTDB taxonomy): domain Bacteria; phylum Nitrospirota; class Nitrospiria; order Nitrospirales; family Nitrospiraceae; genus NS-7. The sequence continues at coordinate 1,463 of VBOJ01000307.1, read as the reverse complement.
GGGTCTTGCCATCACACATATCCGTGCCGCGCGCCCACGCCTCGCTCCCCAAGAAGTCAAACACCTGTCTGTCAGTCGATACTCATGCCGACCCCGTTTCCTCCTGTCCCACGTCATGGTGCGTGAGACGGTTGCGGTATCCGTCGTAATCAGGCACGAGGCGTTGATATTCGTTCGGCATGAGCGATGACGAAATCATGAAATCGGCGGACGCGCGATTACAAGCAATGGGGATATTCCAGACCACCGCGATCCGCAACAGTGCCTTCACGTCGGGATCATGCGGATGGGGCTCAAGAGGGTCCCAGAAGAAGATGAGAAAATTGATCTCTCCCTCTGTGACTTTCGCCCCGATCTGCTGATCGCCTCCGAGTGGTCCGCTTTGTAGTCTAGCGACCGGCAGATCGAGTTCCGTTTCGAGCAACAGGCCCGTGGTCCCTGTCGCAACCAGCTTGTGATGCGCCAGCAGCTCCCGGTTAAACTTGGCCCAGGCGAGCAGGTCCTGTTTCTTGTTGTCATGGGCCACCAACGCGATGGTCTTTTTCTCGCCCATCATCACCGTCCTGTACTCCATACCACCCTCCTTCCTCAGCGTCCTTGTGAATCGCGCGTCACGACTTCTCTGAAATACTGCTACATGAGTGTTACAGCCGTGTTTCAAGCGAGAAGTCAAAGTATGGCCACCCCGCTTCGCTCCGCGACGCGTGATTGCAAGGCTTGCCCCTTATTTTAATTCTCAAGCGCCTGTGTCGGGCCGCACGGCGGGTGTCTTCACATGCTCCGGTCGGAACCCGATGCCGATCAAGCGGGCGGGGATCCGGCGCAGGAACGGGAAACGCGCGAGGAGCCGGACAGGGAGCGGCGGGGAGAGCTGGTCCACGCTTCTCAAAACGCGTGTGATGACCCGATTCTGGACGAAGATCTGCAGCCGCTGGGTGATGCGGGTCGGCAGCTCACGCCGACGCTGTACCCGGCGCAGGTGGCCGGGGGTCAGACGACCCGCGCGCAGCGGAACGGCAAGCAAATTGGCGGCAGCCACCGCATCCTGGATCGCGAGGTTGATACCGACGCCTCCGATTGGAGACATCGCGTGCGCTGCATCGCCGATGCAGAGGAGGCCCGGGCGATACCACTGGCGCAGCCGATCGACCCGGACGGTGAGCAGCTTGATGGTGTCCCAATTCTGCAAGTGGCCGACACGGTCGGCGACGAACGGCGCGAGCTGCGCGACGTTGTCCCGGAATGTCTGCAACCCTTTCTCCCGAAGCTGTTCGAGCGACCCCTTCGGAATCACGAAGCCGCACTGCCAGTGCTCACCCTGGTTCAGCATGATGAAGATCCGCCCCATCTCGAAGCGTCCCATGGGCTCTTCCGGATCGCCGGGCCGCCGCGACAGGCGGAACCACAGCACGTCCATGGGCGCGCCAAGCTCGTCAACCTTCAAGCCGGCCCTGGCCCGGACG
>VBOJ01000159.1 GCA_005877775.1 Nitrospirota bacterium | reverse complement strand
CCGGTCATAGACGCTCGCCGGTCCTCCGGAGAGGACAATGCCTTTCGGGCGGTACGCCAGCACGGTCGCGAGGGAAGCGGTACAAGGCAGGATCTGTGAATAGACCTGCGCTTCGCGGATCCGACGAGCGATGAGTTGTGTGTATTGAGACCCGAAGTCGAGGACGAGGATTCTATCGTGCCACAGTTCCATGGAGACGTTATTCGTTAATCGTGCAACGTTAAACGTGGGAGAGAGAGTGAAAAGCGCGGCCGGCCTGCGGTTAACGAATAACGATTAACGTTTAACGTCCTACTCCCAGTCGGTCCGGTAATTCGGCGCTTCTTTCGTGATGATCACATCGTGGACGTGACCCTCCCGGAGGCCGGCGAGCGTCTGCCTGATGAAAACCGCCTTCTGCTGAAGTTCCGGGATGGTTCGACAACCGCAGTAGCCCATGCCGGACTTGACCCCACCGACGAGCTGGTAGATCACGCCCGAGAGGGTGCCCTTGTAGGGGACGCGTCCCTCGATTCCCTCAGGAACCAGCTTCGACTCAGGACGCCCGGTTTGGAAGTAGCGGTCCTTCCCGCCCTTTTCCATCGCGCCGAGCGAGCCCATCCCGCGATAGACTTTGTAGGTGCGCCCCTGGAACAAGATGGTTTCGCCAGGCGACTCTTCGGTTCCAGCCAAGAGGCCTCCGACCATCACGGCGGAAGCTCCCGCAGCCAAGGCTTTGGTAATGTCGCCGGAGTACTTGATCCCGCCGTCCGCGATGATGGGAATGCCGCTCCCGGCCAGCGCCTCGGCACAGTCGGAGATCGCGGTCAACTGCGGCATGCCCGCCCCGGATACCACGCGAGTGGTGCAAATGGACCCGGGACCAACCCCCACCTTCACCGCGTCCGCTCCGGCTTTGACGAGATCCTTCGCGGCTGCGGCGGTCCCGATGTTGCCCGCGATCACCTCCATCGCCGGAAACCGCTGCTTGATGAACTTCACCGTGTCCAACACACTCCGCGCATGGCCGTGAGCCGTGTCCACGACGACCACATCCACACCTGCCTTTGCCAGCAGCGCCACGCGCTGCTCAGCATCCTCGCCGACGCCGACGGCGGCTCCCACCCGCAGGCGTCCATGGGAATCCTTGCAAGCGTGGGGATACTTGATGCGCTTCTCGATATCCTTGATTGTGATCAACCCTTTCAGTTCATATCGCTTGTTGACCACCGGCAATTTCTCAATTCGATACTCATGCAGAATTTCCCGGGCTTTCTCGAGGCTGGTGCCTTCCGGAGCGGTTACCAGCTTCTCCCGCGTCATGACCTGGGAGACTTTCAGGTCTATCCGGTTTTCAAAGCGCAGGTCCCGGTTGGTCAGAATCCCCACGAGCTTCCCGTTCTTGGTCACGGGAATCCCGGAAATTCTGTACTTCGACATGAGCTGATGCGCGTCCCGAATCGTCTGGTCCGGCGCAATCGTGATGGGGTCCAGAATCATCCCGCTCTCGGACTTCTTGACCTTATCCACCTCAGCCGCCTGATCGACCGGCGTCAGGACGCGATGGATCATGCCTATCCCGCCTTCACGGGCCAGCGCGATGGCCAACCGGGTTTCGGTCACGGTTTCCATCGCCGCGCTCACGATCGGAATGTTGATCGTCACGTTCCGCGACAGGCGCGTCCGGGTGTCCGTCTCGCTGGGAAGCACCTCCGATTTGGCCGGCACCAAGACCACGTCGTCGTACGTCAGTCCCACTCTGATGTCTTTCTCGCGCATCACTCTGCCTCTTATGAGCGTTGGCGTTCGGTGGTCTGGTCTGTCAGGGCGGCTGCAGTCTCAGTCTCTTCCTTCAATCGTTCTCCGCCCTCCTCAGCCGGCAAGAACTGCTGCACACGCGTGTTGCTGCTGTCCACGACAAAGATGCTGCCGCGCCCGTCCACGGCAATGCCGTATGGGAAGTTGAATTGCCCGTCCCCGTTGCCGAACCCTCCCCACTGCGTCATGAAGTTCCCCTCACGGTCGAACTTTTCCACTCGGTGGTTGCCGGTATCCGTGACATAGACATCGCCGTTTCCATCCACCGCGACGCCCCACGGAGAGCGGAGCTGACCCGCTTCCTGGGCTTGCGGGCTGCTGGCGTGGCCGGGAGCGCCGCCGCCCCATTTCGCGATCAACTGCGGCAGGACGTTGGTGCTGGTATCAAACTTCTGCACACGGTGATTGCCCATATCCACGACATACACGGCACCGTCAGACGGATCAACGGCGATCCCGCGCGCAAAATAAAATTGCCCGTCGTTGCTGCCGAAGCTGCCCCATTGCATGATAAATTCACCGGTGTGATCAAACTTTTGCACCCTGAAATTCGCGCTGTCCACCACGTAGATGTAGCCCCGCACCCGGTCCACTGCGATGCCCCAGGGAGAGTTGAACTGCCCTTCCCCGTTCCCGCGCGAGCCGAACTTCATCAGATACTGGCCCAGCTTGCCGTCGAATTTCTGGACGCGGTGGTTGTTCGTATCCACCACGAACACGTTCCCCTGGGCGTCGCACGCGATCCCGGTCGGGTTGTGGAAATTGGAGTTGGCCGACCCGAAATTTCCCCACAGCACAATAAAGTTGCCGACGTTGTCGAATTTCTGGATACGGTTGTTGCCGTTGTCCACCACGAACAGGGATCCCTGCTGGTCAATGGCGATCCCGTACATCGGACTCATGAACTCGCCACCGTGCAACAGAGAGGCTCCGCGGCCAGGCTTTCCCCATTTCGACACGCACAGGTAGCCTGACGTGTTGACCAGGATGCTGGTGCTCGCCGGCATCGAGACGTTGTTCCCGACGTCTTTGAACCAGACATAAATGGTTTTATGGCCATCACCGGGGGAGAGAGTGAAGGGGATGGAGGCCCCGAACTTGTGAGCAGGGAGCACATCCACCCACCCAGGCACGCCCGCAGTCGGCGTCATCGGACTTTCGGAAATAAAATAGGCCCCCACGCCCGTATCCACGTCGATAGCTGAAATCGTCACCACCACGTCAGGAGCGCTGGTCATGAACGCCCCATGGTTGATGACCGCGTTGGGATTCTGCGGAGCCGTCATGTCGATGAGCACCGGCGTCGCCACGACTTCCTCGGACAGGCCGCTTTCGAGCCCGTCCTGATAGACGGCGGTGAGGGCGTAGCAATAGGGGATAGCATTGGTCAGACCCGAATGCGTGTAGGGAGTCGTCACGCCCTCGATGCGGGTCGCCGTCTGAGTGGTCACACCGGGGGAGGTGTGGAAGTAGAGGTTATAGGAGACCGCCCCTGGCATATCCAGCCAGCTCAGGATGACTTCCGTGTCGCCCCCTTTCGCCACCAAACTCCGCGGTGACGGCAAGGCCGTGTCTTCCTGTCTGACGGTCTGTGCAGCCCTCTGCAACTCCTCCTCGGTCGGCGCATACTTCAGCACCCGCGCGTTGCCGCTGTCCACCACATAGACGCACCCTTCTTTATCGACCGCGATGCCGGACGGGAAATTCAGTTGTCCTTCCGTCAGACCACGGTTGCCCCAGGCACAGAGGAAAGTGCCGTTTCCGTCGAATTTCTGGATGCGATGGTTGCCGCTGTCCACCACGTACACGTTTCCCAGCGCATCGCAGGCCACGCCCCAGGGAGCTTTGAATTGACCGGGACCACTGCCTTCCCGTCCCCATTTGGTGAGGAAACTGCCTCTCGAATCGAATTTCTGGATGCGATTGTTGCCCTCATCAGCCACAAAAATGTTTCCCACGAAGTCGATGGCGATCCCGCGCGGGAAAAAGAACGCCCCGTCATAGCTGCCGTCCCGTCCCCATTTCAGCAGGGGGGTCCCGTCCGACTGGAACTTCTGAATTCGCGCGTTGCTGCTATCTGAGATGTACAAGTTGCCTTGCGCGTCGGTCGTCACGCCCCACGGCACATCAAACTTCCCCATGTCCGCGCCCCGCCAGGCGAACCCGAACTTCCCCCACGCGCGCAATGGAGTGCCTGCGGAATCGAACTTCTGGACCCGGTTGTTGCCGCTGTCAGCCACATAGACGATGCCATCCGGGCCCGTCGCCAGTCCGCGCGGATAGTAAAACTCCCCTTCCTGTGCGCTCGCCTCACTGCCCCATCGCGCCAGGAACTTTGCTTCCTTGTCGAACTTTTGGATGGAATGATTATCCGTGTCGGCGACGTAGATATTTCCCTCAGTGTCCAAGGCGATCCCGGTCGGTGATTTAAACTCCCCGTCATCCACCCCCTCTTGACCGATCGTCATCACCACGAGATAGGGGGACGGGACCGCCATCACTTCCGCCGACTCGAGGCTTTCTCCGTCGGGGGTCACCACAGTCACCACATAGTGGTAACAGGTCCCGTTCGCCAAGTCGTCGTGGACATACGGAGAGGCGGCGCCCTCGATACAGTTGCCTTTGTCTTTCTTCACCCCGATAACCGGCTTAAAATCCGCTGCGCTGGCGATCGGGCGGGTAAGCTCGGAGAACTTGATAGACACGCCCTTGGAGGTCAGGAAGTAGAGGTTGTAGTACATCGCATCCGGAACCGGATCCCAGGAAATCGTGATGCGACCGTTCCCTGACTTGGCCACGACTCCAGTCGGGACAGGTGGCAGTTTTTCCTCCTCAATCGCCTCTCCAGCGCCCCATTCACCTGCGTTCCCTCCGACCTGGAGTTTGGGGCGAAGAGTCAGAGGCACTTCGTGAAGCAGCCACTCCTTCATCATGTTCCTCGCTTCCTGCATCCGACGTTGAAACAGAGCCGGAAATCCAGATGGACTCTAACTTGTTTCAAACACTTAGAAGAGCGCAGTCTAACAAACGGAAAACGCTCTCGTCAAGGTAGCGTGGTCTCTCGCGAGCGCGTGCATCGGCGAGAGAATCCGAGGCCACAAGTGGGACAGGCAGGTCAGCAACAGCAGGGCACGAACCCAGGCGAATTCAGACTCGTTCGGCCGGCTCAGGAGTCAGGAATAGGGATTCGTCTTCCACCGGCAATGAAGCCTGCTCAGACTCGCCCAGTTCCTTGAATTCACGCAAAGGAGGCAGCTCCGAGAGATCGCGCAGGCCGAAGTGCTCCAAGAAATATTTGGTGGTTCCGTACAGAATCGGCCGACCAGGCACATCCTTCCGACCCACCATCCGCACAAGCTTACGCTCTAAGAGGGTCCGAAGCACACTGGACGTCTCGACCCCGCGGATCCCCTCGATCTCGGCCCGGACGATCGGTTGCTTGTACGCAATAATGGCAAGCGATTCGAGCGCGGACCTCGACAGTTTCGGCGCCGATTTGACCTTGTCGAGACGTTTGACCCAGGGTGCCACATCCGACCTGGTCACGAACCGAAAGCCCCCGGCCAGCTCGACGAGCTGCAAACCGCGTCCCTCTTGGTTGTAATCCTCCTGGAGGCATCGCATCGTCTTCACGACGTCGGCCTTTGAGACCCTCCCCAGCACCGTCACCAAACGCTCTACAGACAACGGCTCTTGGGAGACGAACACCAGCGCTTCGAGAATACCCTTCAGCGCCTGCTCGTCCAACGCCTCCCACAAGGCCTCCTGATGATCAGCGCCATTCCCGTTGCCATGGCCATCGCCGTGCCCGTTGGTCTCACTCTTCGAGAGCATCAGTGCACCGCGGTCCTGCATAGGGACGTCGTCATCCTTCGGTGTACTCATGGTATTCCACCTCGCAGGTTGCTAGTACCGTTCCAACTATCTCCAGCTACTTGTTGCATACAACGACACCTATGTGTCATGCAGCACATGTGGGGTACAATTAGCTCTGACAAGTTGGAACGGCACTAGGTTTCAATCGGTTCCTCTCCGGTCATCAGGGAGAAGGCCCGCGTGACCAGAATGGGACCGAACATCTCACCCTGGAAGACACGCACCACCTTGATCCGTATCAACTCCAGCAGCGCCAGAAATGTGACGATGACGAGCAGCCGATGACTCTGTCCTTCAAACATCGACAGGAACGTGATGGACTCGTTGCCATCCAGCAGTTCCAGAATGACGGTCATCCGGTCCCTGACCGTCAGGTTCTCCGGAACGATTTCAAGGAGCCGATGACTCGGTGTCCTGGCCAGAATGCCTTGCAACGCATCAACCAGGTCAAACAACGTCGCTTCTTCCAGCACTGGCTCATCGGACTGGACCGTCGAGGATGGCGGCTGCTGTCGAGAGAAGATCTCCCGCCACAACCGCTCCTGGCCATCAAGTTCCCGCGCGGCCTCTTTGAACTGCCTGTACTCCAATAGCCGTCGAACCAGCTCCTCGCGAGGATCGGGACCATCATCCTCGTCAGTCTCCGCCTCATCGGCCGGCAGCAACATGCGCGACTTGATCTGCACCAACGTCGCCGCCATGACCAGAAACTCACCGGCCACGCCCAAGTTGAGCGACTTCATCACGCTCAGATAGTCGAGATATTGCCGAGTGATGAGCGCAATCGGGATATCATAGATATTGATCTCGTTCTTCTTGATCAGATGCAGCAACAAATCGAGCGGCCCTTCAAACTGCTCGATTCGAATCTGATAGGGAAGTTCAACCTGTTCCATGCAACAACCCCTACCCCTGAAAAACTGGCCCCTTATACCAGCTTATGGGGCTCGAGGCAAGCGAAATTCTATATATAGTGGAGAGGGGCGATTTCGCCATCTAGTGTCGTTCCAACTTGATGGGCATAATGACGACCAAGGATCTGCGTCTAAGACCATGGCCAATCCACTGCGTCACAGAGAGCTCGAAATAGTTGGAACGGCACTAGCCCTTGTGGAGCAGGAGAACAAAGAGGACAGTAAAAATCACCAGGGCGGCGGCAATTCCGTACAGAAACCT
>VBOJ01000036.1 GCA_005877775.1 Nitrospirota bacterium | reverse complement strand
CAACCTCCCAGCGCGGCATCGCCGATTTCCAGGGCATCCCCTCGATGGGCAAGCCGACCCCGCCGTTCTTGATTCTCCAGAACACATACGACTCCTGGAGCTGAGCGATAGTTCCAGGATCCACGAAGTTCGCCGGGGGAGGAGTAAAACCCTTGGCGGCCGGCCCCTTGCCATCGAAGTTCCCGTGGCATGGCGAACAGAATGCCGCAAAGAGCCCCTTGCCCATCATGACATTCTCCGGCGTGTTCGGCACCGGGTTGGAAAGCCCGACGAACTCGCCGGGCGGTGCCGGATGAATCGTCCGGTTTTCGGCCGGCGGATGGTCGCTGGGAGCGGTACTCGCATAGGTCTGCCACCCCACCAGTAGCGGAAACAGGATGAGCACCAGGAGACGCGCAACTTTCATCGGACCAGCCTGTCCATCTCCACTCAAAAAGCGGAAGATCGGGCCGAAGAAGGCCTCGATTGAACCACCGCTGAGGGTGTTGAAGATCAGAATACCGGCGATGGTCAGCGCGAGGTACAGAAAAATGAGGCTGGCCGGCAGCGGGGCCGTGAACAAGGGCAAGACGAATTTCAAGAACAGATAAATACCGACGATCAGGATCGCGGGGCTGAGCAATGCGCCGCCTTTTAGACCGCTACCCTTCCTTTTCATAGCCCTACCTTTCCTCTAGTCGAGGCCGGACAGTTATTGCCCATGGGTCATCGGAATCACGACCGCCGTTTGCGTCGGCTGCGTGATCTCAGACGGGCTCACCGTAATCGGTTCCCCGCTCATTTCCTGCAAGAACGCGATCACGGAGAGAATCTCATTGTTTGTCAGCCCGATCGGGTTCTTGTTGATGAATGGCATCCGGGCCGGGTATTGCTTCGGCGGCCCCTCGTGCCGGTAGTCCAGGTAAATATAGGCCTGGGGCTGCGTCAGGCTCTCATACATGAATTCTCTGGTCAGTTTGGCACCGATTCCCTTCAAGTCCGGGCAGCGAGCCGACTCGCTGGGCCCGATTGAGTGGCAGAGAGCACACTGCCCCTTGCTAAAGAAAATCTTCTGGCCGATCGTGGCCATATCTGCCGGGGTCTTAATGCTGGCCACGTCGAACTTCTCCTCCGCCGGCGGGAGCGACGCCATCTGGGGAACGCCTAGCGCAATCAGAGCGAAGATTCCCAGCAAAATAATGACGAACCCCACCACTCGAACAAATCGAGCCTGGATAAACAGGAGGATCGCCACTCCGACGCCCACCACACACAAGCCAATCAACTGTAGCAACGCGACTTCGCTCATGAGTCCCTTCGGTCCAGTTATGAGTTTATAGTTAAAAGTTAAGAGTCTTCAGTGAACTCAAACCTAATCACTCAACATTCACAACTCGCGTTTGTCATCCAGCGCCGCCGACCCCCCAGCCATCGCCGGAAACGCGCCCGCAGGAACCTTTCCCTTGGCTCCCGAGTCCATCGCCTTTCCCTTATCCCCCATTGTGGCCACCCAGAAAATAAAGGCCACGAGCATGCAAAACATAAACGTATTGAGAGACATGAAGGCTGCCGCATAGCCCAGCGCCGGCGAATAGGCGTACTGCGAAGAATCTCGCATTACCCCGTAAATGTGCCAGTGTACCCGGGAGGAGGACCGCGCGTAGCCCATGAGGGTCATGAGCAGAATCACCATGACCGCGTTCATGACGAGCGCATAGCCGGCCCTCGGCGGCATGCGCCCCCAGACCATTTCGGTGGTGGTCCTGGCGCTCCGTAAAAGCACCGCGGTCAACGGCGTGATCGTGAGCATCACGAACAAGGTGATCAACACCTGGGCCACCGAGAAATAGTTGATCCGGACGATGGCTGGTACGAAATACCCCCAGACGCCCAGCACGATCACCACGATCGCGGCGATGCCGAGCACACCGCCCATCACCGTCTTGGCGATCTTGGCCCAGGTGGCTGTCTCCTGCTTGCCGGCTCGCCAGTAGATGACAAAGCTCATGAACGTCACCAGGATCATGAGATTGACCACGGTCATCTTGGCCGACATCACCCCGAACACCCCCAAGAGGGGATGATGGGTCCCGCCCATTTTCCGAGCTTCTTCCAGGCTGGCGACGAGGGAATGGGGGGTCATCCAGACACCCAGGCAGAGCAAGAGGATGATCAGCATCGCCATGATCGGCTTGCGGTATTTGGCTTCGGCCCCCGGGATGCGGTGCGTGATCCCCAACCAGAAATAATAGTTCGCGCCCAGAAAGAGCGCGCCGATCAGCACGGCCTGCAGGATGAACAACCAGGAGAGGAACCCGCCCATCAACGTAATCCCCATCTGCTGGTTGTACTGATACACCTCGCGCATCAACCAGTATCCGGCGAAGGGCAGCGGCAGCATGCCGAAGACGCCGATGAAGTTCCCGACATAGCCCATCCAGTCGTAATGATCGCGCTCTTCTGCTGTGGTCACCGACAGGTATCGAACGCCAGCATAGGCGCCGCAGATGAAGCCACCGAGCACGACATTGGCAATCAGTCTGTGCACATTAACCGGCCACCAGGTGGGGTTCCAGGTCGCGGCCCAGGCACGGGCCAGGCTGGACCCTTCCGTGATCACGACGGGGCTGGCCTGAAACGTGGCCCAGGAGTTCGGGACGATCATGATGAAGAACGCGAACACGTTCAGGAGGAAGCCAAGAAACAGGTGCAGCACTTTCATGCCGCCTCCCTGCATCGTGTCCCAGCCATACCAGTAGAGATAGAGCGTCACTGTTTCCAGAAGGAACAAGACGCAGTACACGACGAAGGACGGAAAAAAGATGTCCGTCAGGTAGGTCATCAGTTTCGGGTAGAAGCCGATGAGCAGGAAGAGGAGGATCCCCCCGAACAAAGCGGTGGTGGCGTAGGCGGAGGTGAGGAGCTTCGTGAACTCCTTGGCTAGCTTGTCGTACCGCTTCTCACCGGTCTTCCAACCGACGATCTCACACACCCATGCAAAGATCGGGACGCCCAGCACGAACCCGGCCAGGAGCAGATGCTGCTGCGCGATGACCCAGATAATGTTCCGGCTGCCGCCGAGTTGAGGAATGTCACGGTAGGCGACTGCTGCTGTACTCGTCGCCTCCTGCGCCAAGCCCAGCGCAGGCGCGAGCAGTAGACCGATGAGTGAGAGCAACCCCGCAATCGAAGATCCCCGTCCGCGCAGCAAGCTGAGGAGTCGCCTCGGATGTTCGCCGTGGATTCTCATGGACACCTCCTCGTCCGCCTGCAGGGGCAGGCCTGTGCGGTCATCAGCGCACCTGTGCAGCGGCATTGCCAGGAGCCGTCTCCATCTAGCCGACCTTGGCCTAGTCGGCTTTCGATCGGGCGTCTCTCTTTCCAGTTTTCTTGTTCTTGTCCCTGTTTTTGGATCCCGCTCGCGCCTTCGCCTCAAGTGCCTGGACAGCCAATTCTGCCTGGGCGATGACTTTCTCGGTCTTCTGCAAGGCCTCAGCCGGCTTGAGGGACGGCGCCACCCGCTCCTGGGGCTTCTGGTACAGTTCGTGGGGATGCGGAGTGGTGACCGGCATGAATGCCCAAAACAAGACGACGAGTGTCACGCCCGTTGCCGTGAGTACGGTCAAGAGAAGAGGTTGGTCAGCGGGAACCCTTAGAAGGTCCCACTGACGGACTAATGCCTGATAGGGCTCCGCCGCCGGCCTCGCTGTGGCCACCTGCATACCGACAATGCGCCCAAATCCGAGTAACCATCCCACCACCAAAGCCAGCAAGACCACGGCGGCAACGCTGCCCCACATGGTGAGCTCGATGCTGATCCGCTCCGGCACCGGCAGGCTCTTGAGCAGTTCCAGTTCAAAAACTCTGCCCGCGACGGCCTTGGCACCGGCGACCGTCTGGCTCTCGATGAGGTACGCTATCGGCAGGTACAGGGCATAGAGCAGCATGGCCTGCCACCACAGCGTTACTCCGACGCGGGCTGGTGGTTGAAGGCGGAGTCGCTCCAGGAAGACAGTTTTGGCGCTCAGATCAAGGGCCCAGATGTCGATGGGAATGGAGAGCAGAAGCAGGAACGCCAGCCCCGGCATCTCCCACGGATACAGCCCCATCGCCAGGAGCAGCAGAGCGATGACGATCTTGATTGGAACGCCCGTCCAGAAAGCCGGCCATGCGACAGCCAGACCCAGTTTCACTGACGACATGTTCGAGGCCTGACCGGTCATACCAAAATTCAAACTACGAACGTTGAATGATGAATGACGACACTAGTCCAAGAACTCTCGATTAATGATCGCGGACACAGTAAAGATCAGGATGCCGGCCATCACCACGATCCAACCGATCAAGGCAATCGGCCGCTTGAAGATATTGCGCTCCGGGCTACGGTCGATAAATGGCAGCGCGGCCAGCAATAATAGGAAGGCATTCGGAATAGCTACTCCGGCCAGGAACTGCCCAAACTCTCCGGCGAAGATCTTCAAGCGCAGCATCTGGAACAGGAACAGGAAGTACCACTCCGGCTCGGGATGATAGTCGCCCGGATCCGGTGTCGCCTCTTCCAGCAGCACCACTGGCTCGATGAAGGCCAGGCTACAGATCGTCACGAACACCGCAGCCATCGCGACAATGTCTTTCCAGACCTGCCGCGGAAAAAAGAAGTCGGTCTTGGCCTTCAACTCCTCTGTGCTTCCCCGGAACGGACCTGCCGGGCCAGCCTTCCTGAACAGGAAGAGATGGAGCCCCGCCAGTCCCATCAGCGCAGCCGGAAGGATCATGACATGGATCACGAAGAAACGGCTCAGGGTCATTTGGCCCGGCGTGGGCCCGCCTTTCAGGAACCGGGCGATGAAGTCGCCCAGAACCGGCGTCTTATCCATGATCTCCACGCCGACCGTGGTCGCCCAGTAGGCGCGCTGATCCCAGGGAAGCAGATACCCGGTAAAGCCGAACGCCATCACAAGACCGAACAGCGCCAGCCCGACCAGCCAGACCATCTCGCGCGGCTTCTTGTATGCACCCCACAGAAAGACCTGTGACATGTGAGCGAAGACCATCACCACCATCGCCGAAGATCCCCAGAAGTGGTAACTCAAAATGAACCATCCATAATCAACTTCGTGGATGATGTATTGGGTGCTGGCGTAGGCGTGGTCCGCGCTCGGGACGTAATAGAACATGAGCAGAATGCCGGTCACGGCCTGCAGGATGAAGATGAACAGGAGGCAGGAGCCGAACACATAGGCCCAGCGCGATCCGCCGGGCACCGGTTCGTTGAGCATCTTGGCCTGAAGGGTCTTCAGGCCCACCCGCTCATCCACGAACGCGAATACCTTCTCCAGCACGGACGGTTGGCCGTTCATCAGACGATCCGAATTTGGACTTTTGTGCCGGCCTTGTACTCGACATCGATGATTTCGATGTCCCCGTTGGCCGCCACGCGGATCGGAACCGGGTCCAGAGGGCGAGGGGCTGGCCCATCCAGCACTTTTCCGCTGGCATCGTAGATGCTCAGATGACAGGGACACAGGAAGATCTGCCGGCCGAGCTTCGGCACGTTCCGCCACTTGTAGCCGCAGCCCAGATGAGGACACTTACCCGAATAGGCCACATAGGGAACGTCTCGTTTGTTCGTCCAGATCACGCCGCCGGTATGATCACGGAATTCCATATCCTTGCCTTTGTACACCTCCTCCAGAACCGCGGACGAGGCTTTCAGGACCCAGACATTCTTGTCGATCTCAGCCTCCGGCATAAAGGCTTCTTTAACGCTCTTTTTGAACTTGAATTGCACGCCGACATCCTCCGCCTTGATCTTGTTCGCCTTGCCGATTTTGACCCACCGGTTGTCGAACGGTGCATACATCGGCTTCATCAGGTACTTGAGAACCGGGAACACCAGCGGGAGAGCCAGCAAGACGCCGATCGAATGAGTCAGATTGGTGAAAAAGGTCCGGCGTTTGACGTCGCGCTCCAGCTCAGGCAGCGGCACTAATACCTCGCCAGGCTGGACGTGCAGATGATCCTCGAGGTGCGCAATCTCCACCTCATTCGTGGTCACATACTCATCCCGCCGGAAGAGCGGAAACTGATCCCACTCACTTGACGGTGCCCGCAGCTCGACCACGTCGTCCGTCACAGACTGAATCGCGGATGCGGGGATCTGGCGTTCGACCGTACCGACGCCGTTCCGTCCCACCACGATGTGGCTGACTTCACGCGACAAGAAATCAACGATCACCCTCGTGACTTCGCCGATCTCCCGATCGGTACACCTGACTTTGGATCTGAGCTTGGGTTGCACGTTATTTCTTTTTGATCGGCTTGGGCGTATTCACCGAGGTATTTTTCAGCGACGAGAGAAAGGCAACGAGCGCGTCCACTTCTTTCTCCTCCATCAGTTCCTTATATTTGTCCGGCATTTTCTTTTTTTCGTATTCCTTCTCAAATCCCTCCGCCATCCAGCTCCGCGGGTCCAGGACCTTCTCTTTCAGCTCTTCCGGTTTCATTAAATTCCCGATATTGTCCATCTCCGGGCCCCGTTTCTTCCCGCCTTTGCCCTCCAGCTTGTGGCAGTTGTAACACTCCTGGAGTTCCCACTGCTCCTTGCCCAGAGCAACCAGGTCACCGGCAGCGGCTGGCACGCCGGACGGCTTGGAGCTGTCCGTCCCTGCCGGACCTTCTGCAACGGAGCTGCCTCCAACGGCCTGCAGCCGTTGCATGATTGCGTCGGCCTTATCGGACAGGACCTTGGCCCGGGCCAGTAGCTCTTCCGCCTTCCCCTGTTCCGTCGCCGCGCGCTTCGCCTTCAGCAATTTCTCGATCTTGCCCTTCTCGTCCTCAGGATCGTACTGGGGCCAAAGCGAGGCGCCGCCGATATAGACGCCGGAAAGTACGATGTAAAAGACCACCAGCGAGACCAGGGCCTTCGCCCCACTAATAGGCTTGACTGAAGGCGCATCCAACAGAATGAAGACAGCAGTCCCCAGCATCGCGTAGGTGAAGAACATGATCTGAAACAGAGGCGGGAACTTCAAGGCCCTGGCGACTCCCACCAGCATCGCGCCGACCACCACGCCGACGACGACTTTCTTGATGATGTTCTTGATCAGACCCGGCTGTTCGGCCATGCGTTTCTCTCCTCAGCCCTCTTCGCCCACCCTAATTCTCCAGACGGGGGGTGGTCACGCCGGATCCTCTGTGCCTTTCCATCGCTTTATCTTACCCGTTCCAGAGGCAGCCTGACCGTCCTTCACTGCTCGACTCGGATGACCCCCTTCCATATTTCTTCGTCTCACTTCGAAGGGGCTGCTGGGCTAGCCCAACTGCGGCCGTCATCACCCGTTGCATTTGAAGACCAACGGGTACCCGGCACCTTTCGAGTGTGCGCGCTCCGGGGTGCGCGACGCGACGAATAAGGAGCGTCACGTATGCGCACGCCGTCGAGATGGTGAGACGGCCGGGTCTTCCACAGGGCTAGCCCGGCTGCCCCGGCCTCCCTTCATTTCGCTCCGGCTGGAACCGGTTTGGCCCCGGGCACAGGCGCTTTGGCCTCAGACACCCGGAGGGTCACCAAGATCGCGAAGCTCACCACAATGTAGAAGGCCAGCGTGATGGCCGTGATCCACCAGGCGGCATAGGAGAGGGTTGGGGTATATGATTCGGCGGTGAAGTCTGGCATCAGGTTATAGGTATGGAAGTATTTGCGCAGCAGCGACCGCACCGAGCCCATCAGCCCCATCGTCCAGATCGCGCTGAAGGCTAGGAAGACCAGCACGAACTGGGATGCGAAATCAATTTTCCCCCACACGATCGTCCCTTGCCGGATTGCCCGGTTATAGAGGATGTAGTTCACCACCGTCACGAACACCAAGGTGAAGGCCGCGGAGTTCTTGGCCGGCATCAGCGCCAGGAAACCCCAGTCCGAGGGTAGCTCCAGTTGTTCCGTCGATAAGGCCTGCGTGGCGACGAACCCGTGCGGTGTCATCCAGATGGCATTGCCGACCACCACCATAAGGAACCCGACCTTGATGCAGGTTCGTGAGGAGACGGTGATGCGGCCCAGCGGCGGGATGATCTTGCCGAGAATCCATGGAGCCAGGACCATCGGGATCAGCACAGCCAGAGACACCGGGTCTGGCACTGGGAACACCGTCCAGACAAAGGTCATGACGAATGGGATCGCGACCATTACCAACAGAGTCAGGGCCGACATCCGGACTCGCTCGACCCCCTCAATGCGCTTCATGCTGAGCCAAATGTAATAATTGCTGGCCAGGAAGATCAGCCCGACCATGGCTCCCTGCATCTCGAAGAACATCGAAAGCTGGTCCGCCATCATGTAGGGACAAATCGAAGCATCGTAATCACAGAGCTCGTACGCCAGCAAGTAGCCCATAAAGGGCAGGAACAGGAGCGCCCCGACCCCGATCAGATTTCCCACAAAGCCCATCCAGTCATAGTAGGAACGTTCCTCTTCGCTCTTGGCGCCCATATACATGTAGGCGGCGATCAGCCCGGCGATAAATCCGCCGAAAGTTACATTCCCCACCAGCCGGTGCAGGTTCAGCGGCATCCAACTATAGTTATAGACTTTGTCCCACAGTGACGCGGTCTGGATGTAATCCGCCAGCGAAAGTCCTTCGATCGCCTTGGAGGGTGAATTCATGAACGAAGTGGGGCCATCGATCACGAACAGCGTAACCGTCCCGATGATGTTCAACAGCACGCCAAGCGCGATATGGCGCCCCTTCATCTCACCTTTCCACGCATCCCACGTATAGAAATACAGGTACAGGACAATCGTCTCCGCGATGAAGAGCAGCGGATAGATGACCGCAAAGATCAGGAAAAAGTGGTTAATCAACCAGGTGGTGAACTGGGGATAGGTGGCCAACAGCACGAAGATGAATAGTCCGCCGGTCAGCGCGGTCATGCTGTACAGAATCACCGTGACCTTGGTCACTTCCTTGGCGAGTCGGTCATAGCGAGGATCTTGTTTTCGATACCCCAGCCATTCGGAGATGACGACAAAGATCGGAGCCCCGAGGATAAAGGCGGCAAACAGGATATGGAGTTGCGCGACGATCCAGACCGCCGTCCGGTTCCCTGTGTAGGGAAACTCGGCGACCGGCGCGTTGGGAACCTGGGCATAGGCCGCCGTTCCGAACGCCGCCACCAGACCGAGCATCATCAGGAGACTACGCTGCCACGTTTTCATGGTGCCTCGCCGTCTTCGTTCAGGAGTGCTCGCCACCTACTTACCGCCGCCCGCCCCTTTTCCGCCCGCCTTCGCAGCCGGAGGCGGTGGCGCAGGAGCACCACCAGCAGGAGTTGCCGTTCCATCAGTCCCTGCAGCGCCTGACGCAGTCGCCCCCCCGATCGGCACCCATTCCTTCTTGACGACATCATATTCCCTGCCCTTCAGTCCGAAGGTCCGCTCGAAAGCCATAACTTTCCAACGATCTTCTTCGGGCAGTTTACTCTTCCACGGCTTCATCTTGGTGTTCGGCACACCTTCGGAGATACGCCAGAACCAGACCGAGTCCGAGTAGAGCTTCATACGTTCGCTGTTGCGGAAATCACGAGCGCCCGCTTTGACCGGCTTCCCGTCTTTGCCGTGGCAGCTCGCACAGTTCACGTCGATATTTTTGGCGCCGATGAAGATCTGGCGGCCTTCCTCGATGATTTTTTCATCCGCCCACCATCCGGCGGGCATATGCTTGTCCGCATACTCCGGTGGCGGCGGGGGCGGCGCTACGATCGGTCCCTCGCCTCCCTCACCGCATCCTGCGACCGTCAGACTCACCCCTGCGACCCCGAAAAAAAGAACCGCCTGAAACCATGCCATGTGCTTCATAGAAGACCACCTGCTCCTTTCTTCACTCACCGCTCTTTCATCACCGGACAGCTTCCCTGCCACAGACGCTGGACTAGGATCGTCAATGGGGTCATGACAAAAAAGACGCTTTCGCCTCAGGCCCATCCGGCCTGAGGCAAAAGCGCCGCTCTACACATCACCACGAGGTTGCGCGGTTCTCCACTCCACCCAGCCTCTTCGACCGATCCGGCGAGGTACGTGGACGACCCGCGGACCATTCATGACCCGTGATGCTTACGCTGACCCTTTCCTCGTTTCTGAGAGCGCCGACGCTGACTCCGAATTATCTTGGCCCCCGCAAACGCGGCCGCTGCAGCACCAGCAAGCCCGGCACCGTAGTACACCCACTGGAACTCCCCCTCGGCATCGACCTCACATCCTGTTCCAAAATTCACCTTGATTTTTCGTTCTGTCCGAACGTCTTCGGGGTTGAACTGGACCTTGGTGTCTTTTTGCTCATCACGGGCGGTCACCAGGACTGGATCGCCCAAGTTATCATTGTGGAGGTGGAGGGTCGCCTTGTAGTACCCGCGGCTGTCGCTGAACACCGTCGCTCCAACCGAGGCTCGTGTATCCTTGACGACGACCTCGTGGTCCGCCACCGGACGGCCGTCTGTTCCACAGACATGGCCTTCAACGGTAAACCGGTGGTCCACCTCATGCATGGCAACCGCCGGGGGCGGAACATACACACCCCAACCGAGCCCGGCGGCTCCAAGGCCAAGCACGGTCCCCCAAGCGGTGGCTCTTGTTAGGCCCCTGGGTCCGTGCCCCATGTACCTCGGCGCCTGTGTCACCGCCTTTGTGTCGTCTTCAGTCGGCTGCTCAGGGGTATTCTGCTCCGCAAGGCGCTGAAAAAATGCGGCTTGCTCGATTTTTGGCGCGACTCTTCTAACACAGATGATTTTCTTTGTCAATCACTTCATGACCGCTCCTGACAGGCCAACCATAAAGTTTTTCAATGGATTAGCCCAGGAGCTGTGAACAGCATTGAAGAGAGGTTGGGCTACAAAGAAAGACCTAATGAGAAGCTGATCGCCAACCGAATACGTCTTTATGCATCTACGGTCAGCAGTTCGACGGAGAGAAATCATGGAGTAGAGATTGCCGGGACAGGACGCGAACAGGAGGGATTAGAGATGCCCGCGTGCCTTGGCGGCTGCTTCTGACTGCGCGGCCTCAATGCGACGCTGAGACTCTTTCTTGGCAACCCAGGCTTCCCACGACTTGCCGGAGGCCGTATCCTTGCCAGTGAAGGTAATGGCGGTGACGTCGGCATAGGGGATCTCGATGGTCCCAGACCCCTGCTTAGGAAATAATTGAAGGAACGGTCGTGGGCTGGATGGATACCGGTTGAAGA
Organism: Nitrospirota bacterium; assembly: GCA_005877775.1. Classification (GTDB taxonomy): domain Bacteria; phylum Nitrospirota; class Nitrospiria; order Nitrospirales; family Nitrospiraceae; genus NS-7. The sequence goes on along the minus strand of VBOJ01000036.1, from coordinate 13,528 downwards.
CATACCCCTCGATCTTGACGCCAGAGGTAAGATCCAGCGTCACGTCTCCCCGGTAGTCAAAGGCCTGTTCCACGGCTTCGGCCAGTTCGGCCAAGGTCGCAGGGCGAAACACCCGCCCCTCCAGGGTCATGCTCTCGGGAGCCCTGTACTTGTCGTCGGTCATCTTTTCGTGAGTCAGGTGGGCCGCCAGGCGCGTCACTCGCGTCAGACTTCGGCGAGCTCAGTCGAGCCGTAGCGTCTCTCCTGCCCGCCGCACCTGTGCGCCAGAGCGCTCCGGCGCGCAGGCGCAGGGCTTCGGCAGGCGGGAGCGTTGGTTGCGAGAGACCACCTTCGCCGAGGCTTCGGTGGTCCGCCGACCCGTCCGCCGGAAGCCTCTGGAGGGCGGGAGCAAGACGCGCAGGCGGACGCGATGGACGCAACAGACGCGAGCGACGAGTAATGTTTAACGTGAACCGTGGCTTGGGAGGAGCGTGGCCTTGATGGTGCGGCCGAATCCTGACCAGGAACCGAAGGTGTCTTCGACAGCAGAGGCCTCATAGCCACAGTGCACCATGCAGTCAGCGCACTTCTCATTTCTCCCGGTCCCGTAACGGTCCCACTCTGTGTCGTTCAGGAGTTCCTGGAAAGTCTTGGCATAGCCTTCCTGCAAAAGATAACAGGGCTTCTGCCAGCCGAAAATGTTATAAGTTGGATTTCCCCAGGGCGTGCACTGATAGTCGCGCTTGCCCATGAGAAACTCCAGAAACAGCGGGGACTGATTGAAGCGCCACGTTCGCTTCCGACCGTTCAGAATCCTGGCAAAGAGGTCTCGCGTCCTGTTGCGTTTCAGAAAGTTCTTCTGGTCCGGAGCCTTTTGATAGCTATAGCCCGGGGAGATCATCATCCCCTCGACCCCCAGCTCCATCATCTCATCGAAAAAGGCACGGACCCTTTCGGGGTTCGCATCATCGAACAGCGTCGTGTTCGTCGTGACCCGGAAACCCCGCTTGAGCGCCGCACGAATGGCCTTCACCGCCACGTCATAGACCCCGTCCCGGCACACCGCCAGATCATGTTCCTCCCGGAGACCGTCCATGTGGATGCTGAAGGTCAGATACTTGGAGGGCGTATAGTCGTCCAGTTCCCGCTCAAGGAGGATCGCGTTGGTGCAAAGATAGACATACTTCTTGCGGGCAACCAATCCCCGTACGATTTCCGGCATTTCTGGGTGGATGAGCGGCTCCCCTCCCGGGATGCTGACCATCGGTGCGCTGCACTCCTCGGCTGCAGCCCAGCATTGTTCTGGCGTCAGTCGTTTGTCCAGCACGTGATCCGGATACTGGATCTTGCCGCATCCGGCGCAGGCCAAGTTGCAGCGGAACAGCGGCTCGAGCATGAGCACGAGCGGATAGCGCTCGACGCCTTTCAGCTTTTGAGTGAGAACATACTTGGCGACCGTGTACATCTGGGAAAGTGGAACAGCCATCTCGTTTTTTCGGACTCCCTCTCTAAATTAAACGGCGGGCCAGGCCCGCCTCGCTCCAACACCCGGTGTACCAAGGACGATTCTACCAATTACTCCCTACGATCGTCAATCCAATCCTCTCGTTCCACTGAGGACCCGGGCAAAGGGTTTCCCATTGGGGCTCAGACTCAGTATGATCTCGTCAGGAGAGAACCGCAAGGGGAAGGAAAAGGTAGAAGATCCTTGGCTCGACGACCCCGTTCACTCGCTGCCCTCGTTGCTGGAATTTTGACCGCCTTCATCCTTGGCGTCATTTGGACCGTGGTTCCCCATAACCTCCAGACGCCAAAAAGGAATTCCTGCTGCGCCGAGCTCTTCTGCAGCCGACCCTCCTCTCCCTCAGCCGAGCGATCCACCCTCTCCCTCCCCCAGGATGTTGCCTCATGAGTCTTCCCCAACCCCCACAGTCTCTCTTCCTCCTTTGACGGCTCAGGAACCGCGCGCTCGCCGAGAGGCGGAGCGGAACTGCCTGGCGGTGCTTGAGAAGCTGTGCCAGGACGTCCCGCCCGGCAGCGGTCGCCGCAGACAATGTTTTCAGGACGATGTGGGCAATCTCTCTCCAGCGTGCCAGGTGAAGCTCCAGGCGCAAGCGTTCCAGGTGAGAGAGCGCACGCGGCAGACCAAGGCTGCCTGCCAATCCGATGCGAAACGACTCTGCCCGAAGGTGCCGCTGGCAGGAGGACGTATCTTCCAGTGTCTAGAAGATCACGCGAAGGAGTTGTCTGAGGGGTGCTACACGACTCTGGAGTTGGATCGACCGGTCAGGAGGTGACGTCACGGCTGGGTAGGCTCTTTCAAGTAGAAATACATTTTCACGCCCTTGATCTCCAAGAGATCGCCGTCTTTCAGATCAGCCTGCCCCTTCACCGCCTTGCTGTTCACGTGAATGACTTTCACGTCTTCCGAGGTGCTGATAAAATATCCTTTCCCTCGACGGCCGATCATGGCCGCGATCTTCGGCGCAAAATATCCGGTGAGCTTGATGGTCGCTTGATCCTGTGATCCGATGATGGTCAGGCGTTTGGTCAGCTTGTACTCTTTGCGGTCCGTCCTGCCAGAAATGATCTGCACAACCCCCACCGTTCGCTCGGCGCCTGAGGCACGTACCTTCTGACCGGTCATCACCGTTGTTTTGTCGAAGCCATTGAACTTCGGCTGATCCGATGGCCGCCCATTGTTGACTGCGTCTCGGAAGATCAGCCGATGTTTCCCAATAGTCACCACATCCGTGTCCAGCAGTTGTTTCCGTTCAATCCGCCTGTCGTTGACAAAGGTCCCATTGGTGCTCTTCAGGTCTTCGAGAAAGAACACGCTTTGCACCTGGACGATCCGGGCGTGACGTCCTGAGACCGCTGCATGATCAATGACGAGATCATTAACGGCTCTTCGTCCGATCGTGAACTCAGGCTGGATGATCTCTATCTCCTTCAGGATGGACTCATTGAATTTCAAGATGACCTTTGGCCCGTTCGTCATGACTTCTGACATGACCCCTTTCTCCTTTCAGTCCCAGGAATTCTTCACCCCCAGCGCAGAACCCGATCGCAGATCCGCCGCCACACTCCTTGTCGGGATTCCTCCCCCAGAGAGACGACCACAACGGTCGTGTTGTCTTCGCCGCCTGCCGCATTGGCTGTGGCAATCAGCCGGTCCGCTATGGCCATCCCAAACTGCCCACCCCACCTCCAGCTTCGAGGCATGGGCCTCCTTCCATGAATCCCAGTAGAGTCTAGCGCTGAATTGGAGGTTGTCAAAGATTTTCGTGGAGTTTGACGCGATGCTCAGAGTGCGACAAGGCAGGTGGGCCTGAGGATTGTGGGCAGAACTCATTCATTTGGAAGAGCCGGGCGGCGTGCAGGGTGCGACCAATACGGATTCATCCGCCAAGCGGGCACCCGGTTTGTGCGCGCCCGTGAGCCGGTGATCGGGGCGGGGCTCAACCGCCCGATCTCAGTCTGAACCTGTGCTCCTTGGCCAAGAACGACGGAAAATCGGTGATCGAGCACCAGTCAAAGTGACTGAAGCCTCGACAGGTTATTTTGCCCCTTGGGGGAACATTGATGAAAGTCCAGAGGCCGTCTTCGGGAAAAGTGGAGTGTCGCCTCCGAGAGCCCGCAGAATCATTGAACAATCACTCATTCACTGAATACAGCTTGACCGGGCGCTCCGTACCGCGTAGCATGACTCTATAATGTTGTGAGCCACGCAGACTGTCCTATCCCTCGCGCCTCTTGATTCCTCCCTGCGCGACCGATTCCCCAGTCTCCGCCGCTTCTGGGTTAAAGTCTCTCAGCAGTGCTGTGTACATTGGTGGTGAACACCAGATCCGACGCCGTTCGTCTATTCAGAGGCCGGTGTTAGGACTGGGAGGAGTTTTTAGCTTTGTGCAACGCCTCCGTGCGGTCGTGGACTTTGGTGGGGGCACTGATTCCGTGAGCTGTGTCGAGCCGGCGGAGGTGAACAGATGAGCTGCCGACGTTGTCAGGGGCTGATGGTGACCATCCGGTTAGAGGATGCGGAAAGCTCAACACGCTGCTACTCCGGCTGGCAATGCCTGCTGTGTGGTGACGTCGTCGATTCCGGCATCAAAGCCAATCGGAAAGGTCACCATGAACCGAGGCGTGACCGGACCCGTCGCCGCTTTGGCATCGAGTTGGCTGCGTCTAGTGGACCAAAGCCCAAGGCGACCAGCAATTGACACCTGTTCTGGTTCACGACGCTTCATCGCGTGGGGCCGCGCGACAAAGCGCCAAACCCTGAGGCCCAAATTTACAAGGAGGGACGTATATGAAAGCCTCTCAATTCATAAAGCGGATGGGCATTGTCGCGTCATTGGCGCTGATCCCGTGGATCTCTCCTCTGTCAGCATATGCGGCGGATCAACCTGCGGGCGGGTCCACTCCTACCACCTTAGCGGGAGGGCTTGGCGAAGCGGCGTCAGGCGCAGTCGAGGACACGCTGAAGGCCTGTCTGGCCAGAATTCCCAAGGACGCCACTGGCGGGCAGCGCATGATCGCTCAAGACAGCTGCAAGCGGGATGAGGCGACCCGGATTTGATCCAAGCTGTGCTCAGTGTCTGACTCCGCATTTCGGCGAAAGAGAGTCGGGGCTGCAGAGGAATCTTGGACCGAGGTTCCGAGTTCCGGGTCAGCGCAGGAGAGAGCGTGGTTCTGGCTCTTCAGACCATCCCTTCACCCCATCCTTGTTTGCCCCGGAGAGTGGGAAGGGTCGTGTGAGAGGGGACGGTCCAAGCCAAAGAGCAGGTCTGGGACACTCGGATGCCTACAAGTGAGGGATCGCCGATGGTAGAGCAAGCGACCGTTGTTGACCGGATCATGGAAGCGGTGCGCCGCGCACCTGGTTGTCAGCTCGATGACTTGGTGCTCAGCTTGCCGGGCCTCACGTGGAACCAGGTCTTTCTCGAAGTCGATCGCATGAGTCGAACGGGGCAAGTGCGGGTGACGTCGATGGGCGAGGGAACCTATACCGTCACGCTGCCGAGCAAGGGAAAAAGAACATGAAGCCAAAACAATCTCCGGTGATACGCGAAAAGAAGCAAACACCGACAGTGGCTCTGTCGGGATCTGGGGTCGCCGAGGCTGATCGCAGTGGCCGCAGCTGGCCAGGTTCTGACAAGCCCCACGAGCCTGTTGATATTCACGCGCGGATCGCCAACCGGGCCTATGAGCTCTACGAGCGGGGAGGCTGCCAAGAAGGCCACGCCCTTCATAACTGGCTCCAGGCGGAGCGGGAGATCCGGAGAAGCTGAGTCCCAATGAAGGTGGAACAATCATGAGAAGCGTGCAGACAGTGCTCCAATGGTTCGCTCAGAATCCTTTTGGCGGTGCAAGTGTCGTGTATGCAGCGGCAATTGTAGGTGTGATCATTTACTCATATATCGAGCAGCAGCCTGAAGAATAACTCACCATCTTGGCTTGGGGCAGCTCACAGAGGGGGAAGAGGTAGACGGGCAGCTCCATGGAACGTGCACTGACGACAGGTTTGCAGCGCCTCTTTGAATAATCACCGCTGAGGCTGACCTCTGATGCAGGCAGGAGGCGGAAAGGGGAGACCATGTCAACGAGAAAGATCGTCATTAATAAGAGCTACGAGGAGTTCTGTCTCAGCCATAAAGCGTTTCTTCGGTTGCGAGAATTAGGCCAACGCGATGCACTCCAAGAAGCTGACCCCGGCGAATACTGGCCCAGTTGGGCTGGACCACGGGAGCCCAGTCTGAATAGGTGTGGCGTTGTCGTCCCCCGAGACGATCAGAAGCTGGTGCAGGTTGTGGAGGAGCTCAGAGCGGAAGCGAACGGCCACTGCGCAGAACTGAAGATTGTGGAGATTCCGCATGATGTCCAGTGGGAAATCGAGAAGGCTGGCGGGGCGGAGCATGTGAGCGAGGTCCATCGCACGTGGCGCTGAGGCATCAAAGACCGATGAGACGAAGAGAAGTAAACGTCGAGAGCCAAGTGGGTAAGGTCGCGATTAGAGGCGAGAGTAAAGAATGTGTGGAGAGCCCTCACAGCCTGCAGGGAATGAGTGGAGGAGCCGGGTGGACACCGACCCGCCGGGCAACCGGTCGAATTCGCGGTTGATTGATCGCATCCTCTTGAAGCTCCAAAATAAAAATATTCCGTGCTGGCGATGGCTAGAATAGGTTCTGGTCGTCCTTGAGGTAGGATAAAGCAGCACTACGCTAAGGCATCAGGTAGCCATTCGGCATTGTAACCTCGGGTCACCCTAGGCGGGCTGGCTTCTGGAGTGAGGCCGAGGTCCTCCACCCCTCGCCGGACACCTTCACACGCCTCCTCTGGCCCAAATCGTTCTCTTCTTATCTCGCTGCCATTATTCCCTCTGTACACCAGCTCGTCGGTATCCAGATCATATTCCGGTATTTCGGGACTTTCCCATCTCTGCACGAAGTATTGGTAACACAGGGTGTACAGCCCGTGGTCCTTCAGGTTATGCTGGAGAACATATTCCGGCATGGTCTGGACATCCAGATCGGTATGGTAATGCTGCAGCCAGAGGTAGTCACCGAGAATGACCATTTTGACGAGCGGAGGGTCCGAGTAGAGTTTGAGTTTGACGGCTTTCCCGATCGCCTTGAGCCTCTTGAACAGCTCGATACTTTGCCTGACCTCTGCTCGAAAGTTCTCAAGGGTGAAATCGGGATGCGCGATAGCCCGCACGCGCGTGCTCGCTTCTTGGCTATAGGGATTCACCAGCAGGATTTTGGCCCCCAGACACTTTTCCAGCACCGTAGATAAATCCCCCACTTGGTTGACAAAGGTCCCGTAGCCACTGGACCCTATCACCATGATCGTCCTGCCCGTGCCGTGCTTTTCCTTTAATTTCTTGATCCGACTCTGCGCACGAAGGCCACGCCTGGGGAAAAAAGAGACCAAGCCAGCACCCGTGGCCATCTTCGCGAGGGTCCTATCCCGAAGGCTGCGATGGATGAAGTTGAAGCACATGATTAGAACAATCGCCGCCGTTATTTCCACCGCGAGGAGATAGATCTTTTCATTCTCGACCCGAGACCAGTAAGCCAGGAAAGTCCTGGCGACCGCGGGCAGAGATAAGGCAATCCCGGCACTCAGGGCCACCACGACAATGTGATAGAAACTCCATGCCGCACCATTCAGAAGATCCCGGACATGTGACAGTTTTTCTTTCAACATCGAGTCACCTCTTCATCGTTCGCAAAACGGTCGACAGGGTTGCGCCTCCGCTGAGCAGGCCAGTGCGTCCACCCCATCGATTCAACTCACAAACTTCTACTTCCTGTAAAAAACGTTTGAACATAAAAACAATCGCGCAAGATCCTCTCCTGCTTGGGACACTGGGGCCTGCTGCCCCCAAGCTGCGGAGGACTTACGCGATCGATAAAGAGACTATCACCGAATGGGCCTCAGAAGCAAGAATTAATTCAAATTGCTGACCCATGGCCCCGACGCATACCTGGACACACTACTTAGTGATGACGCGGACTCGACGGAAGAAGCGCCGGCACCGCCATCTCATAGAGAAACCGAGGCCGGTATCTGTTTGAGTACGTTGTGCACAATTCCACATTCTCAACTCAGGGAAACTTGTTTCAAAAAGACTTGCTGCCAGCATCCAGGTCCTCGACGCGAGGATTCACCCGTTGCATGAGCTCAGCAACGGGTATCCGGCGTCACGGACAAGCGCGCCGAATGACTCCTTGCTGGGATGTGTCGGAGAGGCCGATCGTGGAAACCACTCTAGCAAGCGGAGGAAAAAGAGACAAGCTGCGGCAGGACGCTCTCAGCAGGATCTTTCCCAGAAGGAAGTTTTTCTAGGACATCTCAAGGATCGAGCGCGGCGAAGTTTCTGAGGTAGACGGTGGTCTGCTTAACGACGCGCAGCACCCGATCGGCCGGCTCGCCGCTCCGGTTATGGTCTTCCAGGGAGGACGGTATCGCAGGCTGCCCGTCAACGAGGGACCGGCTGGTCCGGGCGGTCAGCGAAAGGCGTACGGCCCGGACGTTTAGCAGTTGGGCAGTGGTCATACCGGCGAACGCTGCGCTGCTCACATCTCCGATGACGGATTGGTCGTTATTAATGAACGCGATTTGCAAATCCTCAAGATTGGCCGCGATCTGCTGGTTAGCGCTGTTAGCGCGTGGAGTTTTCATCAGGAGGTTGCCACCCTGAATCCAAAACGACGATTCCTGGACGACGGCCACCACAGCCCCGATGGCGAAGCTGATGCTGGTCGGATTGAGGAGAGTGATTGTAGTGGCGCCCACGTTGCTGGCGGCAGCGACGCGACGCACATTGACGGTGGTCGCGGGACTGTAGATGGCGACGAGGGTCCCGTTCCCAATCGCAAAGGTCAAGGGCTGCACCGTCAACGTCACAGACCCGGCAGCGTGCACGCCGTTGAGCGCGGCCACCGGCGCCCCGGCTCCCGTCAACGGTCCTTGGGCGTAGCGCACGGTGAGTGACTCGGTGTTTGGATCCACCGTCGCTCCCGTGATGGCTTTGTTGACGGCGATGGGCGGCGAATCGGGAGTGGCGTCCCATCCCACGATGTAACCCGCGTTTCTGGTTTCTTCACTCATGTAATCGCCCGCCAACAGCGCTCGGGTCTCTGTCTGGAACTTCTCCTTGTTGCGGATATACAGTTTGGACGTGTCGCCATAGGTCTGGGCCATGTAAAGGATCACGAGGGTCGCGATCGCCAGAGTGACCATCATCTCGATGAGCGTGAAGCCTCCAGCGGATTGAAGACGACGCTGCTTCACGGCGCCACCTGTAATGGCAACGTGACGGAATGTGAGCCCATGGGGTCTTGCCAGCTCAGAATCACCGTGACCGTGTCGAAGTTGGCCCCGGCCGTCGAAGTGACCTGCATCAGGCCCTGGGGCAATCGGGTCACCCGAGTCTGCCATTCCGTGAAATCCGTCGAGCAGACCGGAGGCGGCGTGAGACTGGGGCAATTTGGCCGGGCCCCGGTGCCGGTATTCATGCCGGCATAGGAACCGGAATTCGCCGAGTTTCTGATGATGCGCTCCGCTGCATTCCGTACCAGGCTATTGGCAATAGTCGTCTTCCCGCCCGACACGGTCGCCTTTAAGGCTGTGGTCTGCATGGTCGCCAGTCCAAGCAGGCCGATGGACAGGATAGCGAGAGTGATCATCAACTCCAAGAGAGTGAAGCCCTCGTTTCCGCAATATCGCGAGGCTCTTGAGCGGTGCATGCTCGGACCTCCTATTAGGTAATGGTGATATCGCCCAGCACGCCAACGGAAACTGTGGCCGCTTGGCCCTTACTGTCTTGAACAGACAGGATGAATCCGCCCGGCAGGACGGTCCCCCGTGCAGCAAAGGTGAATGGGCCAATCGCCACACCTACTAGCCCCACGGCGGTGTAGTCGGTGCCGGGACCAAAGCGCAGTGTTCGCGACCAATTCACCGGCGCGCCGATCGTTGCTGATATACTTCCCCCTGGCGCTGCGGCCACCGGGGTCAGAGTTACCGTCGCCGGGACAGCCGTGCTCCGAGCCATAGAGCGGGCTTGATTCAGCAAGGCCTGAATCTCTAAGGCAGCGGCGCTCTTCTGCTGGCGCAGCAACACCCCTTGCAGAGTGCTCACCCCGAGGGCCGTGAGTATGGCTCCCATTGACAGGACCACCATTATCTCCACGAGGGTAAAACCGTCGTGTTTGCTACAGAGGCCTCTCATCGCGCCTCCTCGATTGAAAAGGAAAGCGTGCCGCGGAAGCCCAGACCGCGTTCGTCTTCCAGCTCTACGGTCAGCTCATGTGTGCCCGGCTGGATCGCCGACACAGGCCAGCGGACGGTGCCGTCTGGCTGCACCGTTAAGCCCGCAGGGCCGCTTACCGGTCTCACGACCACGTGATCGCCATCGGGGTCCGAAACGCGGATATGTCCGAGCCATTCCTCTCCGCTTTTGGCGAACTCTTCCAGCCCTCCGTCGAGAATGGGCGGTCGGTTCTGAATGACAACGGAAAGGGAGCGCTGAGAAGCGAGCGGTTTTCCATTCGAATCGGTTATCGTCGCGATTACGGACACGTGATCGCCAGTGTGATACTTGTTCAAGGCCAACGTGCTCGCCTCTCCGGTCTTCACTGAGACGTCCTTGACCACCCACTCATACGACACGAGCATGCCCGGCCGTCCTTGAGGCTCCCACTCCAATAACGCGGAGACGGTCTCATCTTTGTTGGGGAATGCCGGCCGTAGGGTCATTCCTTTGATCCAGGCGCGAAGATTATCCTCGGAAGATGCGCCCTGCCGAACGTGTGACGTGATACCGCCTGGTTCTTTGCTCGCCACTGCTAGCTTCTCGGGACCGATAGCCGGCTCCTTCGCACTACAGCGGATCACACCGAGCGCCGCGGCCACGACCAGGACAAGCATATAGTAAACCCTCGGGCGCTTCATTGGTTGGTGCCCAGATCAAAGATCTCTCGCCAGCTCTTCACCTTGAACCATTTCAACACTGACGGCGGCGCAAACGAGCCGCTCCCAACATCAACGATCTTTCCGTCTAAGGTGGTGGCGTAGATCTCTCCCTTTGAGACGAACACGCTGCCTCTGAATTTCCCAGGAGCCGCGTACTTCCAGTTTTGGCTATTGTCAGAGCTGCTTACCGCCCGGATATTACCTTTCTGGCTGATCGATACGTTATCCTTCGGATTAAGCCCTTCGATCTGGCCGAACGCCGTGGCGAAGTAGAAGTACCCTTCCGAATAGGTGATCGCGCCGAAGGCTTTTTCTCCCTGGTCCAGGACGGTCTTATAGACCAAGTGGGCGTCCTTCAGCTTCCCGTTCGCATCGAGCAGCTTATACGCGTTCACCGCGGTGATGTCCAAAACGTACATCGCATAGTAATAGCTGTCCCCTGCCCATTGCGCACCTCCTGTGGCCCAGGAAAGGAAGGTGCGACCGCCTCGCGTCACCACGGTGGTCGAAATCCCGATGGGTTGATCCTGGCCCGCCTCATAGCAGGGCGTAGTACTGGTAAGCGGTGTAAGGCCGCCCGTACAGGCTGGCTCATCACGACTGGGGGCATAGAGCGGCGGGATATCGGAAATGACACCGGGCGACGAGGACGAGAAGAGGCTGTCGCCAAGGTCGGAGTCGGCCATGATCACGGTATCTTCGCCTAGATCCTTGTCGTAATCCGGCACGGTGGGCAACAACCACAGGTTTCCTTCCATGTCGCCGATGACCACATAGTCCATGGCCCCGTTCTGATCCACATCCACCAACGCGAGACTGCCAGGGACATCATTCACCCCGGAGTTGTACACCCGCTGGAACCGCCACTTTTGCGTGCCAGTCAACAGGTCAAAAACATAGACCTGGATGCCTCCGCACAAGCTTCCGTTGGTAAGCGGGACCCCCTCTTGATCCTGACACGCCACTTTATCCTTCAGGGCGGTCGTAATGAACGCGCGATACTCGGTTTGTCCCGCGAGGTTCCGTACTTGGCCGATGGCGACCTTGGAGCCATTCCCCATCGTGACCGTGCCGGAGGCCACGTCTACCCCGCTTCGTTCCCACAGGAGTTTGGGCTTGGCCGGAGTGCTGGCGGTCGGATTGGTCACATCGAGCGCGATGAGGCTATTCCCACCGACCCCCATCGTACCCAGGAGCACTGTGAGATAGGCGCCGGAGGTATTCGGGTCCGGCACTTCTGAATACGCCAACGAGGCGTCGACGGCCGGGTAATTGCTGATCACATTGGGACTGCGGAAATACTGGAGCTTCGGCTCTTGACTGCTGGGGATGAAGGCCCACAGCTCCTTGCCCGCCCCCGAAATTTCTCCCGGATTGGTCGGGGAAGCGGCGCTGTTCACGCCGGCCTGGAAGGCATGAATCATGCCGTCCAGCGCCCCGACGTAGGCCATCGTAGGACGGGTGGTGCTGGTGAGGGTGCTCGGTCCGACGATCGCGGGAGCGCTATGCTCCACGCCGCCCATCGCGTCCGGTTGTTTGTACCACCCTTGATATGAGCTGTAGGTCATGCCATAACGTTGGCTGATCACCCCTTGCGTTTGGCTCAACGTCAATGCAGAGAGAACGCTCATTCGCGGCTGGAACAGATTGGCATTCTCAAATGTGAATGGCTTTACCAGCGTGTTGTCCTTCAGCACGGCCCCGCTTTCAAGCCCGGTTTCGGTGCTGGCGTAGATGTTTCGTCCGGACAGCTCACCCGCATCGACTGATTTATTGTTGTTGGCGTCGCTAAAGCTAATATTCGACGTCAACAAGGTGGCCGCATCGCCGCTGATGCCGAAGCCCGTGTTCAATTTCAATCCCTTCTGACCGCTGCCGAGATCGGCATTGACCTGAAACTTTCGAAAATGCCCGCTGTAGGCAGGATAGTCAAAAGATCCCTGATAGAGGAAATCCTGATAGACGATCGGCGCAGAGCGAACGAACTGTTGCTGGAGCACGGTGTCCAATTGGAACAGGGTATTGAGCACGTACCGAATGCCGGCCCCCGAGCTTCCTTGGGGCACACAGCCGGAGGCGTATCCTCCGCTGTCGAGTATCAACCCGCTGAGAGTCGCTGTCGTCCCGGATGTATAGGTACTCGCTGGAGTCTTCTCGACATTGGTGTTTTCGGTCACGTCGAAGATCGTGGTCAATGTGCCGCCGGCTGGGACCGTCCACGTGAACTTCACCGAGCTGACCGTCACTTGCTGACCTGTGTTCCCGTTGAGGAAGTGAATGCCGGTGATGTCTGTGCCGGCGATGGCCGCGTTGGAGAAATCTACGGTCAAATTCCCGGATGAGTCCGTCGTGGTCATCGTGGTCAGGTTGGCCGCAGTGATGCCATTAATCGTCATCGTGTTATTCGCATTACCGACCTTATAGGCAACGGTCAAGCTCATATTTGCCAGCGTGCTCATGGACTGGCTAAAGGTGAATTGCATCTCATGATTGGAGACGGCTGAAGTCGACCCGCCCGTACCGCAGCTCACATAGCTGTGGCCGCCCAAATACACGACTGTGCCATTGACCTTATCCCCGTCCATGTTACCGCCGACGTAGTAGTGCCATTGATCATACGCCTGATCCCCGTTCTGGTAGTTATGGATGTCGGGCGCAGGCGAGGTCCCTTGTGGGGGCTGCGGCGGATCGTCATAGGTAAACACCGTGACCGTTGAATCGTAGCTTGTGTTGGCCTGGGCATAGGTGGATTTGGGGTTGCTGGCGGAGGGATTAAAGGCCATGGCTAAGGGTGGAGTATTCACGCTGGTATCCCCAACCTGAAACGGCCGCCAGTTATGCAGGTGCCCGCCTTGCGGATCTAACCCGAAGGAACCGACTTGAGCAAAGGGCTGATTGAGGGCATTCTTGTTATAGTAGATGAAGCTAGAGTTGTTGCTGCCCCCGTTTTGGCCGAGGCCGAATTTCGTGAGAAACCGGCCATACTTGCTCGACTCAAAGCTCTCGATTCCAGCGCACTCCGCGAAGAGACCCATGCCGAGACTCACGAAGTCCCGGACAGCCA
>VBOJ01000158.1 GCA_005877775.1 Nitrospirota bacterium | reverse complement strand
GTGGATGGCGATACCCATGCTGAACCAAGTCAAATCTTCAAAGACAAGCAGAGGGACCGATATCTTCAGTCTCTTGGCCTTCGGATGATTCGATATACAAATGATGACATCGTGTTGAACCTGAATGGGGTCCTTGAAGATCTGGTCCAAGAGCTGTGCTCAGGAGCTACCTCCCCTTCCCCCTCCTTACAAAGGAGGGGGTGGGTAGAAAAATAATGGACGATCTGACCGACCAACAGCAACAGCGTATCAAGAAGCTGGACACGTTGCGCGAACTGGGGGTGCAGCCCTATGGCACGCGATTCGACGCGACGGACCGAGCGGGCCAATTAATTCGCTTGCATGGTGAGAAATCCAAGGAGGTTCTGGAGCGGGAGCAGCTCCGCTGCCGATTCGCCGGCCGGATCGTGGCTTTGCGGCGATTCGGCAAAGCCGCGTTCGCCGTCCTGCAGGATGGCGCGGATCGGTTGCAGGTCTATCTGAAGAAGGACCTGCTGGGGGAGCAGGGCTATCGAGTCTGCGAGATGCTGGACCTAGGCGACTGGATCGGCGTCAGCGGACAGCTCTTCCGTACCAAGACGGATGAGTTCACGGTCGAGGTGCGTGAGCTGACGTTTCTGAGCAAAGCGCTTCGGCCGCTCCCGGAAAAGTGGCATGGCCTGACGGACGTGGAGACTCGCTACCGGCAGCGATACGTGGACCTGATCGCGAATCCCTCGGTGCATGAGATTTTTGCAACCAGAAGCCGCATCATTGCCGGCGTTCGCGCGTTTCTGATCGAAAAGGGGTTCCTCGAAGTCGAGACGCCGATGATGCAACCGATTCCCGGTGGCGCCACGGCTCGACCTTTCGTCACCCATCACAACGCTCTCGGCATGGATCTCTACCTTCGGGTTGCCCCGGAGTTGTATCTCAAGCGGCTGATCGTGGGAGGCTTTCCCCGCGTCTTCGAGATCAACCGAAACTTCAGGAACGAGGGGATCTCCACCATTCACAACCCTGAGTTCACCATGTTGGAGTTCTACGTCGCCTACGCGGACTATACCGACCTCATTGGGCTGACGGAAGAGCTGATTGCGCGGCTCGGGAAAGAGATTTTCGGCACGACCACCATTGAATATCAGGGTCAGCAGATCCACCTGGCCCCGCCCTGGCGTCGTTGGTCTTACCGACAAGCGATTCTGGAAGTCAACGGTCTCGATTCGTCGGTCCTGAGCGATCGCACCGCCGCCATGAAGGCAGCAGCACGACTGAAGGTGGAAGTGGAAAAGAATGCCGACCTGGTGACGATCCTGAACGAAATCTTCGAAGAGACTGTCGAGCCCAAGCTGGTGCAGCCGACTGTCATCACCGATTATCCCATTGAGATCTCCCCGCTGGCCCGTCGCAAGGATTCGGACCCTTCTCTGACCGACCGGTTCGAGCTTTATATTGCCGGAAGGGAGATCGCCAACGCCTTCTCCGAGTTGAATGATCCACTCGATCAGCGCAAGCGTTTTGAGGCGCAGGTCGCTCAGCGGGAAGCCGGTGACGAGGAAGCCCACTATATGGACGAAGATTTTCTGCGCGCGCTGGAACACGGCATGCCGCCGACGGCCGGAGAAGGGATCGGCATTGATCGGCTGGTCATGCTTTTTACCAACCAGGCATCCATCCGTGACGTGATCCTGTTTCCGCAACTCCGCCCGGAGAAATGATGGCGGCCCTCCCCTACGAGATCTTCGTCGGCTTACGGTACCTGCGCGCCAAACGCCGCCATCGCACGATCTCGCTCAATACTTTTGTCTCAGTCGCAGGCATCACCCTGGGAGTGGCCGCCTTGATCGGAACGCTGGGCATCATGACCGGGTTCAAGGAGGATCTTCAGGCCAAAATCCTGGGTACGACATCCCACATCGTCATCCACGAGCGAATCAGGGAAAACATGGCGGACTACGACATCTTGGTGAAGCGCGTGGAAGAAGTTCCCCATGTGGTGGCCGCAACCCCCTTCGTGTACCGACAGGTTTTGTTGACCTCCCAGTCCGGGGTACAAGGCATTATCCTGCGCGGAATCGATCCCCAGCGAGAGCGGCGCGTCACCGATCTCGCCAAGAATGTAAAGGTGGGACGTCTTGACGATCTTGAGCAACCCAGCACAGGAGGCCAAGGCCAAAGCACGGCAGGTCAGGGCGCCCGCGACCCAAGCATCGCTGCGACTCCTGGTCATCCTGGGATCATCCTCGGGAAAGAGCTCGCCATGCGCCTCGGCGCCTTCCTGGGCGACAGTGTGAACGTGGTCTCTCCGGTCGGTCCCACCAGCGCGCTCGGTGCCGTCGCGATGGTGCCCAAGATCCGCACGTTTGCCGTGGTGGGAGTGTTCGAGTCCGGCATGTATGAATATGACTCCTCGTTAGCCTACATCGCCCTGGGCGAGGCCCAGAAGTTCTTTAACATGGGGAACACGGTCAGCGGCATTGAAGTCAAGGTGGACGATATTTTCATGACCAACGAGATCGCAAGGGCCATCGAGCGGGCGTTGGGTCCCACCTACTGGGCCAGGGACTGGATGCAGCTCAACCGGAACCTGTTCTCGGCTCTCAAACTGGAAAAAATCATGATGTTTCTCTTACTGGTGCTGATCACGATCGTAGCCTCCTTTAACATCGTCAGCACCCTCACCATGATCGTGAGTGAGAAACAGCGCGAGATCGCGATCTTGAAGGCCATGGGCGCCACTCGTAAGGCCATCATGCGCATCTTTATGTTGAACGGCCTGATCATCGGACTGACCGGTACCGTGATCGGTATTCCCCTGGGCTATACGTTTTTGTGGCTGATCCAGACCTACTGGACCTTTGATCCGACCGTGTACTACATCTCGCACGTCCCGGTTCACGTGCAAGCGTTGGACGTGATCCTCGTATCGTTCTCGGCGATCCTGATCAGTTTCGCCGCCACGCTCTACCCATCCTGGCAGGCCGCGAAACTGGACCCGGCCGCAGCGCTGCGCTACGAGTAAGTAGTGATGCGTCGCTCGCGTCGTGCGTCTGTCGCGACAGAGGTGTCAGCAGCGTCTATAGCGCGCAGCGTCTGTCGCGAAAGACGCGATCAACGCAAAGGACGCACCACGCAATAGACGCAACGTCGCAAGAGACGCGAAAGCATTCTATGATCAAAGTGGTGGACCTCTACAAGTCATTCCCGATGGGTGGGCGCGAACTGACGGTCCTGAAGGGAATCCATCTGGACATCGCGCGGGGCGAGATGCTTGCGATCGTCGGGGTGTCCGGAGCAGGGAAAAGCACCTTGCTTCACATCATCGGCACGCTCGACCGGCCCACCAGCGGAACCGTCCTCTTTGAAGGACAGGACCTCTTTCGTCTATCCGATGAGGAGCAGGCGGAATTTCGAAACCGGAGGATCGGGTTTGTCTTTCAGTTCCACCACCTGCTCCCCGAGTTCACCGCGCTTGAGAACACATATTTGCCGGCGCTCATGCAGAAGCGCCCCATGGCCGAGGTGCAGGTTGAGGCAGCCGCGCTTCTCAAAGACGTAGGATTGGGTGACCGCCTGCACCACAAACCGGGGGAACTGTCCGGAGGAGAGCAGCAACGGGTGGCTGTCGCTCGCGCCTTGATGCAGAGGCCGGATCTGGTCATGGCGGATGAGCCGACGGGAAACTTGGACACCCACACGGGTGAGGCCTTGTTTGCGCTGATGCGGGAACTGAACCGATCTCGTGGCACCACCTTCGTGATCGTCACCCACAACGAGAAACTCTCCGCCCAGGCCGACCGCATCATTCACATGGAGGACGGCCGGATCATCACGCCGTAACTCTTCCGTCCTGTCAGAAGCTCTCCCACTCGCTCCCAGCGCATTTGACTGTGGCCTTCAACTTCGAGTTAGCTTTCGCTTGACCATTTTACGGGGGCTGCGTATTATCCGATCAAACGTGGAGATCATGCTCACCCACGAAGCAGGAGGGCTATGAGAAGAGCAACCATTGCAATAGGGATCATCATCCTCGCCGTACTCGTTGCGAGGGAGGTCCTCGCACCAACTTCAGTGCTGGCGGTAGAATTCACCATCGTCGGCCCGCGTGCTGTGGGCATGGGTGGTGCAGGAGTTGCCGTCACCACCGACGCGTTAGCCACCTACTGGAATCCCGCTGGCCTCGCCATGAGCCAGACCATTGACATTCGGGTGCAAGGAAGCGGACAGATCGTCGACCGGTTGGGTGTTGCCGACACGCTCAATGACATCAACAATTTCGATAGAAGTGATACCACGCCCGCCAATCAGGCCCGGCTGCAGTCACTCCTGGACAGGATCAATCGTCCCGGAGCGACAGTGTCGGCTATGGGTGCGGCGGGGCTGTACCTGAAGGGCTATTGGGGTGATCATGCTTTCGGCTTTACTCTTTCCGATGTCGCGACCGGCGGGCTGTTTACGCCGACGCCGCTCACCGCGGGCGTCAGCGGAGGCCAACTCGCCGTCAACGGCCAAATGGCGGTCCGTGGGCTCGAAGCCCGCCAGGCCGGCTTTTCCTACGCCTTCTCCTTCTTCGATCGCTCCATCGCGATCGGTGCCACGGCCAAGATCATCCAGGGCGCGGCCTACTCGAACCAGGTGGCGGTCTTCGGATCCGAGGGAGACGCCGGCTTTACCGGTGACTTTGGCAAGGCCAAGATATCAACCGCGCTGGGAATCGATGTCGGGGCTATTTACCGTCCCTTCTCGTGGCTGCGGTTCGGAGTCGTGGCAAAAGACATCAACGAACCGACCTTCGATGCTCCAGGAGGCGGCGAATTCAAGCTGACTCCTCAGATCCGAGGCGGGGTTGCGGTCAATCCTTACTCGTCGCTGACGCTCACGTTCGACAGTGACATCACCCCGAATTACACCCTGGTCCCAGGCCTCAAAAGCCGGGTTCTGAGTCTCGGCGTTGAACAGACGATTCTGTCCCAATTCATATCGCTGCGGGCCGGTGCGCTCAAGAACGTCGAAGACACTAATTCGGCGGTGACGCCAACGGCGGGGCTCGGCATACGGTTCTTCGCCTTGCGTGTAGACATCGGTGGTGGCTATGATTTCCGCGAGCGAGGCGCCCTCGCATCTGGTTCTGTCTCGCTGACCTTCTAAGAAGCCGAACATCTAGCCCTGCGTGAAGTCGAGAGGTGCGATGAAACCTCTGTCAAGGTGTCTTCTGTTCGCCGGCCTCTTGCTCTCCGGATGCGGGGGGCTTCTGGAGCTATGGGAAGGTCCAGGGGCCGAATCGTTTCGACCAAAATCCATCGCAGTCCTGCCGCCGATCATTGGTGACTATGAAGCCGCGCGAGAGGCAGCCCAGGAAGTGCTGATGACCTCGCTCAAGAAAACAAATCGTTACGCGCAGGTGATGAGTCCGGACGAGGTGAATACGACCTTTCAGACCTCAAAAGAAGCTCTGAGCGCATTAGTGGCCTATTACTCCCAGCTTGAAACGACGGGCCAGTCGGACAAGGAAGCAGCCATGAAACTTGGACAGCTTCTTCACGCCGATGCACTGCTCGTCGTCAAGGTACACGCGTGGGAATATGTGCGAGCAGAAGGCGACAATTTTGCCAAGGTGGGATTCAGTCTTCGCTTAGTAGAGGTGAACCACGGCTTGGTCGTCTGGAAGGCAAGGCATCAGTCCATCAAGGGCTATATGTTTTTTAAGCCGAGCTTAAAGGCCCTTGCCCAGGATCTTTCTGACTACATGATCAAGCACGTACCATGATCCCTTGCGCCTTCCTCACAACTTCCGCACTCGCGTGTATATCTTTGCCTCAACGAACAGTTCAAACAGATGGGCATCCACTTGCCCGTGCCTGGCTTTCTCTTCGATGATCTCAAGGGCTTTCATGGCAGGCACCGCCGCCTTGTAGGGCCGGTCCGAAGCTGCCAGCGCATCATAAATATCGCAGATGGTCATCATACGGGTTTGCACCGGAATCAACTCGCTGGAGATCTGCCGTGGATAGCCAGTCCCATCCAGCGTTTCATGGTGGCCATACGCGATCGACGGAACATTTTTCAAGGACTTGGTCCAGGGAATCTTGGAGAGGAATTGGTACGTATGGGTCACGTGGCCTTCAATCTCGCGGCGCTCATCCAGCGTGAGACTCCCGGCCGGAATCGAGAGCATCCTCACTTCTTCCGCCGTCAGATAGGGTTTGGAGCCATCAAACGATTCGTAACTCAGTTTGGCGATCTCATCCAGCCGCTCGAATCCTTGCTGTGACAAGACGGAGGGCTGATTGCATTTCAGCAGAAACTCCACTAACCCGTCCACTTCCTTCATGCCGCGCGCCAGGTCTGCATCCAGTTGGGACAGGAGCGGAGACGCTGCAGCCTGACCCTGTGATACCAGAATCTCCACCTTTCGTCGAAGGGCCTGCACTTCCAGGGTGCGCTTGATGAAGTCAAAGCGGGCCTTCAAAAGGTCGAGATCACCCGGGAATAGTTTCTTGGCCTTGACCAAGACATGTTCCCGCACGCCGACTTTGCCGAAGTCATGCAGCACGGCGGCATAGCGAATCTCCTTCATCTGATCGTCATTGAACTGAACGCCGGCATAGGGGCCTCGGTCAACACGATCGACCACTTGGGCCAGCCCACAGGTCAAGGCA
>VBOJ01000035.1 GCA_005877775.1 Nitrospirota bacterium | reverse complement strand
GCTTCCTTGATGGAGCCTTTCATCCCTTCCCAGGCAGCGGTCAAGACCAATTGCGCGCCATACGAGGATAGCAGGCTGGCCCGCTCCATGCTCATGCTCTCCGGCATGACCAGAATCAGCTTGTACCCGCGGACCGCGCAGACCAGCGCCAGACCGATGCCGGTATTCCCGCTGGTGGGCTCCACGATGGTAGAACCGGGCTTAAGCCGGCCTTGCCGTTCCGCCTCGTTGATCATGTTCAAGCAAATCCGATCCTTAACGCTGCCTCCAGGGTTGAACGATTCGACTTTGGCATAGATCGTGGCGGCTCCATCAGGGGAGAGTCGGTTCAAGCGGACCAGCGGTGTCCCGCCGATGAGCTCGGTGATTTCCTTGTGCGCCTGCACCGTCACTGTCCACCCCCCATGTAGAAGAGGAACTCCACCTGATCGCCTTCCGTGACGGAGGTCGTGGCCAGATGATCACGTTCCAGCATCGTGCTATTCAGTTCGACGGCTACCATGTGGGGATCAATGTTCTTGGCCTTGAGCAGATCAAGGACTGTGGCTGCCTGGACCTCCTCAGCTTTTCCATTAATTTTGACCTGCACGAAAGCTCCCAACTTGGCATAGAGACTGGGGAATTTATGCAGGCTAACAAAGCAGACACTCAGTTGTCAAGGCGAGCAACTTCGGGACCAGTTCGTGTGTCTTGGTGGCTCGGACCCCGATATGCCATTCCCGTGGTTCCCGGATTGGGCTTCAGCGGTCTCTTGACCATGTTGGCGCGATGACCTTGGTGAAAGTAGCCCATCCAAGGCAATCACTCCCTCACTCTTGAGCAGGTCGAGTTGGATGTCCAGACCATGCTGGAATAGGTCTTTCCAGTAGGATCAGCATGATCACGGTCTTGAGACCTTGTTCTATCAATGCCTTATCAAGCGGCGGGAGAGCCCTGATAGATCGGAATATAACCTCGATACCGAGGGACTTGTTTACAGAGCGACCAATGGAAGCGAGGTAAGAAGAGAGCCGTTTGGGAAGGAGGTCGGAGGCCTGGAGTGTGGCGAACGACAAAAGACCTGACTCATAGCGGATGAATAGGTCAGACCCCACGATCCCCTCTAGAGAATC
Organism: Nitrospirota bacterium; assembly: GCA_005877775.1. GTDB lineage: Bacteria > Nitrospirota > Nitrospiria > Nitrospirales > Nitrospiraceae > NS-7. Next base: position 20,117 of record VBOJ01000035.1, on the reverse strand, counting down.
TACGGATCCAAACCCCATCAGGTATTCCCCTCGTTGCAATCAGGTCTTCTCCTCATTGTTTTTCTCCGACTGAGTTTCTATCATCTTTACCCGAAATGACATGGGATCCAGTCACGCGTCGACTTTTGCGAATGATGCAGATGCAAATCCTTTTTAGGCAACAGACCGGCTAGGCAGACGTCCGAACAGGCCCCTCCGTCAGTTCCTTGAATAAGAGGAGTGCGTGATGAGTTGCGCGCGATGTGGCGGCCTATTGGTCAATGAATTTATTGTGGATCCAATCGAAGGCTCCCATTCTGGCTTTCACGGGCAGCGCTGCCTGAACTGTGGCACGATTGTCGATGAAGTCATCGGAAAGAACCGAACGCTTTCACTGTCGCGCCAACGTTACCCTGTCAAGACTCGACCTCGCTTCCGCTTTGTCTTCACGAATATCGGAAAAGCTTACTAAGAGATATTTTCAGCATGTGACAACGCCCGGTTTGCTCAATGAGAGCTAAGAGGAGGGGGAATCGGGGTATGGCATCGAACGATCCTAAAGGCGACGAACGCCGGCGCAGTCAACGCATTGCATTGGCGGTGGACCTTTACGTTGTGAGCCTGGATCCTTCGGTTAGCTTTCGCGGGCGCCTGAATACTATTCAGGTGAGCAGACACGGTTGTCTGGTCGGCACGCGGCGCCCTTTCCGACGCGGGACTGTGCTTCGTCTACAGCTTTTCGACACCAACCGCAGTATCACCGCTCAGGTTGTACACTCAGACCCGACAAGAACCTACACTAGGATGTGGAACGTTGCGTTGGAGCTTGCCGAGCCCGGAAATTTCTGGGGGATTGACTCACCGCCCCAAAATCTGGGGTCCCACGCTGGGGAAGTCTGACTCCATCCACGGTCTTCCACGCATAGTTCAAGCCTGATCACTTTTTACTCAGCCATACCGCCTTCAGCTACTCAAGTGATCATGGTTTCAGCTTGTCTCGACCACCTTCTTATTATTTCTTCTCTCTGAGTCCACAATTCGCTTGAATGTCGCCGATCTCCTGGAGAAGGGTGTGCCGGCTGGCCCGAGTGATCTGTTCGTCGGTGAAGTCAACAGGCTGGCCTGCTCCATGCTCATGCTTTTCCGCATCCCTGCCATGGCGGCCCTGATCCGTATTCTACGATCTGCCTGTCCAACGTTATCGCGGGTAGAGGGGCAACGAGCAGCTTCATCGCCCCTTGACATTCCATTCGGTTGACCTACAGTATGGCCACTTTTGAGAGCAGGCGCTCCTTGTATGTGGAAGCACAATTTCATGTTTCGGGCGCAGGAATCCAAACCACTCGAACAGTCTGAGAACGAGCTTTTTCATGACACGGAGCCGGCGCTCGATAGTGCTGGGATGCATTTCGAGAAGTTTATCTCTGTGTGGGTCCAGGGTGAAGGAGATGACGGGGCTCCCACTACCTATACCACTGTCTATGTACGGACAGCCACCCTGGACTTCAACAAGCGGGCAGGCTTTCTTCAGCCACTCCAAGGACGATCCCACCAGATCAAACAACTGTTGACTCCTGGCCAGAAGGCGTTCCTGAAGAACTGGCTAAGCAAGACTTCTCCCCAAGCCTGGAACGCCGCAGAGGATCATTTCCGAGAACTCTTCGAAGTCGACTGATCACAGGGAGACTGACGGGAACTGCAGAGGGCGGGGAGAACTCCTGTCCGATGCCTTCTAAGCGGCTGGCGGGAAGAAGGGAAGATCGTGAAGCGCTACGTGATCATCGGAGGGGGGCCGGCCGGAGTCAGTGCCGCCACAGTCATCAGGGCCAAGGATCCTGATGGGGAGATTCTTCTCTTCGACCGAGACCAGGACCTTCCTTACTATCGCACGGAACTCGACACCTATATCGGGGGCTCGACGTCCGATGCAGACATGCCCCTGCATCCCTCCACATATTATCAAGAGCAGCACATCGTCCTCCGGCTGCGTGCCGTCGTTACGAAGGTGCAACCACCGGAGCGATGGGTTGAATTGGACGGCGGCGAACGTGTTTCGTACGATGCGCTCCTCCTGGCGCCTGGCTCCTTTCCTCTGACGGTCAACTGCTCTGGGGACCGGGTATCCGGCGTGACGACGATGCGGACTTGGGAAGACGCCCGCAGGCTGATCCGTCGGATTGAAGAGACAAAACCACCTGTCGTCGTGGTTGGAGGGGGAGTGCTTGGCTTGATTCTGGCCGAAGGCATCCGGCAGCGAGGCAGACCGGTTGTCTTATTGGAGCGGGAACCTCGCCTCTGGGCACCGGTCTTGGATGAGACTTCCTCTGAGCTCATCCGGCAAGCTCTCGCACAGGCCGGCATTGAAGTGTCCTTAGGTGAAGAAGTCGTTGAAATCAACGGAGCGAACGGGCGGGTGGCCGGTGCCCGTACTTCCAAGGGCCGACGTCTTGACACTGAGCTTGTGGTGGTTGCCATCGGGGTGCGGCCGGACATCGGGTTTCTGCAAGGAAGCGGCATCAGGACCGACCGCGGCATCCTCATTGATCACGAGTTTCGCACCAACGTTCGGGAAGTGTTCGCGGCCGGGGATGCAGCGCAGGGGTACGATCCGGTGTCGGGGCTCTTTCGAGTTGCGACGAATTGGAACAATGCCATGGAGCAGGGCAAGTTGGCCGGTGCTTTCATGGCTGGTGGCGGGGATCCCTATCGAGGTGTCATTCTCTCGAATTCAGAAACCTTCTGCGGACTGCGGGTCAGTGTGCTAGGCCTGACGCAACTGTCCGCTCCTGGTACCGTCGTTCTGATTGGCCGTGATCAGGATAAAGGCATTTATCGGAAACTGGTCCTATGTCAAGACAAGCTGGTCGGCGCTATCCTGGTCGGCAACACGTCGGGAGAGGGACTGATGAGAAGAATGATCGTCGAGGGAAAACCCACGGGCCCTACCGAGGTCAAGTCGAAGTTTCTGACCGGGGTGGTGATAGAAGAGATCCTGTACTCATGAGGGTCGGCGCACAGAGCGGGGCAACGACACGGCTGAGCAGCCTGCTCTTACTGGCAGTTTTAGCAGGGCTCTGCTTTGTCTGGTTGGCCGCTGGACCGTTCCTTCACGCCGCGGCTATTGAAATCTATTACGCTCCGGAGGATTTGCCCGGAGACAAATTGGTCGCCATCTACGATCGAGCCAGAAGATACATCTATGTCTCAGTCTATGGAATCACCTATCCACCTGCCGTGAAGGCCTTAGTGGCTGCAAAGAATCGAGGGGTGGATATTCGGGTCATCACGGACCGAGAGAAATTGAATGATCCCAAACAACGGGCCGCCCTCGAGACCCTGCGGTTGGCCGGCATTCCAATCAGGGTGAATCAACATGACGGCCTGATGCATTTGAAACAGGTGGTGGTGGATGACGAGATCAATACGTCCGGTTCCATGAACCAGACGACGAGCGCTCACCGGTACAACGATGAGCGGTTGGATGTCATAACTGATCCGATCACAAGTGCCAAGGTGCGCGACAAGTTCCTGGCGATGTGGACAGATCCTGTTCGCTATGGGCTGTGGCGATGATTTCAAAAGGCTGAAAGAGCACAAAGATGACGGAACGGACAGAGGTCGTGATCGTGGGGGCAGGAGGGGGAGGCGCCGTGCTGGGTTTGGCCCTTGCCCGGAAAGGGGTCAGCACTGTGGTGCTGGAACAAGCTGCCGGGCCGCCCGGAGGTTTGCGAGGCGAAATCCTCCAGCCCAACGGCCAGCAGGTGCTGGATCGCCTCGGGTTGTTGGGACAGCTTCCGCCCGATGCGACAAAGTCCGTCCGACTGTTCCACTTCTGTCGCGTGGGTGGGAATCGACTCTGCACGGTGGACTATGACCTATTGCCACCGCCATACAATCGCGCGATCGTCACCCTACCGAATGTCGCACATCACACGATCTTACAAGCTCTGGAGTCGCGCGCTCCCGGGGCGTTGCGATATGGGGTCCAGTTCAGGGGGCTCTTGCGTGAAGGGAGACGTGTGGTCGGAGTGGAGGCGGAATGCGGGAACAAATCACTGACTATTTCAGCCAAGTTGGTGGTGGGTGCAGACGGAGCCTTCTCCAAGGTCCGTGAGGCGCTCGGAATCCCGGCACGTCTGCACCTGTACGGGGAAGCGTATCTCATTGCGATCCTGGAAAGTCCTGACGAGCTGGAGGACGCCCGATATTTTGTCGGTCGCCGGACGATCTTTGGATTATTCCCAGCCGCCGGTCGGAAAGTCTATCTCTTTTATATGATCCCGGCTGGTTCGATGCCGGCGGTGAAGACCGCTGGCCTCGACGCGCTTCGAACCAATTGGCTGAGAATCGATCCGAGTCTCGAAAAGACGAGCCAAAGCCTCGTGGACTGGGACCAAACCGCCTATATGCCTGCAGCACGGGTTCGGACAGCCAGATGGGTGACCGAGGGTGCGGCGCTGATCGGCGATGCGGCGCATGCCATGAATCCCCATGCGTCCCAGGGGCGCATGCAGGCTATGGCGGATGCCATGACGCTGGCAGATCTGATCTCCTCGTGCCGGGAACGGGGGGACTGGTCTGCTGAAGCCTTGGCGTCATATGAGCGGAGCCGCCGTCCCCAGGTGGAGATGCTGCAGCGCTTGGCGGATGAGCAGGTGCTGTTCTGGAACACAGGCAATCCTCTGCTGGCTTGCCTTCGCGATCGTGTGTTCAGGACCCTAGACCGTAACCAAAGACTTCGGTACCGGGTTTTGGCCACCACGGCGGGGTTGCGCACGGTCGCGCCGTTCGGGCTGATTGACCGGTTAATGGCGGCAGGCTTTTTGCGTGATCCCCATGCCGATCGGTTATCGGCAGAAACAAGTGATGAGCGATGAGTGGTGAGGTCCTCCAAGACCTTCCGCTCGACGTCCGCGAGACACTCCGGTCGTATTTGACGGACATGACCGCCCTCTTTGGTCCTTCGTTGGAGGCTATCATTCTTTACGGGAGCGCGGCTCGTGGCGAGTACCTTCCTGGACGATCGAACATCAACCTGCTTCTTCTTCTGGCGAAGCACGATGTCGGGGCTCTGCAACGATACGGGAAGGAGCATCGTCGTTGGAGTAAAGAACGCATCGTGGTCCCGCTGTTCCTGACTGAAGAAGAGCTCCGATCATCCGCATCCCTCTTTCCTCTGGAGTACTTGGAGATCAAGGAACAGCATGTGTTGCTTGCTGGTCGTGATCCCTTCCCTACTCTTGCCATAGATTTGCGCAACCTGCTGGGACAATGTGAACAGGAGATCCGAGGAAACCTCTTGAGGCTCCGGCAGCGATTTGTAGAAGGGGCCGGCAAGTCGGAAACGGCCGCGATCCTGCTGCCACTTTCCCTCACGGCTCTGCTTCCCTGTTTGAGAGGCCTCTTTCAGGTATTGAAAATTCCAATCCCGAGAATGACCGAAGCTTTGCTGGAGAGTCTCCAGCCTGGCTTGGGGGTTGATCCCGTGACTTTTCAAGATGTATTGTTTTTAAAGCGGGGACTGATCTCCCCTGGTCCATTGGAGATGCCCCGCCTCTTCGAACGCTATGTTTCTTCCCTCCAGAGCTTAATTGAACGAGTGGAGCAGTTGAAGGCACAGGGTCGTTTCTGAGAGAGAAGCGTGAGGGGTGAACCGGAAGGGCGAGGAGCGTTAGGCGTAAGGGGTGAGGGGTGAGGCGGAACGGATTCGGTTGGGCGATTGCGCTGAGTCTGGTGCTCGCACCAGGGTTAGCGAACGGATTGCCGCAGGGGAAGCCGCAATTGCCAGAACCGCTTGGCTACGTGAGCGATCATGCAGGAGTGGTCGAGATTGATTGGAAAGCCCGCGTGCGATCGGTGTGTCAGGATCTTGAACGAAAAACCGGAGCTGAGATGGTTGTGGTCACGGTCAATACATTCGCACCTTACGCGACGGCGAAGGATTATGCGGAGGCTCTCTATCAGCGTTGGGGAATCGGAACGGCCCAGCAGGAGCACGGCATTCTCGTGCTTGCGGTGGCGGATGGGCGGCAGGCCACGGTCACGGTTGGACGGAGCTTGCTTGCAGTGGTCTCCCCGCAGGTTGTGGAAGACGTTGGCAAGAAATATTTGGAGCCAGCCTTTCGTGGGGGACGATACGGCGAGGGCCTCTATCGTGCAACGGTTGCTCTAGCCTCGGTTGTACAAGACATCCGAGTTGTCGAGCCGCATCGGTCACGGTTGAAGGGGCTGGGCGTCGTCTTAACGCTGTTCACCAGCTTCGGAGCCTTGTGGTTCCTCTGGTGGATCAGCCGCCCGGACTTGCGCCATCCTTTTGGGCGTATTCACAAAGGAGAGTTCTGGGGCAGTGGCCAGGGCGGTTTCGGCGGGAACTTCGGCGGATTCGGAGGAGGAATGGGAGGGGAGAGTCTTAAGTGACGCCCGGTAACCGCTCATCGTGAGTTGTTTTGTCCGTGTATATCGGTTGTGTCAGTTTAATCCGTTAACGGACCAACGGACCTAACAGACGTAACGTTTTCCAGTTCACGGTTAACGCCGAACGGCGCGCTGAATCGGAACAGGGCGTCCTTCTTCCAGGTCCAAGAGATCCGTCCAACTGGTGATGTCCGTACGGCTTGGGTCCACTGCTTCCAGGATGGACTTGAAGTATTGCCACTTCTCCTCAGTATCGGGGCCTCGCGTCAACATGACCTCGTTCCAGGCTTCGATCTCAGCTTGAGAATGCTGCGCAGCGTTCTCGGCGAACCAGTCCGCAACGGCTTGCTCGGAGGATCTGGCCTGGACAGTCTCGGTGAACTGATCCGCCTCAAGCCCGGCGAACTCCAACAAGCGGCGATCCATGGGGCAAGGATAAATATATTCTCCCTGCGTGCCAGCTAGCACGGCTCGGCACTTGTCAATCATCCGGGCCAGATGCACATATCCGGCTAGCTTCTCCCGCACACTGCGTGGGTAGTGGATTCGCAGGTTCATTCTCTTAGCCCGAATTTTCCATGAATACCTACTGCGGCGATCGATCCTCTTGCGGGGTGCCCATTGCTCTCCAGGATGCAATGGGCCAAGGGCTTTTCGCCTCGACGGACTGTTGACCCGTTGCTTTGGCCCATTGCATTGACCCGTTGCAAAAACGAGCAACGGTGATCCGGAGCAATGGGCGCCCCGAGCAACGGGTACCCCTACGCCTGCGTCGCCCTCACTTGCGAGAAGCCTCGGCGGACTTCGGTCTCATTCACCTCGTTACGACATCCATGAATAATCCGGGCTGGGCTCAGAGCATTTTGTGATTTTCAAAGGTGAGACTTTTGACCGCCACGCCACCATTCTCGTAGGAAATAATACGCCTGGTTGCAGGAAGGTCGGAAGTGGCTACACGCCTGTGTGTATCGGTAAAGCTCTCGACATTGGTCAGCTTCCCGTCTTGGGGCGAGTAGTAATAGACGGTGTAGCGGGTGGTAAGAAACTTCCCGTCTTGCGTAATGGCGCTATCCTCCACGTTGATCGTAAAGCCGATGGGCGGCATGCCGGGGTGAGCCATCTTCCGGTTGATCTGCGTGATCCGATCGCCCTTGATCCGATAGAACGAATGCATGCCGTCTCCGTTGATGACCAGCCTGGGTCCCATCGGATGATCCCGGTCCTGACCCAAGGTCAAGGCGTACTTGCCGTCTGATTCCTCAAAGCTCCGGGGTCCCCGGTGGACGGCGATCATGGCGATCTGCCCTTCCGCCCACTTCTGTAGCTCCGGGTCGGACAGCCCCACGCTCACGTCCCGGGGGCCCTTGACTGTCACGGTTCCGCGAGATTCCTTGCCATTGACATTCACCGTGAGGTCAGCGGTAAAGCCCTTGAAGTCAGGTTGCCAACGGGCTGTTTTTTCAAAGGCTTTGCGCAGGAGCTCACGTGCCAGCGGATCATCCTTCACATCCGGTGTGCTTTCTTCACGTTGATGCTGTTCCATCGGTGTCGCTCCTTCAATTCAGAGAATTGCCATCCCCATCCAGTGGCGTGGGGGAGGAGAACTGGATTATAAATCGGCGAGTTGCTGACATACAACCGCTGACCTTGTAGCCGTGATTCATAAGAAGCCATGGCTCTGGTGTGATACAGGCTAGCGCCAAATGTTTTCAATAACTTACGACATGAAGACCCATAGTTGCTCGAGTTGGCATCACCGGATTTTTGAGAAGATTTTGAATGGCTAAGCTTATTTCCCCTGGTAAAATGACGGGCTCGTGGATATAATGACCGCTGTCAGTGTAAAGCCGGCCATTCTGGTGATAGCTCGGAGGGAGTAAGGCTTGAAAATGCAGCGACGAGCGGGCTCCCATACTGAAGAAGAAGAACTGAACCAGCGGAGACGACTGCTCAATCTGGCCAGGAAGGGCGATCCAAAGGCCATTAGCAGGCTTTTTGAGTTGTACCAGGTCAGGGTGTACAGCGGAGAAATGCTGAATAAGGTCGGGCGCTTACCCTTCTTCCCTCCCATGCATCAGAAACCAGGGAAGCGCCCGGTCCGGAAAAGGGTCACCAAGAGGACATCGCGATCTTCACGCACCTCCCGTCGAGTCGCCAGGAGAAAACCGGGGCGAAGGGCCGTTCACCGGTAATCCCTTCATTCCCTGTCACTGGACTGCCACGAGCAGCCCGCCTCCGACAAGATGCTTGGCGATCCCTTCTGCGGTCTTCCAGTCCCCCATGTAGACAGTGGCACTGCCCTGGTGGTCGATCTGCCAAGCCAACTCAAACGCTTTATGCGGGTTCATACCCGGTATTGCTTCGCAGAACAGAGTGATCACCTGCTGATATGTATGGCAACTGCAATTATAGACAACCACTCGGGCTTCCAGGTCATCGCCTGTGCCGGTGCTTTGCTCTTCGATCGCTTTGGGGATCGTCGCTGGAAGCGGTGCCTTAGCCATAGTGCAGCCATTTTACCAAACTTGGTACCTGGTGCCAAGACAGCCTAACCCACCAACCAGTTGTAAGGCGTTGGAATAGCTTTACAATTTCAATACATTTCCCTTGGAATCCACCGATTGTTGATGGAAATCCGATCTCTCACGCAGGTGCGCTCAAGCAACCGAAAGTGACCTTCCGAATCAGTGACTGCAATGAGTCCATGGATCAAGCTCAGGCGAATGGTGTAGACGAGCGCCGCAGAGGTCTTGACCAGCGCAAGCCCATATTCGTAGTCATACCCCTCCTCAAGCGACAGCTGGCGTCCGCTCAAGCGCTGGAGTTCCTGCAGTGAAAAGGGGCGATGCTGTCGCGAGGCTTCCACTAATCGTAAGAGAGCTGCAGGGCCAGGTGCCGTTGCCGGGCCGATCTGCACTCCGTGCGTCAAATTAAATAACCCGCGCTGGAACCGGCGGTCGTTCAGGAGGGAGGCGTGGAATTCAGATCGCCAAGTTTCGTCTGCCAGGTCCCGATTGACGGCGGCGATCGCCTCCCCATCCAGCGGACCGCTGACTGAATAGCCCTGCACGAGCCGTCCGGATGCAACCAGTTCCGGATGGGCATTGCCCATCCGATCCATGTATGCCGTCGTTCCGCTCATCGCCGTCAGCTGCAGAGCCATATAATCCCTGAAATGCAGGGACGAGTAGTCAGCCAGCAGCTTCTGAAGAGTCTGTTCATGACAGAGATGAAATGGATAATAGAGAGCATGGCGTGATCCTTGAGATGTCATCGACATGTCCAGGAGGCTATGTTACGGTGGCGGCGCGTTCGTTAAGCGTGAATCGTTATTCGTTAACCGCAAGTTGTTTTGTCCGTTATATCGGTTGAGTCAGTTTAGTCCGTTCACGGATCCAACGGACCTAACGGACGCAACGTTTTCCGTTTTGCGCTTAAGGGTGAACGTCTAACGACTAACGGGACCCCAAACGACGGCCAATGGATCGGACTTGCATCGGCACCTGGGCCTGGAACGTGCTCTACGCCTTCGCACCCCTCGCCGTAGCGCTCGAGCTGCTCCATGCGGATCCAATGCTCATTTTCATCTCGTCAGCCCTGGCAATCATCCCGCTTGCGAGTTTGATGGGGAAGGCCACAGAACACCTGGCAAGCCGCGTGGGTGCCGGGATTGGAGCGCTGCTCAATGCCTCGCTGGGCAATGCTGCGGAGCTGATTATTGCGCTGGTCGCTCTTCGTGAAGGGCTCCACGACGTCGTCAAAGCGTCGATTACCGGGTCCATCATCGGCAACATCCTCCTGGTTCTAGGTCTGTCCATGGTGGCCGGTGGGCTTCGTTACGACCGCCAGCGGTTCAATCCGACGGCTGCAGGGATGGGCTCAAGCCTCCTGCTGCTCTCGGCGATCGGTCTCGTGGTGCCGGCGCTGTATCAGTTTACTGCGTCAGAGCAGGGTCAGGGATTGGAGCGAGAGCTGAGCCTCGAAATCGCCGTGATCCTTTTCGTCATCTATCTGTTAAGCCTCGTCTTTTCGTTGAAGACTCATCGTCATCTCTTCTCCGGCGAGACGCCCAGGTTGAGTCAGGACATGCACCAATCGTGGGGGCTGCGGTTTGCGATTGGAGTCTTGGTGATCGTCACCGTGGGAATTGCGGTGATGAGCGAGTTACTCGTCGGAGCGATCCAGCCGGCTGCAATCCGTTTAGGTCTGACCGAGCTGTTCGTAGGCGTGATCTTGGTCGCGTTCATTGGCAACGCTGCAGAACATTCGACTGCCGTCTTGGTCGCCATGAAAAACAATATGGACCTCGCGTTCGGAATCGCTGTCGGGTCGAGCCTGCAGATCGCGCTGTTTGTGGCCCCGGTGTTGGTCTTTGCAAGCTATATCCTTGGCGCGCCGCTTGACTTAATCTTCACGCCGTTCGAAGTGGCCGCCGTCACCATCTCAGTGCTGGTCGTCGGATTCGTCGCAATGGATGGGGAATCTCACTGGATGGAGGGCGTGATGCTAGTGGGCGTCTATCTGATTCTTGCCATCGCGTTCTATTTCTTACCGGCGTAGCCTAATTACAGTTTAGAGTTATGAGTCTTGAGTCGTGAGTGCAGCACACTTCATTTAACTCAGCACTTATAGCTCAAAACTCATAACTTGAAGGGTTACCATTTATCCATGTCGATGACCTCGGTGGCGTCCCAGAGGTTCTTCCATTCCGCATCAGCAAGCGCCTTCTCGCAGTCCTCATTCGTCTCCACACCAAACTGCTTCGTCTTGGGCCTGGCAGGGTCCTGAGTCTGGGGGCTGGACTTCGCCGGAACCTCTTGGGGTTCAGCACGCGGGCGACGTTTTTTCGGGTCCATGTTGACAGGCATGGTCTGGCTCCGTTCGCAGGTGACTGGCGGCTACCTGTTTCCTACAACCGTCTCAGGCAATTGTCAAGCAGAGGTCTGAACGTTCAAAGCTGCAAGTCGGATTGACGCGGGGAGGATCGGCTGCTAGAGTGCCGCCGCTTGTTCAACGTTTCTGATGCGAGACAAGGGATCGATGAACTGAGAGGATGCGATGGTTCTGAGCGCAAAAGTTCTGTGGCCGCTCTTTCCACTCCTGCTGTTGATCGTGGTGGTCTGTTTGACCTGGGCGCTGGTCTATGCCGTCCGTCGGTCACGCGGGGCCACCGCCATTTGGCTGCAAGGAGCAGCGCTCGGTTGCTACCTTCTGGCCGCGGGGGCTGCCATGGCCAGTGAACGGGGCGCGATGTCGGCGCACATCCATCGCCCCTTTTCGCTTCTCACCCAGCTCACGATCGCCGTGGCATTGTTTCGCATCTGGGGGCGCGAACGGCCTCTGATGGTCCTCAACATAGGTGCCTGGGCGGCAATTTTAGCTGACACGGCGCTTCACTATTTATTGGCTCGTTGACAAGCTTGCTCCGCTAAAGCAATTCCACCGCAACGGAGTCGGCGAAGCGACGCCCTCTTTCAGTCATTTTGACCCGTCCTGCCTGTTCCTCCAACAGACCTTGATCCATCAACCGGTCGAGCACCTGCTCCCAGGCTCTATCCGTCGTGTCCTGTACGATCCCAAGGTCGATTCCCTCGATGAGACGTAACCCGAACACGATCGCTTCTCGCCGCCGCTGGTCCGGTGTGAGCTGCTCGCGTCCCTGAATTGGGAAGTCTCCTGATTCCAGAGAGCGATGGTAGGCCTGGAGATCGTCGACGTTTCCGAATCGGCAGCCGTTGAGGTAGGACTGGGCGCTTGGTCCTAGCCCAAGGTATTCTTCACCGCACCAGTAAAGCTGATTGTGTCGGCAGGCGTACCCGGGCCGACTGTAGTTCGAGATCTCGTAGCGCTCGAATCCTGCCGACGCCAGCCGTCGGACCGCCTCGTCTTCCATGGCATTCTGGAGGTCAGCGTCTGGTTCGTCGCTGTGACCATCTCGATGGTCACGGTGCAGCTTCGATCCCTCCTCCAGCGTGAGCGCGTAACAAGACAAATGGGTTGGCTGCAAAGCGACGGTCTCCTCGAGCGTAGCGCGCCAACTCTCTGTCGTTTGACCAGGCAACCCATAGATCAGGTCCAGGTTGATGTTGACGAATCCGGCCGATCGAGCAGTTTCGACTGCGATACCTGCAGCATGTCGAGGCGTCCGACGACCGATCCGTATCAATTCGCCGTCATCCATCGACTGCACGCCGAAGCTAATCCGATTGAACCCAGCGTGAACGAGGCTGCGCAGTCCCTCCTTGGTCACGGTAGCCGGATGCGCTTCCAGGGTTACCTCGGCCTGTTTTTGCAGTTCGGAGCAGTGTCGGACCTGTTCTAGTACAGAGGAGAGCTCATTGGAACTCAGGGTTGTCGGAGTGCCTCCGCCGAAATAGACCGTGTCCAGTGGACGTCCGTTGAGGCTGTCCATCTCAGCGTGAAGCCGGATCTCACGACTGAGGGATTCTAGGTAGGCCAGGGCCCGATCCTCACGATGAATCTGGAGATAAAAGGCGCAGAAAGAACAACGTGCTTTGCAGAAGGGAACGTGGAGGTAGAGGCCAAGCCCCATAAAAGGTCTTCGTTCGGTCCGGCCGCTAGTTCAGTCTAGACAGGTCTTTAGTGAAGTCCTTCATCATGGCAATTTCAATCTCGTCCTCAGGTGACACGCCGCGGTTGCGGACATGCACGGACCAGGATGGATGGCGCCGCAAGGAATCAAAGATGACTTTCAGGAGATCGGGCTTGACCTGTGCCTGCCAGTCTCGGAACCACGCGAGATTATCCTGGTCGCCATCGTAGTCATCCGGGAATGTGGCCTCCAGGCTGAAGCGTAAATTAAACTTCTTCTCTTCCTGAATCATGCAGGCCTCCGTAGATAATCGTCACTGGAACAGCCACTATCGCCCCGTCTACATTGCCAGATGGGATGCGCCTGCTTATAATACCATTCGTGACCTCTAACAAGGAGTAGAAACCATGCCGATCTTTGAATATGTCTGTCAAGAATGCAACCATCGCTTTGAGATGATCGTGCAGGGCTCGACGGTGCCGACCTGTCCCTCCTGCAAAGCCACCAAATTGCAAAAGCAGTTCTCTGCGTTCGGAGTCGGGGCCACGGCAAGTTGGGCGACATCGAGTGGACCGGGACCATGCGGCACCTGCGGCGATCCACGAGGCCCTGGTTCTTGTGCGACGAACTAGCTGAAAGACGTTAATCGTTAAACGTGAAACGTTAATCGCGGGAAGACGTGAACCGTTAATCGTTATTCGTGAACCGAAATAGAGCCCTTCGCGTTTGACGTTTAACGAATAACGTCTCACTGCACTTAGCGGTTAACGATTAACGAATAACGATTCACGAAGCTTCATGACCGACGAGCAGGCCGTCCACCAGGCCATCACGACAATCTCTCAGTCGGACCCGCTGATTAAACTCCTTCAGCAAGTGAAGCTAGGCCAGATGAGGGCAAGCGATCCCGGACTTCGCGCTATCACAGAAGCATGGCTCGGGACTTATCAAAAAGTGCTCGACACGACAGCACTGACTCGCCAGGCGCTCGTCCGATTGGATCCCTCACCACGCTTAGATGTACTGATCGAAGCCGGCGTCCTCAATCCCGATCACCAAGGGGTCTCCTCCCTTCGGGCAGGCTTCGAGAAGGCCCTTGCGCAAGCCGCCTCAGTCTAATACTCCCCCATGTGGTTCTTGATTGTCGTTGCCGGTCTTTTGGTCGGACTCGGGTGTCCATCATTTGCCTTCAGTGAAGAGGTGGATAGCACTCGGCCGTTGTTGACTCAAAAGTTGGAAGGGCTCTGATTGTGCCTGCCGTCAGATGCCCTTCTCTTGATTGAGACCTCGGCCATTGAACACTTTCTTGACGAGCTAGATGTAACGCCCCTGGACTGGGTCGCAGTCTATGGGCATGGCCATCACGATCCGGGGCATGACGAGCGGCTTTTCAATCTGAACCGGGAACGGGATGCCAAGCGTGAGGGGAACCCAGCCCTGCAGTGGCGGATGACCTTCCTGTGGCCGGGGGAGTTGTCCAATTATGATCCCAAGAATGGTGGCTTCCGAGTCGCGGTGGGGCCGAAGTTCAATCCCACACGCTGGGGCATCGTGCGCTTCACGCTAGAAGAAGTATCGTCTGATCTGATCGTACTGCCGATGGCAGCACTACGGGATGTCCTGCGAGCGAGGCTGGAAAAGGGCGAGCACGTGGAGATTGAAGTCGCTATGACGGGCCGCCTTATCCCGGAAGAGTCGATACTGTGCGGCGTACGCGGCATGGGTTTGTCTCGGTTGCTCAATTCTTCTCGGCCTGCTTTATTCGTGGCTGTCGGTGAAATGGATCAAGCTTGCGTATCGTCAGACAATCGCGGTTCCTGAGCGCTATCTTGAGGGTATCCTTGATGTGACCTTCGTGGCCATGGGGTTTCTGTTCCTTGTAGGAATAGTGGCAAGTGTTTGGTTCTTCGCAACCCTTCGCGTCGCAGGCTAACTTCGCGCTCAGCCGGACACACTGAAGCGGCGCCGATTAGCTTGGTACGTTAGGTTGGGAGAATAGAAAGAGAGATCGACATGGCTCAGCAACTGATGTGGATTATCGCAGGGTTTGGGGCTATTGCCCTTGTGGGCACCTTCTACAAAATGAAGCCGGGGTTTGGGCCCTTCAATCTCCGAGGAATTGGCATTATACTCGTGGGCACTTTCGCTGCCCTACTTGCTTTACAAGGTGGAGAGTCGATGACAGCGGCTATGGGTATTCTTGGTGCTATCGCTGGGTACCTGTTTGGTATCAAGGACTCAACCTAACATGCAACTAGAGTCGTGACAGCAAACGTGACAGTCTACTTTCTCAGAACGCATCGTTCGCGCACCGAAACCCCGTTCCGCTGGGTCGGCTGTCCATCGTACCCCAATCCCGGTCACTGGTTCGGAGACTCAGCGCTGGCTTAAGCCAGGAGCCATCGTGTGGTTCCGGAATGGATAGAGGTCTAGCTCCCAACGTCTTCTAGACGCACGCCGCGGCCTGCGCGCAGACTCTTGCGGGCAGACTGGATGCGTTGTAGGAAACGTGGATCATTCTCCAACCGGTAATCGAACCAGTCGTCCTCCGATTGGAAACCGATGAGAACGCCAGCCGGCTTCCCATGACGGGTGATCACGACCTCTTCTTTCTCGGCAATTCTCAGATACTTAGAGAGGTCGTCTTTCACCTCTGACAATGCCGCCTTTTTCATGTTGGTTCTCCCATTTGTGCAAGCCACGCTGCGGCCTGTGATTTTGGAACGATCGCAAGAATTTCGACAGTCTCCTCTATGACATCGTAAAAGATCCGCAACTCATCCACCCTCAGTCGGTACTGTGGCCGGCGTACACCTCTGAGACGTTTGATCCTACTCTTACTTTCCTTCTTCGGCGTATGGCGGAGATGCGTCTCGATTGTATCCCGTGGCAAAGCCCGCAGGTAGGCCTTCAGCCGGTGCATATCTTCCACGGCCTCTGGCGCGAGGATGATCTCATAGCGCATTCTGGCTATATTGTAGCCAGAAGTGATTGGACTGGCAAGTTAGCGCGCGTCCTTCGCACAGCGAAAACCGGTCCCGCTTGGTCTGCTGTCCATGGTGCCCCAGTCACGGTCGCTGGTCCGCAGGCTCAGCGCCGGCTTGAGCCATGAGCCACCGCGCATTGCTTTCACCGCTCCTTTGGCTGGACCTGGGGGATCGGAGAGTGAGGCCGACTTGTAGTAATTCGGATCAAACCAGTCCTGGACCCACTCGCCGGCGTTGCCTGCCATGTCGAAAAGCCCATAGGGACTGACGCCGGCCGGGAAACTGCCAACGGGGAGGGTCAAGACTTCGCCTTTGATCCCCTTCTCTTTTGAAATCCTGGCTCCTTCGCCCTTCACCCAAAAGGCATCCCACTCCGCGCCGCTGGCAAATTCCACGGTGCGACCCGCCCAGTAGCTTGCACTGTTGGCCTTGGAATAGTCCCACTCGTTGCCCCAGGGATACTTTCGGCCATCTGTGCCGCGCGAGGCCTTTTCCCATTCGGCTTCGGTCGGGAGACGCTTGCCGACCCAGAGGCAGTAGGAACCAGCATCGTCCCAACTCACGTTCACGACCGGATGGTGTTCAATTCCAGAAAGCGGCTTGGTGTTTTCCCAAAGCGTCGCGGCGGGATTGCTGTTGGCTGGCGCGCGATGGCCAGTTGCCTGGACGAAATCCGAATACTTACTGTTCGTCACTTCGTGCCGGTCGATCCAGAATCGGCTGACAAACACGCGTCGCTGAGGCCGTTCATCCTCGAATCCGTCGCTCCCCGCCGGGTTCCCCATGAGAAATTCGCCGGCAGGCACGAAGACCATGTCGTCAGAGAGAGTCTCGCTGAGCGCTGATGGCTGCCCTTCGACAGCCTGCGACGAGCTCAGTCGAGGCGGCTCAGGGCCCGACTCGGCTGAGCTCGTCGCAGGCCGAGCCCACTCGAGGGGATAGCTGATAGCTGGGAATAGCAAGACGAAGAGAAAGGCAGAGGTGAACAGCCGAAGCACCGTTAGCGTTTCTTGAGTCCACAGGCGTGGGCGACCCCGTCTCGATAGCGCAACCACAAATGGAGGGTTTTCTTTAAGCAGGCCAGTACCGCCTCTTGCCGCTTTGGCTCTCTCGTAAGGGGCAAGATCATGGCGTAGGCGTCTTGGCGATGTCCGGCCTCCACGAGTTGGTGGGCCCGTACCAAATCCAGACAGTCCGGAGAGAGTCCATGATACCGCACGAGCGGATGCTGCCTCACGATGTCTTCGATCTCGGATTGGGTTTTGGGTTTTGACGGCTCATGGATTTCCCGCCGGTCGTTGATACTACCCTCGACAAAAATGGTCAAGGCCGCTGCACCGATGACCCAATCGCGATTGGCCGAAACACGGTCCAGCCAGTTTCTGTACCGGCGGCTGGCCGGCAGCAACTGGATGTCTTGAAATTCTTTCGCGTGATAACCCAGACCCCGCATCATCTCGTTGAACAGTTCCGGATGCGACCGACTCAGTGAAAGACCGCCGGTGTCTTCTTCATAGATATTCCTGGCTAACATGCCTCGGACGTCAGACGGCGGATTCTGCCCGTGAATGCGGGCGAGGAACACCGGAAAGTCTCGCACGTAAACCGCATACTCCTGTTGGAAATGAATCTTGAGCTGATCCTTCGTGAGTGTATTGCCGCTGAAGGAGGGCCAGGCCCAGTGGTGCTTACGGTCCATGACGGCGAGCAGTTGCTCGCGGAATTGCGCGGTCGAGAGTTTCTTCACGATTGTGCCTTGCTTTCACCCTTGCCTGCCGTTAGAATTCTGCAACGACGTTGTGCATTGTTGATATGGAGCCGATCACCATTCAGAAATCAGACGATATCCTGAACCTCCTGGCCGACGTCTCACTGCGCGGCAAGGGATTTACGACCGAATGTCTACTGGATTACGTCTTGGATGAGGGCTTCACGGAGCCGATTCATCTCAATGCCAGTGGCGAGGATCCTGATGCTCTGTACAAGGGCCAACCGAATGCCTGGGCGATCTAT
Source organism: Nitrospirota bacterium (assembly GCA_005877775.1). Classification (GTDB taxonomy): domain Bacteria; phylum Nitrospirota; class Nitrospiria; order Nitrospirales; family Nitrospiraceae; genus NS-7. Next base: position 2,171 of record VBOJ01000035.1, on the reverse strand, counting down.
CAAGTCCGAGAGTGGAAACGGGTTTTGACCATCTCCGGTGGCCCTGGCAAGGATCGGCGCGTCCAGATCACGGAAACCCCCTGACGCCTCGCCTCGCTCTTACCTTCAACTTTCCTTCACCATTGCGTGACGGCCTCAGTGTAAGGGGCTGTTTGGCAAAAAGCAATGATTTGCCCGACTTCGGTTGCAGTCCAGTAAGGCCGCCTCTAGAATGGAGGAATGTCGCGCAGCGGTGCGGCATCAAGTACAGGTAGAGAAGGGTTGGTCAGAGGCGTGACGATTGTTGCCATCGCCGGCGCCGTTGTCCTTGGCGCGGTCGTGTTGCTGAGGGCCTGGCCGCTGATTAATGTGGTCGAAACCGGCAGGACGCCGGAATATCCTGATCTCCGACCGCGGATATATCGTGCGGAGGTCTCTCAAGTGTTCGATGCAGCCTTGCATGCGGTAGACCGGATGCCGCGTTGGACGATCCTGGTCTATCAACCGGAGTCAGGCGAGATAAAGGCAGAGGCCAGGAGTCTGGTCTTCCGATTCGTGGATGATGTGGTGATTCGCGTGACGTCGCAAGGCGCTTCGACGGTCGTCTCGGTCCGATCGGCCTCGCGCATTGGCCGCGGCGACTTCGGACAGAATGCCCGGAACATTCGCGCCTTCCTTCAAGAACTTGATCGGCAAGTGGAGCGTGCGCTGAGCCACGCTTAGATCGCTTCAGGTTTCGCATGGGATTGATCAAGCTGACTGAGCCAAGAGATATGGGTGAGCTGGCGCTCATCAAGAGTTTATTGGATGGGAACGGCATCACCTATGTCGTGCATAACGAGCACGTAAGCAGCCTCTATCCAGGTGTGCCGCTTCTGATGTGCACGGTCATGGTGGATGAATCGGAGTTGCAGCGGGCGGAGACGTTGTTGAGCAAGTTGATACCGACGAACGGGGAGGAGACAGACGGATTGGCTTAGTGCGAGGCTAAAACGGCCGATCGGGAACGGTGTTCCTCTTGGGTGGGGATCCGGCCGGAGGTGGAGGAAAACTTCGCTCGCCTGATCCGTGGTACCAGCCGCCGGTGAGGATGCCTTCTTCGAAGTAGAGATAGCGGTGTTTTACGATTGCCGCGCTTTCCCAGTCTTCGAAAATCCATTCCTCGCGACGAAGCCCGTCCTTGGTGTGACTGACGTTGATTGTGTTGGGCGACCCCCAAGCCTGCAACACCTGCTGGCGGTTCATCCCGACCATCACGCGCTTGCTCTGGATGTGTTTCTCGAACGTCGGGTCCAGTAGCTGGGGTAAGAACCGCCAGGCCAGCATCAAGACGAACAACAGGACGAAGCAGGCGTAAATCGTGAGGCGAACCGGCCGACGGCACAGAAACGGCTTGGGTTCAAGGCGGGATGGTTCCCCGGATTCGTTCGTGGTCGTCGTTGAGAAGCGGGGTGATGTGGAGCCCGGAGACACTGTTGGACTATGTAGAGGGACCTCTGGGTTCATAAAGTTGTGAGCGGAGTCTAAACAATCGTCGGTCAGGGAGTCAAGGAAAGCGGGATGGTCTCGGCTTGGGAAGGGAGTGCGATGTTTATCGAGGTTGAGAGTAACCCCAATTGTGAGAGTTCGCTGTTTGCCCGCTTCAAGGAGGTAGAGGCGGCGAGGCGGGTCGTACAGATCAGAAGCTTCGAGCGACGCGCCGAAGGGGAATGGTGCTGGGTGACGGGGTGGAGCGACGACCCAGCGCAGCCCTGTTGTCCTGCCTATGTGCAAAGGGTCGAGGACTCAGGCGCCGGACTCACACATCTGATCTTCGGGGGGATTTGGGGTATCCGGTTGAAGCCTGTCGCGCTGGCGGAAGACTGGAGTCTCGAGAGCAAGAATCAATGGGGCGAGCCGTATCTTTCCCTGGCGGATGCGAGAGACGTCAAATGCGCGGATGAGGAGCAACGTTAATCGTTATTCGTGAACCGTATGGTGTTTTGTCCGTTATGTCGGTTGAGTCAGTTTTGTCTCTTAACGTACCCAACGGACCTAACCGACGCAACGATTTTCGCTTCACTTTGAACCATCAACGTCTAGCGTGTAACGTCTTAGTCAATCGGCGTACTTCGGGACAGGGATCTTCTTCGTCGGTAGTGGTGGCGGAGCCGCTTGGTTGGCAAATTCCATGGAGAAGGGATTCAGGATCG
>VBOJ01000034.1 GCA_005877775.1 Nitrospirota bacterium | reverse complement strand
CCGGTTGATCTGATCGCGGCCCTCCGCCACAAGCATCTGACCCCGGCCATCGTCTTCCTGACCTCGCGGCGTGCCTGTGACGACGCGATGCAGGCGTTCCAGCGAAGTCAGGTCCTGCTGCCGCCACCACGGCAGCAGGCCATCGCCTCGGTACTCGATCAGCTCATTCTGCAATACCCCAGCATCGCTGATCATCCGCTCCTACCGGCCGTCCAGCGGCTCGGGGTGGCGGCGCACCATGCCGGCCATCTGCCATCGTGGAAAATCGCCGTCGAAGAGCTCATGCGACAGGGCTGCTTGGACGCCGTCTTTGCCACGACGACCTTAGCCGCCGGTGTCGACTTTCCTGCGCGGACAGTAGTCCTGACTCAATCGAGCGTCCGCAAGACCCGAGATTTCACCGACCTCACGATCGGCGAGATTCAGCAGATCGCCGGCAGAGCAGGTCGTCGAGGCAAAGACCTCGTCGGCTTTGCGGTCATGACCCCATCGCCCTACATCGACCTCAACGTGATTACGAAGGGCCTCACCGGACAGCCGGAGCCGATCGACAGCCAGTTCGTCATTGCCTACCCGATGGTCTTGAACCTGCTCAAGGCGCATCCCCTGGACCAGATCCAGTCGATCCTGGCGAAGAGCTTCGCGCAGTTTCAGCTCAATCGTCGGGCCGAGACCCTTGAAAGGAAACTGGACCAGTTGCATGAGCAGATGCGGCCATACGGACCTCGTGTCTGCACGGACTGGATCACGCAGTGGCAGGTATTCGACCAGGCGAGGAAACAGAAGGCCCATCGCGTTCAGGTGAAGCGACGCGAACCGCCGGAGGTGCAGGCCCGCCTCCATTTCTTGATGCCCGGACGCCTGGTCGGATTGCCGAAGGGGCGCGGCATCGTCCTGCGCCAGTACCGGAGCCGCGGACAGCGCAGTTCCATGGTCACCGTCCTCCGTCCGAACGGCGCCGTGACAGAGTGCCCCGCGGCCATGATTACGCAAGTGCTCGACCGAACATTTGAAGTGGCCGAGGCGCCGGTGTACCCCTGGTGCATTCCGGAAAGCCTCGCGGAGTTGTCTCGGCACCTCTCGGAACTTCCCAGTCGGATTCCCTCCTTGCCGATCCTGATGCAGGACGAGCGAGAGGAGTTGACGGAATCCCAGATCGCGCAGACGTTGGATGAGTTCCCTTGTCCCTCGTGTCCTTCGCGCCCGGCCTGCCAAAAGGACCACGCCCAAGCACTTCGCCTCCGACAAGACATGCACCGCCACAACAAAATGATCCAGGCGCTGCGACACGGCCTCTGGCACAAGTTCCAGGCCCGCGCCGAGGTGCTGCAGGAATTCGGGTATCTGACACCGACCTGTCATCTCACCGAGGAAGGGGAATGGGCACGGCTGATCCGCATTGATCATTCGCTTCTGATTACTGAGCTGATCCGTGCTGAGGCCTTCAGCGGGATCGAGCCACAAATACTGGCAGGGGCCATGGCAAGCATCGCGCATGATGACGACCGCCCGGGTTCCTTCCCCCGCATGAGCAACGGATTGGCCTCCCTGCTCGGTCAGGTCCGTCAAATGGCCGAATCGCTGACGCCGCATGAGGCTCCCCCCTTGCTGCGGGCGGATGTGGCCGCCTTGACGGAACGCTGGATAGGCGATCCGGCTCTCACATGGATCGGGCTCTGCAGCACAACGACCATGGCGGAAGGGGATATCTACCGTCTTTTAGCTCGGACTCTCGAATACCTGTCCCAGCTCCGCACGCTGCACGTAACCCACCCTGGCTTGGCCGACACGGCTAGCCGCGCGATCAAGGCATTGCGGCGCGGCGTTTTGGAGGAACTGCCGTAAGGCGTGAAACGTGAGGCGTAAGGTGATAACAACAGAGGTCCATTACCCCTCACCCCTAACCCCTCACGCCTGACGAAAGAGAAGATGACAACTGACGAACTGGAGAAAGTACTCGCTCAGCAGCCGGTGGGGCGACTCCATCAGCTCGCCCGAGGCCGAATCCACCGGCACTTCCGGCTCGGGAAGAGGCGTCTCATTGACGCGCTGCTCAGGCACTCGGCCGAGAACCGAGCCGGATTGGAATCAGACCTGCAAGTGTTGACGCAGGAAGGACCTCGGCCCGAGCCGCCACCCGGCCGTTGGCGGCAACCGGAAGTTTCCCGGGGGCATGCCGCCCAGCCCGGTCGGTCTAACAGACAACCAATCAAGCCAAGCGAGTCTGAACCGTTCGAGCCGGCTACCGAGCTCTCAGCCTTCCTGGAAGGGATCGGCGTCCCGCCGCCCCGGCCGTTTGTCCCCGATGCCTGGCAGGAAGAGGCCCTTGCTCACTTGGCTGAGGAGGATGTCATCGTGAGCGTCCCGACCGGGAGCGGAAAAACGTACGTGGCCAGCGAAGCAGCGCGGCGGGCCATCGAATCGGATCGCACCGTAATCTATACCTCTCCACTCAAGGCCCTCTCGAACACGAAATTTACCGAGTTTTCCAAGTTGTTCGGCGCTGATCGCGTGGGGATCCTGACGGGGGACCGGCGAGACAACCCACAAGCGCCGCTCCTCATCATGACCACCGAAATCTTGAGGAACCTGCTATATGACGCTGCAGGTGGGGAGATCGACGTGCGCCTGGACACTCTCGGGCTGGTGATCATGGATGAGTCCCAGTACCTTGCCGACCCGGAACGCGGGGTGGTCTGGGAAGAGACGATTATCTTTTGTCCGGCCCAGGCCCGACTCCTGTTGCTCTCCGCCTCCATCGGAAACCCCCAAGACGTGGCCGATTGGCTCACCAGCATCAGGCAGACCTCCTGTCACTTGGTGCGACACCACCGCCGCTCTGTGCCGTTACGTGCCGGATACTTGCATCCGAATGGAAAGCTGACCCCGCTCTTCAGGTCGGTGGGGATTCCCCACGGCTCCGGGGCCTCACTGCATCCTGAAACCAAACGGCTCTTTGCCCAGTATGAAGACACCACTCTTCGACCGCGATGAATACAGCCAGCAGGCAATGGTGCGAGAAAGGAATCATTCTTGCACACGCTTATGAAGCCTATTGGAGCTTTCGGGAAAGGAGCCCAGCAGGAGAGTTCAATGGAACTGAATATCGGATCGAATATTTTTCGTAATACCAACGGCGTCCTGGCCCTCCAAGGAAGGGAACAGATTGTGCTCGAGATGAACCCCGATCACACCCAACTCTTGCTGACGATGGACTTCTATGATGGGGAGAGCCGTCACATCGCGCACTTGCGGAGGAACTCCTGGGCGTTTAACGACAAGAATCGTTTTCAACTCAGTACGAGTCCGGTCACGCAGTCCCTCTTTAAGGATCCGGTCTGGCTGAGGCTTACGGATAAAGAAACAGGCGACGTGGTGTTAGAAGTCAATGCCGTGGATAAAGAGAGAGTCCAAGTCCTCAGAGGGAAATTTCATACCCATAAGGGGAAACTTGTGGAGATCACCTCCCATTACTGCCGGATGACCGGCGGCAGCAAAAAATTCTGCGAGGTGGCTGACGTGCGAGGTGGAGTGGCTGCATTCGGTTAAGTTTAAAATTGATACCTCAGTCCCAACGTCACCCCCTGACGTATGGTCTGAAACTCATTGAGATTCGCGGAAACCGTCGGGCCGCCCACCGGATAAGCTTTCCAATCTCCATCCGTGACCCGCAGCCACCAGTATCGATACCCAAGATCGAAGAACAACTGTTTGACAATCATGTAACTGGCATTCAGTTCAAAGTTCGCGCCAATGCCAGTACCGCTCATGGAAAAACTTGGATCTTGGCGCAGATCGTTCCTCACGTGGTGAATGTCTCGATTGTTCAAGGAGGTATAGGGAATAAACGCGACACTCCCATCGAAGCTGAATCTCCTGGTGATTCGATACTCCCCCTCAAGTCCAAGTCGAATTGAATCCCAAGCCACCTCATTTGTAATGACTTTCTGACCAACGAATCCCACAGTTCCGGGAGGAGCACATTGGATCGGGCTCGGCGTGAGCGCTGTGCACTCAAGTTGCTTGATCCCTTTCGCGACATATTTCTCCTCCCAATGTTGATAGGTCACAAATCCTTTTAACGATCCCCTTCCGCCGGAAAACTCGAGTAGCCTGAGTCCAAAATCTGCGTTCAAGTACCAAAGATGACTGCCGTCAATGTCGCTCTCGGTCCGTGAAAAGCGGTGTGCCCCGCTCACCGTCGTTCCAAAAAATGCTGCGCCGGCGGCGCTGACGTAATCGTCGTCAACGAGCGTCCCACTATTAATCGCTCCATACCCAAACTGCCCTCGGAAAAACCATCCATTGCGGAGTGTGACCTTGCCGTCAATCTCAGCCACATTGCTCCAGACATCTTTGTAGTTCAGCTCAGAGGTGGGGTTGCCCAACAGCGGGTCGCCTGCATTGTGACTCCACTTGGTTCGCCCCTGGCTGATCCAGGTCTTGGCCCCCACTTCGATCTCAAAATTTGAGCGCCTCAACACCTCTTCGGAATAGGCCGGGTCGCTGAACAACAAGGAGAACCCGATGAAAGCATACAGGGCGACTCTCGATAGAATGGGGCGGGTCATGATGTGTTATCGAGCTCGTTGAAATTGGTGACGCGGTGTTTCTTGGGGTGGGCGACGGCCACTCAAAGTTCGATCACCGCATCGAAGGAAGCCAGGTATGGCATCAGCAAAAAAGATAGTCTGAATCGCAAGGTGGCGCAAGCTAAACCTCTGAAAAATTGAATTGACACTCGGTCGGCAAAGGCTTTAGCTTGACAGCCGTGCGCCCGTAGCTCAATGGATAGAGCATCAGACTACGGATCTGAGGGTTGGGGGTTCAAGTCCCTCCGGGCGCGCCAAGCGTTCGAGCATTCTCGAATGAAATGTTAAGGTCTTTCCCTGCATTTCGTATGAAAAACCATACGCATCGTTAAGCCAGGAAAATTGACTCCTTTAAAAATATTTCCCTTCTTCAACTCCATCACAATCATTTGAAATTCGGAGGGTTATGTCTAGAACAGGATGTTATACATTTATGTTGTAAGGTGAAGGTCCATCCATACACCCGCACAATCCGCCCATTCGACATCTCTGCCTCGGCCTCTCTGACAACTGTCCATAACAGCCTGATATTCCTTGCCTTGCGCAGAAGCCAAAAGTATTTGGGTATGCACAACTCTTAGGCACTGGTCTTGCGGAAGACTATTCCGGCAAAAAATCTAGAAACCTCTCACCAGGAAAACCCTGTAGTAGAGTGGAGCCGACCGCAACTTGCTAAGAAAGACCGTTTTCGTATGGATTTTAGGCTTCTCTTGGGGCATGAGTGGAGCTGTCTCTTGGCAAACAGGGTCCATCACTCTAACGAGCCAAGTATCAGCAGCATCGATCCCTGACTCATCTGCTGAGCAACCGATCTCTTCGACAGGAATCGCACCCCGTAAACTCATTCGCCGCCCAGCCACGGCTCCAACCCCCTTACCCGGCCCCACAGCGACCACTCCTCCGGCCTCCATCCCCCCGCCTCACACACTAATCCTGCGCCCGTCAGTTTCTCCAGTTCCCTTACCCCTACTCCCGGCGACGACCCCTCAGATTTCCGTGAACGTGCCCGGCAAACTGATTCGCCGTCCGGTAATAAACCCCTCGAATGTAACGGCCCCTCCATCCACAGTGGCCGTGCCTTCCGTTCATACTCCTCAGACCGCGAGCCACATTGTGAACAGGGTTATCCCAAGTATCGGGTCGCCTGCTGAAGCGACTGCTCCTGCATACACAAAACCCCCAATTGCCGCTCAGGTTGCCATGGCAATTGGCAGCGTCACCGCTCCGACCTTCGCACCAGGGTTTCGATCGGGACTTGCTGCAGGGCCAGTGAATCCGGCTCGTTCGGCATCAGTAAGCCCACTGCTCGCAGCCACATCATCCGGGACGGACCCAGCCAGCGAGCCGCGTAAACTGACGCAACGCCCGGAAGTGGCTGCCATTCTCGCGTCACCGCCGCCACCCCCTCCGCCATCGCCACCACCCCCGCCGCCACCCCCACCCCCACCACCGCCTCCCCCGCCGCCTTCCCCAGAGCAGCCAGGCGCAGCCATATTAAGCTGGAATCCCAATACTGAGCCAAATGTGGCCGGCTACAGGGTTTATGTCGGTCTCGCCTCAGGAGTGTATGGGCCGCCGATCAACGCCGGAAGCCTGACGACCTTGCAGGTGACAAATTTGGCACTAGGCCAGACATACTTCTTTGTGGTCACCGCTGTGAACACCTCCAATATGGAAAGTGGCTATTCCAATGAGGTCACCAAAAGCATCTTCTGACCGGATCTAGAGGATGGAAGCCACATCGGCTTTACCCGCCTAATCAAGAACCCTGGTTTTCTCCTCTTCCAAGTCATTCTCTCGCCACGTTCGTCAGCAGCCAATCCACATACCGCGGCTTAAGCATCACCGAAAGAAGACCCGGCCCGACCAAGCTCCTGACCAACCCTGGTGGCTCGCCTTGTTCCCGACTCAGCGCTGCGCAGAGCACCTCCGCCAGGCGACGACTAATCCAAGAGTGATGAGTAGAGGTAGCGTGTAGCGTAGGGTAGATCACCACGACGGTTCGACCACCGTGGCAGCTACCAACGGAAGGGGTCCACCGGCCCAGGTGGAGGCACCGCCTGGGCCGGTTCCCTGTCAGGGAAGGGCTGCGATGATTTTCCGGTACTCGGCTTCTGGGTAGGCTCTCAAGGTGGTTGTCCGGACGTTCCCAGCGCTGCCAATTTTGAGGAGAAACTTGGCCAGGACTTCATCGCTAGGCGCCTCAAGAATCAGTGCCGCATCGTACGTCCCCTGGGTCATGTAGAATGTTTTGAGTTCGGCGCCCATTTCTTTGAGCGTCTTTCTCGCCGCGTCCAGGCGCTTCGGCGAATCCTTCACCGTCTTGATTCCCTGATCAGTCCAGTTCAGCAGTGAAATGTACGTCGGCATCAGGCACCTCCTTTATTTCCAGCCAACCGGGTCGTAGCCGCGCTCCGTCAAGCAGCGGTTGACAAAACCCGTGTAGGCTTCGCTTGGTTTCGGACGTCTGAACAGCCCACGGAGCAATCCCGCGGTCGCCCCGCCAGCCGCGCCAATGGCCGATCCACTGCCGGCTGCCCCCACCACGGCCCCGCCGACTGCACCGCTCGCAGCGCCAATGCCTGCGCCCACCGCCGTGCTACCGGCCACTTGAGCACCTTTGCCTTTTTCAGGAGTGGCGCCGGCAGCCTCAGCCATTTCTCCGCACTCGACGATGTCGCGCTCCGCAGTCTCCTTCCCGACAGTTTGATAATGAGCATTGGGATAGAGAATGGGCTTGGGGGCGGAACAGGCGGCCATCCCGAAAGCAAGGAGCAAGACAAGGGCTGGTAACAGCTGTTCCCGGCGTTTGAGCGCCTGCATCAGAGCTGGATCGCTCAGCCCCACCTCGCTGAGCGCATCCATGATGTGCGCGCCCCTGCTCGCGGCAATCTCTTTCGCCTTCATATACTGTTGCCAATTGAATCGAGCCACTGACGGCTGACCGTTCACGACCTGGCAAGCCAAGACTTCGCCATTCACCTCAAGCGTCCCTCCCTGTTCGATCAATGTTCTGGCCTGAGCCACCGTAATCCCGTGGAGCGAAGCGAACTCCTCGAGTCCGCTCGTCTCGACTAACTCGCCGTTAGGCATGATGCACAGGCGTTTGAAATGGGGGGACCAATCCTTCCGGAAATCGATGTATTCGATATCGCCATGTCGCGCAATCGCGCGATCCAGTTTCGCATATTCCAGTCCCAGGTTCTTTTTCTGAAGCCGCGCCCGGAGTTCTGGCGCCAAAGTACGGTAGAAGACGCGCGCCGCAGCTTCTTCCAAGGTCAGTCCATAGGAACGGGCCAGTTGTTCCGCCTCGGCGTATTGGACCACGTCCAGAACCCAGGTCTGTTTCGGTTCCTGACCTGAAGGATCAATCTTGCAGGCGAAGAGCCCTCGCGTGACCAGCGGTCCCGCTTGCGGATAGAGGTAAAGTCCCCCTTCGTGCAGGAGTCTGGTCATGACATCCAAGGGAACCTCATAGCTTTCGGACAGTACGCGGGCATGGGCCGTGAGATCTTCCGGCTCGGTCATCGCGCAGACCGCCACGTTTCCCGGCGCGTCAGATTCGGTATAGTCCTCGATAATGTTGTAGAGTGTCGGCTGCTTCGCCTGAGAGGCAGCTCGTTTTTTGATCTTAAACATCTAACCCCTGCCTTATCGGATCAGTCACATCGCCTGCAGGCTGTCAATGATCAAGACCATAGGGCGGCAAGGTGGTCAAGCGAGGATCTTCCACATGGCCCCCGGTCGTGAAGTGGTAGAGCGACTGAAACTTCGCGTCGCTGAATCCAAACACCTGATGGACCGGGTCATCAAAGAAGCAGCCGATCCCCGTTGCGCGAACTCCGGCCGCCTCCGCCTCCAGATAGAGCACCTGGCCGATCACTCCTGTCTCCCAGAAGAGCCTTCGGTAAAACCAGGGGCCATACCGCCGCAGGCTTGTTTCAAGTTCGGCGACCATCCCCAACGAAAACGCACTGTCCCCGGCAATGTCCTGGTGACAACTGACCTGGGCAGCCAATTTCCGCGCATCACCCTCTTCGAGGAGAAACAGCGGCAAACCCTCCGGACAGCCAGGCGGCGAGGTCCAGGCATACTGTTGGTGCGTTGCCTGTCTGAGGGCATCCACCTTCGCAGGATCACGAACCAGCATATAGAGACCGGAAGCAAGGCCCTCCACCCGGTGGACGAACAGAGCCAGATGAATAGCCGGTGCCCAGGGTAGGACATCCCATGGCATGGGACGTTGGCAGAGGTCACGCTCGACCCGTGGCATCACGCGAGCCAGCATCGTCAAGAAGCTGAGGACCGAGATTGAGGTTTGACCATCAAATGCAAGCGCGCTCCGCCGTTGCCGGATCACCTGTCCGGCACTTGGCTGACCCGGATAGATACTCAACGCATGGGCGCTCGGATTGATCGGTGGCTCCACCGTGGATCTGCCGGGACGCAGTTCCACGACTCTCTCTTCGGTACTCGACTTCCACGAGGCAGCTTCCACCTGGTCAATGATCTCCCATGGCACGGGATTGTCTCGACTCAGCCTGTTGGCCTTGCCATACCACGTGTGTCGTGTCACCTCACGAACAGCATCGGGAGCCAAGAACAATGGGAGCGAGGTCGTCGCCCCTGCGGCAAGACCAGCAGCCTGGTCGGCAGGCCAGACGACGGCGAGGCAATCTGGGTGCTCCCGCTCAGTCCCCTCGAAATCCCCCGCTCGATCCACTCCCAGCAAGGAAGCCACCGTGTCATCGGCCAGGCCGTCCAACAGGAGTATGCGCCAGCCCAAGGTCTCGGCCGCAATGCGAGCGCTGCCGATTGCGTGTCCGACGTCATGTTGGCAGTAGCGAAAAGCTCGCTCCCCGTACTTCCAGGTCTCCCGCCAGTTCACTGACGTCAAGCCAATCAAAAAGGCGTGAGGAGGAAACCCTCGCATCAGCCTGGCAAAACCCTCCCTTGGGAGCTCTGCTCGCAGCTCGAGCGCATGTTCTTTTGGCGCATAGTGGTAGAGACCGGGCAACGGGGCGAGGCCAGACACCTTGTCAAGAAGCAGATACCCCTCGGTGGGATGGAGGTTGCCGCTCGACGGATTGCTTCGGAGCGCCCAGCGGACCTCGCCGGCCTGCTTCCAGGCCGAAATGGCCAGTGAATATTCAAAGAAGCGCGACAGGGTGTGAAGGGTGATCGGAGCGCTTGCGATGGTTCCAGGACGATACAAATCCTCGTAGAGCGGCGAGCGCGGCGCGTCGTCAGGTTTCAGGAGCGGGAGGGCTATGAGCGGAGCTCCCTTGTATCGTCGAAATGGATCCGGCTGATTCGCCCAGTCCATGTAGCCGAGCGAACGCGCATAGCGGGAAAAATGATGTTTCGTCTCCTGGTGGTAGTGAATGACCACCTCCAAGGGATCGAGTGCTTCAGCAGCACGCGCCGGGTCTTCGTTCGCCCGATGGTTCACAGAGGAGACACTCCTTCTCGCCGAGTCTACCTGCCTCATGGCTCGAAAGTAAACGAAGGCGGGACGAAGACGAATGCAGAGGCTGAAGGGAGGAACGCAGATGAAGACTCACAACCGGCACTGGTTCTTCGAGGGAATGACACAGATGAACTGGACCGGCGTCCCAGGATCCGCCACAAAGCAGTGTTTCTCATGGGGCGCCACATAAACCGAGTCGCCTCGCTTGAAGGGAGTGTCAGTTCCTTCCGTTCTGACCGTTCCGGTGCCATCGAGGATGAAGACTTCATGCTCCCATTCATGGGAATGGAACGGCGTACTTGCACCAGGTTGGACATCAAACACCCGCAGGGAGAAGTTCGGAGCCCCGTCCCGGTCCGTGATCATTTCCCGCATTTGCACCCCTTGAGGGGTGCCGGAATAGGTGCCCGGCTTGACCTCGGCATAGTGTCTGATGATCATAGGGCCTCAGGATACCATCCCTCTGGTGCTGAGACAAGCGCGGTCCCCTGGATTTCTCCTTTCGCAAGCTCTATCCTGTTCACCATGTCTGACGACAGGCACAGGGGACGAATCTTTCAGCACCGGGGCGATCTCAAGCGGGCACAGTTTTGGTACGAGCAGGCGGTGAAAGCTGACCGCGAAAAGGGCGATGCGCAGATGCTTTCGGACTCACTGGGAAACCTTGGGAATGTCTGCGCGATGATGGGCGACTACGAGCAGGCAGAACGCTGCTATCGCGAGGTGCTGGAACTCCAGCGTGGGCAGCAGGACTGGGGCGCCATCGGCCAGACCCTGGTCAACCTCGGCAATCTTCACGCCGAAGCCGGCCGGCCAGAGCGAGCCCGGCCCTTCTATCTGGAAGCGCGGGATATCCTGGAACCGCTTCAGGATCACCGTGCGCTGGGCATTCTCTATTCCAACCTCGGTCTCCAGGACCAGGCGGCAGGTCGGTACGATGACGCGATCGCCCAATTCAAGAAAGCTCTTGAATCCCACCGGGTGGTCGGAGACGAGGATGGGCTGGCCGTCACTTACAGTCAACTCGGGAAGACATTTCTGCAGGCCAATCAGAACAGCCAAGCGGAGAAATGCCTGAACAACGCGTCCGAGCATTTCATCAAGCTGGGCAACGAACCAGGAGAAGCCGCTACGCTTCGGCTGTTGGCAGACGTCTATGAACAGACCGGCAATCGGCTTTCCGCACTCAGATGCCTAGAGCGAGTGGTCCAGGTGGACACCAGCTATGGGTTGCCACAATTGCAGCAGGACAGGGAATGGATGGTCCGGCTGCGGGAAGGTGGAGTGGGGAGAGTCCATGACCACTGAAGATGCAAGGCAACGAATCCAGTCGGCGATCGATCAGTTCGGCGGACAGGCGGGGCCGGCCATTGATCTCGTCATCAGCGAGGTCAGGTCGAGCTTGGGGAACGAAACCGCAAACGACTTGATCGACGAATTCGACCTGGAATTGCAATACAACATCGCCCCAACCGAGCCCGAAGGATCAGGTGATTGACCAGTTAGGCGTAAGGTGTGAGGCGTGACGTGTAAGGTGATCAATCATTGCACACTCCCATGAATCACCGAATCAGATATACCGGATGTCATGACGATGCTTCGTCGCTCGTCGTTCGCGTCATCGCGTCGTTGCGTGCAGCATCTCTCGTTCGACCCAGAGGCTCTCGACGGGTTGCGCAAAAGACGCTACTGACGCTATCGACGCCCCTTGCGCTTTACGCCTCACACTTCACGTTTCACACCCCATGGCCTTTTGGTAAGTTTTTACTCGTCACTCATCACCCGTCACTCATCACTGGTCATTCATGCCCCTGATTTGGTGTTCCATCTCCAGCCACGGGTTCGGGCACGCAGCTCAAGTGGCGCCGGTGCTGAACGAGCTGGGCCGCTTGGTCCCCGATCTCAAGGCTATTCTCCGGACAAAGGTCCCACCGTGGTTCTTCGAGAATCGCCTCACAATTCCCTGGGAACTGAGCCAGGCTGAACAGGATATCGGTTGTGTGCAGCGAGGGCCACTGGAAATCGACGTGAAGGCAACCTGGGCCGAGCACCTGCGCTTCCACAGGGACTGGGAAACGAAGGTCAGGGAGGAAGCGGGAGCTATCCGATCTGCAGCGCCGGACCTGGTGCTGTCAGACATTTCCCATCTCGCGATCGAGGCTGGGGCAACAGCGAAGAGGCGGACAGTGGGACTCTGCAACCTGTCCTGGGATCGAGTGCTTGAACCATTTCTCGAACCAGGACTGTCGGAACAGATCAAAACCCTACAACAGATCGAACGGGCTTACGGTCTGGCAGACCTGCTGATTCGTCCAGCGCCTGGCGTCCCCATGAAAGCATTCCCGAAGATCGTAGATATCAGCCCGATTAGTCAGCCGACCTCGCCGAACCAACGGGCTCTGAGAGAGGCGATCGGGTCCGGACCGGAGGAGCGGGTTGTCTTGATCGCGTTCGGCGGCATTCCTCTGGATTCGCTGCCGTTCGAAAAGTTGGAGCGGTTGGCAGGTTACAGATTCGTCGTCAGCGGACCGGTGCCAGAAGGTTACCGACGAATCCGATCACACTCCTCAGTCCCACTCCCCTTTAACAGCCTCCTCGTCTCTGCCGATCTGATTGTCACCAAACCAGGTTACAGCACGATTGTTGAGGCTGTCGCCCATTGCAGACCGGTGGTGTATGTCAGGCGGTACAACTTTGTAGATGAGGCGTTTCTGGTTGACTACCTCCATCGCCATGGACGCGGGGTAGAATTGACGGTCCAGGATTTTTTCGAGGGGCGCTGGCAGGATGCTCTCGATACCGCACAGCGCCTCACGGCGTCAGGCCGGCCAGCCCCGCCAGCAACTGGAGCCGCTGAAGCGGCGGAGTTCCTGAGAAGCGATCTGCTCGACCGCAGGTAGCTCTGCCATTCGGAGACTCAATTGCTCCAAAGGCTTGGTACGTGCGCCGTTTCGGGCGCCCTTTCTCTGTAAAATTAATCCCTTGACAGAGTGGCACCTCATCAATAGCATACCGCCTAAACACGCCAGCCCTTCCCTGGTCGCGGAGCTTGATTGTAACCGCGCATGGAACGTCTTGAACTGATCTTCCAGAAAGACTCCTCGATCGTCTCGCGCAGGATCGCCGACGAGGTGATTCTAGTCCCCATCAGTCGGAAGGTCGAAGAGGTGGAGTGCCTCTACACACTGAACGAGGTCGGCGCCCGCATCTGGGATCTCCTCGACGGCCAACGCAGCCTGAAGGCGGTACGCGATGCACTCGTGGCCGAGTTTGACGTCAGCGAGAGGGAGGCCGAAGAAGACCTCCTCACGCTGATCGAGCAGTTGCAGCAGATCGGGGTGATCCAGGAGGTCTCGCCAACGCATGCGTGAGGCCCTAGCACCCACGGCCCCTCTCCAGGCGGATCCGGATCGATGCGAGCCGGCCCTTGCAGGCCTTGTCGGGGTCGATCCGATCCGAACTGTCGTGATGATGGAGGAACACGACGGAGCCTATTGCGCATGGAAGCAAGCTGGGCTCAAGGATCGTATAGTGGTCCATATTGACGCCCATATAGACTTCCGATGGATCCCCGAAAGGGATCTCGAGTCTCTTCTGAGCCTCCGAACCCTCCGGGAGGTTGAAGACGAGTCGTCCAACGACCACCTCTGGAACTTCACAGGCCGACCGACGGACAAGTTGATCAACGTCGGCAACTATCTGAATCCTGCCCTTAGAGAGGGACACCTGAGATCCCTGTACTGGGTTGTTCCGGACGGATTCTTCGCAACTCGGGAGCGTCGGGAGCAGCTCGAAACGATGCTGTACGACCTGGAAAAGTCGAATCCCCGCGCGTTGCAACGAATCGCGTGGACGAATGGTGCGCTGCAAGCAGAGCTCTACGGGAAGCCCTTGACGATCTGTCTGCTCTCCCAGATCCCCCGATTCGAAGAGGTCATTCTACTGGACATTGACACGGATTTCCTGATCATCAAGTCCGTCTCCCCTGCCTTTCCATTCCCCGATCTTCCGGACCCCACTCCCTGGATCTGGCCGGAGGAGCTGGTGGAAAGGCTCCGGGAGCGCCAGCTCCGGAGCGATTGTGTCACCGTCGCCTATTCGGTCGAAGGCGGATATACGCCGTTAGGCTATAAATACCTGGCCGATGACCTCGCGTCGCTCTTGCGCGACCCGGATCTCCCGGCTGCCCAGCGCCGGCTGATGTCCCTGAAGCGGGAGGCCGCCAGTGCTCACGCCGAAGGCAAATATGCTGAGGCAAGGGAGAAGTATGAGCGCGCCTTACCTTTGAAAGCGGACGATGCCTCCGTTCACTATCGCCTCGCACAGCTCGCCTACGAGCAGGGGCACGGCAATGAGGCGCGCATGCATTACGAGCAGGCCATTACCTTGGACCCCACCTATCGGACGGAGTACAACAACCTCGGGCCGGTGTATCTCTCCCTCGGACAGGTCACGCAAGCCGCGGCTGAGTATCGAAAGATCATCGCGCTCGATCCGCAACACGCCAGTGCCCACCGCGGGCTGGGGGATCTTTCCGTGCAGCAGGAGCGGTGGGACGAAGCGCTGGCTCACTATCGACGAGCAAGCGAGCTGAGACCGGATGATGCCAGGGCTCGTTTGGGCCACGGTCGCGCCCAAGTTCACTTCCGAAACTGGACCTTGGCCGAAACAGAACTTATGCAAGCCGTGGGATCCACACAGTGCGAGGGAGCGGCTCAGTATTGGCTCGGGTATGTCTATACCAAGCAGCGACGTTGGGATGATGCCCTGGCGGCGTACAAAGCAGCGCGGCGGTGTCGCTTCCGCACGAGAGGGCTCTATCTGGCCCTGGGGCATCTCTATCTCCGAAAGGGGAACCTGTACCAGGCCACCCGCCATTATGGAAAGGCGGCCCGCTTCCTGGGTGCTGATCTCCGTCACCGTGTGCGGCATCTCCCGGAGTCAGTGAGACGGATGCTCACGACGATACGGCATGGTCATGCAACACGATAAGCGTCTCGCCAGGAGCGAGCGGTTCGCATGGCGGGTGATAGAAGACGAGGCGGTCCTGGTGGACCGGGATGAAGAAGAGGTACTCCGCCTCAATCTCATCGCGACGGAGATCTGGCAAGCTCTTGATGGCACCAGGACCGTCGAGGAGGTCATCGACCACATTCACCAATGCTTCGACGTGGACCGAAGGACGGCCGAGAAGGATGTGCTGCGGTTCGTAAAAGAACTGGTCACACGCGAGATGGTCGAAGAGGGTCCGACCGCCGCGAGGGAATCACGGGAACGACGATGAGCGGGATTCCCTACATCACGGGTCAGGATTTCGGCGAGCGATTTTCGCAGAGGCTCTCTGGTGACCGATTCCCACTGAGCGGCCAATGGGAGATCACTTGCCGCTGCAACCTCCGTTGCGTCATGTGCTACACGGACTGTTTCAACACCCCCGAGATGATCCAGCAGGAGCTCAGCTTTCCCGAGATCACCCGGATCATGGATGAGATCCAGGAGGCAGGCTGCTTGGAGCTCTGCCTCACCGGCGGGGAGCCGCTGGCGCGGAAAGATTTTCTGGACATCTACGCCTCTGCTAAGCAGAAGGGCTTCCTAGTGACCGTGTTTACCAACGGCACGCTGCTCACGGAGAAGATCGCCGATTATTGGAGGCAGTATCCACCCTCGATGATCGAGATCAGCCTCCACGGGTTAGGAAAGGACTCCTTCGAGCGGATCACCCAAGGAGCCGGCTCCTACGCACGCTGCCTGGCGGGCATCCGGCTCATCCTTGAGAGACAACTCCCCCTCACCTTGAAGACCACCGGGATGACGCTGAATCAGGATGAGGTCCTTCGCATTAAAGAGTACGTGGCTGGTCTGGGACGCGAATATTCAGCGAAGGTTCAGTACAAGTTCGGCTCGGACATCCGCCCGAGACTCGATGGCTCGGAGGATGTCTATGACTATCAGCTTCAGGCCGAACAAGTTCACGCCATTGAGCAAGCCGATTTCGAGTTCAGGGCTGAGCGCGCCACGCAGCACAGCCAAATGGAGGAGCGCGTGCGGCAAGGAAGGTCGCTCTGTTGGGGTGGACATCGCAAGTTTCACATTGACGCGTACGGACAGCTCCAACTCTGCTCGAACAACCGTCGGCAGAGCTACGACCTGCGGCACGGGTCGTTCAAGGAAGGCTTCTACGAGCTTCTCCCGCAGTTTCCCTGTCCCGCTCGACACCCGGAACCAGAACCGGAATTAGTGAGCATAGACGAGATTGAAAAAGTTCGAGAGCCACGTTTAACGATTCACGATTAACGAATAACGATGCCCAAGCCCCTTCCCATGATCGAGTACAAGGAGTTCAGCCTGAACGTGCACACCCACGCGGCGCACACGCGCACGGTCGTGACTGCCCAGATCGAACTGACCTACGGATGCAATCTCCACTGCGTCCACTGCTACACCGACTGTTACAACCGTGCGGACTTAATCAAGCAGGAGATGAGCTATAAGGAGATCACCCGGATCCTCGATCAACTGGCTGCGGAGGGCTGTCTCTGGGTCTGCTTCACGGGCGGGGAAATCTTCATACGGAAGGACTTCCTGGACATCTACGCCTATGCCAAGCAGAAGGGCTTCCTGATCACGCTGTTCACCAACGGCACCCTGTTCACCGAAGCGATTGCCGATTACTTGAAGGAGCATCCTCCCTTCAAGATCGAAATCAGTTGCCACGCCGCTACGGAGGAAACCTTTGACCGGATTACACAGGTCAGGGGCTCCTTTCAGCGGTTCATGAAGGGGGTGCGACTCCTCCTCGAACGGGGCCTGCCGATCAAGATCAAGACCAAAGCCATGACGCTGAACCGAGACGAACTGGACCAGATTCAGGCGCTCGTGGAGGGACTGGGTCTCCAGTTCAGGCTGAACAGCACCATCTACCCGCGCTTGAATGGAGACCTGACGCCGACGCGGTACCGGCTCTCCCCTGACGAGATCGTGGAGTTGGAGTTCGGCCCAGAAGATCTTGAGCCCGAGACCTCCTGCACTTCAGCCGACCAGTCCTTCGGTTTCGAGCCGCCGCCGGACGATCGTCTATTCCGGTGTGGCTGCGGGACGACGGGCGTGCATATTAACGCCTGGGGCCAGTTGGGTGCCTGCACTTGGGTGAGCGAGCCGAGGGTTGACCTCCGGCAGCAGTCCGTGGCTGCAGGAATTGCCGAGGTCTTTCCCCAGATCCGGAACGCTCAATATCAGACCGAGACGCCCTGTCGCACCTGTCACGTCCATACCTTGTGTGACAAGATGCCGGCCATCGCCGGAGCAGAAACTGACGGCAACCGGGAACAGCCGGTGACGCATTTCTGCGAGCTGGCGTTCAAGCGAGCGGCGCGGCTGGAGTCCATCGACACAGACAGGACAGGGGGAACATGAAATACACCGACCATTGCCTTGAGAAGCATCCTCTCGTCGCCGCTCGGCATATCGGTGGAGCCGTCGTCCTGGTCCCCTTACCAAAGGCGGGTTCGGAAATCAGGTATGTCTACAGGCTTCAAGATCCGGTCTCAAGAATGCTCTGGCAACTGATTAACGGCCGAAGGACACCTCGAGAGATTTGCAAGCACGTGTGCCGAAAGTTTGATGTCACGCCGATCCAGGCGAACAGTGATTTCCGGAAGTTTCTCACACGGTTGCGCGAGATCGGCGCGATTACAGAATTCGCATCACACCTGCCGGCTGGACGCGAGAGGAGAAACCTGCGCAAAAATTTGAGGAGGGAGGATCATGAAGCATCGAGCACCCTACACAAAGCCAAAAGTCATAGCCGTGAAGCTGAACCCTGACCAGGCCGTCTTAAGCGCTTGTTCGGCGAGTGCCACCACGATTAGAGATATAGGGGGCACCGGGGGCTGCTCGCCTCGCAGCAGTCATAACTGTCGTAGTCGTGCCGCCGGACACGCATCGGAGTACGATTCTGCTGTCACCTCTTAGAGATGTAGAGTGCATTCGCCTGATGGGGTGGAGCCGGGGCAAGAAGAAAGGCTAAAGGATGCGTCGGGAAGTCCTCTCGTTCCTCGTGTGTCCGCGCAAGAAGGCGGCGCGTCCTTGCCGGGGCTCCCTGCGGGTTGAACGGGTGCTGAAATCTTGGGACCAGGATGTCGAGGACTTCCTGGAAGCCATCGTCCGATGTGAACGCTGCCGGGCGCAGTACCCCGTGCTCTGCGGGATCCCTATTCTTCACCCCGAGACCCCCCGCTTCCTCCGGCAGAACTACTATCTCCTCGTAGAGCACGCCCATGCGCTCACCTGTTTGAGCGACGCCATGCGCGTCGAACTTACGAACATGGCGCTCTTGGATTTGAAGAGCGCCAGCGAGGAGGTCTTTCCGCCTCAGCGGCGATTCAACCGCGACGAGCAACAAGACTTTCATGCCAGGATTGGGCCCTATCTCTGCAACCATTATGATGACCTCGCCTCCATCGTGAGCCCCTGCGATCCGCTTTACCACTTTCTCCTGAGCTATCCCAAAAGGAATCCTCATACCGTTCTGGAGCAGTTTGCCGTCCTGCACGGCAATGGGTCTGGCGGCTTGGCGGTAGATATAGGGTGCAATGTTGGAGGGTTAATCGCCAAGCAGGCGCAACGATACGATTTTGTCTATGGTGTCGACCTTTCCTTCGAGGCTCTCTTGCTGGCCAGTCGGATCCTGAAGCAGCGGCCGACTGCCCTGAGGCGATATCGACTTTACCGAGACGGGTGGCGCTACGAACTGCGGCCGATCCGCGGGTCTCGATGTCCGAATGTGGAATTCGTCGTGGCTTGCGCGACCAGCCTGCCGTTTCGGGCTGAAACGTTCGAAACGGTGTCGAGTTGCAACGTCATCGATATCGTCGCGAAGCCGCTCAATGTGCTGGATGAACAATTGCGGGTCCTGAAACCCGCGGGGCTGTTCCTGACGTCCGATCCGTATGAGTTTTACGGTCCAGGAACAAACCGCCTGAAGACTCAGGGCCGCCGATCCCCTCTCAGCATCATCAAAGACCGCATTACTGAAACAGCCCGGATCGTGCGGGAAGATGATTATGTTCCTTGGGTCACCCACACATATGAGCGACTCCATATGGTCTACTACAACCACTGCCTAGCGGCCATCAAGCAACAGAAGGCGCAGCGTAATCGTACGGAGAAGTAGCGTCTGAGGGTCTGGGCACAGAAATGCCGCGGTCCGAGAGAGCCGTTTCCGAACAGTCGCTACGCGTGGCCACAACCGGGAGCAGGCGATTGGTCTCTTTGAAGATCGGCCCACTCAACGTGTCCCTTTCCTGGGAGGATTGCGAGGCCACGGAATGGCCCCACCCCTTCTACATCCCCTTTACCACCGAAGCGGTCCCAGACCTGCATCTCCACATTCACTGCCAGGAGGATCTCCCTTCGTACCCCCTGGAGGACCGTCTCTTCGAGGCCCAGGACAATCGCTGGAATCTCTACCGACATCCCGACGGGTATGTCCTGGAAACCTACGATACCGCATTCGGACAGAAGAATCGTGTGGCCTTGATGAAACATGACTGGACCTGTGGCCGGGTCTTTGTGAGACCGGAGCCGACGAGAGGCGGCAAGCGGACCGCCACGCAGTGTGTCGCTCGCCGGGCCTGGTCGCTGCCGATTCTGTCACGACAGTTGGGCGAACTGCTCGTCGTCAACCTGCTGAGTTGCGGTCGTGGCGCCTTGGTCCATGCGCTCGGGGTCAACCAATGGGGAAAAGGTTTGCTCTTTGTAGGTCACTCGGGTGCCGGCAAGTCCACGCTGGCCAATCTCTACAAGGGCCTGGCCGGAATCACGATCCTCGGCGATGAGCGGATCATCCTCGGGAGGACGAACGGGGCCTTCAGCATCTCCGGGACTCCTTGGTCCGGCGGCGCGATGACCGTCGCGGCAGAGACGGTCCCGCTGCACCGAGTCTATTTTCTCGAGCACGCGCCGGAAAACGTGCTTCACATAGAGCAGCCCGGCAGGCTTCTCCCGCTGCTTTTTCAGCAACTCTTCCTGCCGTTCTGGGACGCAGAGGGGATCGCGTTCGTCCTGGAGTTCGTCGAGGACCTTCTTCGAACCGTGCCCGCGGCTCGACTGGGTTTTGTCAACGACGACCGAGTCATCGGGTTCCTGCGCGAACAGGATGCTCCCAAAACCGAGCAGCACGAGGCCCTGCGATGACGCCCCCGATCGAATGGGAAAGTGAGGAGACTTTCTGGAATCGGCTTTTCGCAAAGGCCGGGACGCAGCGCGTCCCGATCGCAGCGGCTCTCGAGGTCACATACGGCTGCAACCTCCGCTGCGTCCACTGCTTCAACCCGACGCACCAGGCCAAAGGGGAACTGGCCACGAGGCAGATCACAGCTATTCTCGACCAACTGGCTGAGGTTGGATGTTTCCAAGTCGGTTTTACGGGAGGCGAGATCTTCACCCGTCGCGACGTGTTCGAGATTCTTGCGTATGCCAAGACCAAGGGCTTCGCTGTCACGGTCCTGACCAATGCGACCCTGATCACGCCGGAACGCGCAGACCGGCTCAAAGCAATCCGACCTCATAGCATCGAGATCTCCATCTATGGAGCGACCCGGGAGACCTATGAACGCGTCACCCGAATCCCAGGCTCGTTCCAGCACTTTTTGACGGGTGTGCAGTTACTTCGCGAAAGAACGGTCCCGCTCCTCATCAAGATGCCCGTGATGACGTTGAACCAGCATGAGATCGAGCAGGCGAAAGCATTGGTCGAGGGCTGGGGGATCAAGTTCGTCTACTGTTCCGATATCCACCCTCGCGTCGACGGCTCGCTCGAACCCTTGCAATACCGGCTCACCCCTGAGGACGTGATCCGCATCGACGACGTGGTGCTTGGCTCCGAGAGGTGGAGCGCAGCAGGGGGGACAAAAAAAGAGGGCAGTTGCCCACGACCGCCCTCTGGACAGCTCTTCACCTGCAATTGCGGCATGAACTCCCTCGCCGTGACGCCGTATGGACGGATGAACCTGTGCGTGGCCCTTCCCACTCCCGGATACGATCTGTTGAATGCCGAAGGATGGCGACGACTGGTGGAGTTCGTGGACGAAGCCAATGCCCGGCCCGGACCAGCCTATGAGTGCCCCACCTGCGCGCTTCACGACCACTGCAGGCAGGGCCCCATGGACGCCTGGTTGGCAACGGGCAGGCTGGAAGTGTGCCTCCCCCATTTCAAAGAGCTGGCGACCTTGGAACAGCATGTCGTGGAACTGGTGCGCCCAGAACAAGACAGGCCTGCCCCGGGGACTTCATCTCCTGGCAGAACAGAACCCAGTTGAATGCGTTGGATGTCTGTTCGCTATTTCATCGGATACGGTCTCGTCCTGCTGAGTCGCATAGCGAAGGCGCTTCTCGCGAAAGCCTTTGAAGCGGCCGCACTCGCCGAAACATTCTCGGTGATCATCTGGACCCCGAGCGAGATCGATCGCCATGCGAAGGGCGACTGGGATCACAAGTCAACTGTTCTGACCTATTCACAGTTGGATCAGTGGCTGGACGAGACCGAAAAGAGCCTCGTCGAAAAATATTTCACGAAGCGGGCCGAGCTTCTGAATGTGGCTTGCGGTGCAGGGCGAGAGGCGTTGCTGCTGGCCAGGCGGGGACTGCGCGTGACAGCGACGGATTGGGGCCCCGGAATGATCACCGCGGCCCAACGTCGCGCACGAGAAGCGGGTCTACCCATACGCTTTGCGGTAGCGGACATGTTCAGTCTGCCGTACCGGGAGCAGACGTTCGACCACCTGCTGCTGACGAATATCGCCTATAGCTACATCTTTGTCAGGCGCCGGCGGATCCGATTCTTGGGACAAGCGCATTCGGTGCTGAAATCCGGCGGAATCTTCATCATCTCGTTCGCCCGCGCGTGGGGCGACTCCAAAGCCCCGGGAGGACTGTTGGAACGCCTGTTCATGAGACTGAGCCAGCGGTCTCCCTTCAACAGAGAGTACGAACCTGGCGACCGGTTTTCAGGTACCTTCACCCATTTCTTCCGGTCCGAGGAGTTGGCCCAAGAATTCCAAGAAGCTCAGTTCCTCATCAAAGACTGGCTGTGGGATAAGGGCTATGCCGTCTTGGTCAAACTGTAAAGACCTGGTTCACATCAGGCAGCAAGCGCTCAGCAGCGAGAGACTTGATCTGACCGACCTGCTGGAGGTCAGCGACCTGCTGCTCCGCCATAAGGCGCTGAGCTTCCGCGTGGCTGGGTGGAGCATGTACCCCACGCTGTGGAAGGGGGATCAGCTCACGGTGGAGCCTTCGTCCCCGGCGCAACTTTAGGTTGGGGATCTTCTCCTCTTCCATGACCACGGCCGTCTGTTACCAGCGCTATAAGACTCACGGGTTCAGCATGGAACCCTTTCTCCGGAACGGGGACGAACTACTTATCCATGTTGCCGCCGGGCAGAGGTATCGGATCGGGGATATCCTGCTTTACCGCTCTCCCTTTCACCCGGAATCGGTCGCCCATCGCTTAATTGCCATTGAAGGCAGTGGAGATTTTATGGTGTTGCGTTCCGATTTTGAACCCCGCTTTACGGAACGCGTTTCCTCCGGCGCGGTATTAGGCAGGGGGGTGGCGATCCTGCGCCATGGGAAAATCATTTCGATTTCTTCAGACCGATGGTCGAAGCGATGGCTGAATCGTTTCATCGTAAAAGTTTATCCCGCGGTGCTTGACACAAAGCATCGTGCTGTTGTGCGGCTAAAGCCGGTCATTTCTTTTTTTCAGGGTTTTCCCCTTTATAGAACAATCATCACTACCTTGATCGCAGGCCGGCTGCACTTTGATTCCAGTTCATCCGGCGATCAAGCGCAGCTACGGGCTTGGGTCGGGGGCCGTTTTGCCGGCGGTCTTTCCATGGGCCGCGGCGAAGGCAAAGACAAGGATTGGCTTTGGATCTCCAATTTATATGTTCGAATTCGCTATCGCGGGACCGGCATTGGCAGCGCGCTTATGGGGGAAGCGCAGACGTATGCCAAGACCAATGGATTTCGGGGGTTAATGCTTACCCGGGAAAGCGGGGACCCGGTTTCCGCCAACTTCTATCGAAGAGTCGGTTTTGAAGATTGCGGCACGTGGGACGGCAAACCGCTGATGCGAAAGGCGGTTTGAACCGCTTTTTTTCGAGGCACCTGCACCCTATTCAGGCCAGCGACGGAGGGGACGTGGGAGCGTTACGTGCCATCACTGAGTTGACGGCTTCCTTCCGAGGGGCAGACGTCCTCGTCCTCTGCTATCATCGAATCCGAAGCCGCGAGCGCTTTCATTCCCAGATAAAAGCTCTGGCCGAACACGGGTATTCCGTCCTTACAATGGAGGAATTCACGAAATGGCTGAAGGGCTCTCCCCTGCCCTCCCGTCCCGCCGCGCTGCTGACATTCGACGGCTGTTATGACGATCAGCTCGCGATTGGGTAGCGGAGACCTCGGCGAAATGGAAGCCATGGAACTTGAACAAATGCTTGCTGCTTATTCACGCGTCAGCTCCGCCAACAAAGCAAAGTTTGCAAGATTGAAGGTTGTCCTCCAGCAGTTCCATACCAAGGGGATCGACTGCCTCCTGCTCAAAGGCGCCGACCTCATCCTGCGCCTCTATGGCGTCCTCGGCTTGCGGGGGATGGTGGATGTTGATCTTCTCGTACACGAGGAGGACTTGCCGGCGATCGACGGGCTCCTTCGCAGCCTGGGGTATCGGACGCAAATTGATGGAAACCCAGCCTACCAGGATCCTGAGTCCATCCTGACCTTGGATCTCATCACTGAGGTATGGTACGTGGATGACCAGGAAGTAATCTGGCAACGAGCGGATCAAAGAGACTTCGAAGGGATCCCGGTCAAAGGCATGGGAGTAAATGATCTGCTCGTGTATCTGACCGCCTACAATGTGGCCCACCGAGCATATCTGTTACCCTCATTTGCGCGCGACATCGCATTCCTTGTCGAAAAGGAACACCTGGATTGGGCGTTCATCCTAGAGGAAGCTTGCCGGCGGCACCTGAAAATCCCCCTGCACCACGGCCTCTCCTATGTCATCAGACACACCAGCACTTCCATCCCGCTTCATGTCCTTGAAGAGCTTGCCCCCACGAACAGAACCGAGAGGTTCTGTTCGTTCCTCCTGAATAAACTTGTTACGGAGCAGCCGATTGCCGAATTGGGTCATCTCCTCTTGTTCCTGACACAGCCGGCGCGGAGGAAAGGGCGCTGGCTCAAAAACTCACTCTTTCCCTCCAAAGCATTCATGACAAATCGCTACGGCGAAGAATGGGCCAGAGCCCCGTTGGCCACCAGGCTGGGGAGGCCCTTCTCTCTCGCCTCTCAATCCCTTCGTTTGTCGTCCAGGCTCGCCGTGGCCCTGCTGACCCGCCGCAATCAGTAAATTGCGCGAACTGCACATCCTTTTGCCAGTGCCGTCCGTAAGATGGTATGATGCGCGCCCGCTCTGCTTGTCAGAGCGAACCTCTGAAACAGGGCGCGGATGGTCGAGTTGCCCAGACAGGCCTCATCACTGATTGATCCTGACCTTCTCGCTCGCGTTGGCAAAGGGGATCACCAGGCATTCAGCGAGCTCTACCATCGAACTAGTTCGCTGCTGTTCACGCTGGCGCGACGGATCTTGAGCGATCGTGATGAGGCGGCCGATCTGTTGCAAGAGATCTATCTCGAAGTCTGGTGCAAGGTCGTCCGCTATGACGCCGGACGCGGCTCGCCGATGGCCTGGCTCGTCACCATGACCAGAAGCCGCGCCATCGACTGCCTACGCTCCCGCGCCTCAAGAGGTCATGGTATCACCGATTCGCTGGACCGTTCGCCCGCCGCCCAGGTGCAGGACCAGACGCCGGGGCCGTTGGAAGCTTCTGCAGATCTGGAGCTGCGAGGGCTAGTCGCGAAGGCATTGGCGGAGCTTCCAGCAGCCCAGCAGCAAGCCTTGGAGCTGGCGTATTACGAAGGCTTGTCGCACACAGAGATCGCTGGGCGCTTGAATGAACCGCTGGGCACGATCAAGACAAGGATCAAGTTAGGCATGAACAAGCTGCATTCCACCCTCCGCGGCTATTGGGACTGAGGGTAGCCACAATGCCGCACGAGCAATTTGAAGAAGCGGTTCCGCTCTACGCCATTGGGACATTGGACAGTCAGGAGCGCCTGGCCTTCGAGGCTCATCTCCTAACCGGCTGCACGGCCTGCCGTACGGCTTTGAAAGAGTTTCAAGAGGTCGCGGCACTGCTGCCGTATGGATTGCCAGCTGCCGCCGTTCCACCCACCCTGGGAACGCAAGTCATGGCGGCGGTCGTCCAAGAGCCGCCGCAGCCTAAGGAGAAGCCCAGCCCCACGCGAGGTCAGTGGGTCGATCAGATGCTTCCATCCCGGTCATCCTGGCGATCCTTGGCTCTCTCTCCCGCCCTTGCGCTCGTTCCGGTGCTTCTGTTGGCCGGGACGGGATGGTACGCACTCTCCCTGCGTTCCCAGGTGTCGCTGGAGACGGCTCACCGCCAGCAACTGGAAACAACTTTGCAGGAGGAAACGGTGCGTCTCGCCACCCTCCAACGCAAATCCGCCGAACAAGAACAACTTGTGGCCAGCCTTCAGGAAGAGTTGAAGCGCAATAGCGGAGACCTTAGCGGACTGCAGGCGAGCCTCGCGGAGCGGGAGACAGAATTGGCGCGTTTGCGTACGCAACTGGCTCAACGGGAGCAGGCCACCCTTCGCAAGGCCATAGTCCAGCAGGACGAGTTGGTCCCCTTCTTGCGCTCGCCTCAGGTCAAGGTGATCGCCTTGCACGGATCGGAGATGGCCAAATCGGCGGGAGCTCTTCTGCTGTTCGACCCTGAGAGCAAGAAAGCCTTCTTGTATGCGTTCAATATGCCACTCCTCCCGGCCGGGAAGACCTATCAACTCTGGGCGATTCTTGACAAACCCATCAGCGCCGGACTCTTCGGCACGGACACCGGTCACAAGAGTCGGTTGGTCATCCGAAGGATTCCGGAACTTGCTCACATCACCAAGTTTGCCGTCAGCCTGGAACCAGCAGGAGGCCGTCCCCAGCCGAGCGGTGACATTTATCTGGTCGGACAGCTCTGATCCGACACCTCCTGTGTCTCACCGCTGAGCATCCTCTTGCGCCCTGTGGAGGGCCTGGTGTAGGTTGTGGGCGATTGGGCGATCAGTGATGAGCACCGCATCAATAAAGCCATGGGGGCCTTTACTTTTCGGGCTTCTGGGCATCTGTGCACTCTCCGACGGTTGCGTCGGACTCAGGGCTGGGCCCATCGGCGTGAACGGACAGGCCCTGATTGGCCTGACGGAGGAGCGGCTACGCACGTGTGCCGGAGCTCCGCTCCGCGAAGTGTCCCAGCCTGCCTCCACGTTGCTGGTCTACTATCGTGAGGCAGCGATGTTCGAGGAATCGTTCGGCGGCAGCAAGGGCAGCAAACGCGGGTACCATCACGGTTGTTGGACGACCATCTTGGTAGAGGAAAGTCGTGTCACCGGTGTCGAATTCCGGCCGGTGCCCGATCCTGACGCCGATTCCCACGAATGTCAGGAGATCTTCGTCGCCTGTGCGTCGTGAGCTCCTCAGACCCCGATTCTGCG
>VBOJ01000126.1 GCA_005877775.1 Nitrospirota bacterium | reverse complement strand
GTCGTGAACCCCGTACCCACGGGTTTACCCCGTTTCTCCGCTGGAGAACGGGGTTTACCACAAGGGTCTTCGTGTGGTACGGGGTGAACCTTGGATGACATGTTCACGACATACCAGTAAACGATGCAGAGCGAAGCTTGAAAGAGATAAGTGAGCCGATGAAATTCATCACCCGATTCTACCTATCCCTGTTGCTCGCACTTCTCGGCCTGGCTGCCCAGGCGAGCAACGATCTCATCTGGGCTCAGCCCATGGGAGCTGAGGGCAACGATTCATCGGCTCGGCGAGCGCTGCTGATCGGCATCAACAAGTACAAGGGGCTACCGCGGCTGCAAGGCTCGATTAATGACATCGAGACCATGCGGCACATCTTGATCACGCGATGGGGCTTCTCTGAGAAGGACATCACGATGGTGACCGATGAGGCAGCGACCCGCGCGGGGATCCTGGCGGCACTCGAGCAGTTGGTGCAGGAGACCGGTTCCCAGGACACCGTCTACCTCCATTATTCCGGACATGGTTCACAGGTTCAGGATCTCAACGGTGATGAGAAAGACGACGGGCTGGACGAGACGATCGTGCCGCAAGACGGACGAACCGGCGATGTGCGCGACATCACTGATGATGAGTTGGACGAGATCATCTCGCGTCTGCGCGCGCGGAGCGCCCTGGTGGTCCTGGATTCCTGTCACTCCGGAACTGCGACTCGCTCCGTGGATATTCGGACTCGTTCGGTCCCTCGGGACACCCGCATAGACCTCTACCGAAAGGGGATGGTGTTGAAGCGGGCTGTGGTACCCCTGATCTCCTCGCGCTTCGTGCTGATGACGGGCGCGGCCTCGCATCAAGAGGCGCTCGATGGACCAGTCGAGGGGCGATACCACGGATTCTTCACCTATGCTCTCTCCCGCAGTCTCAGCTCAGCGGGGCCAGATGCCTCACCCCGCGAGGTGTTTGATGGCGTGGAACGGGAACTCAAGCGCATTCAGACTCAATTCGGCCGTTCGTCCATGCCGGAGCCCCAGCTCGAGGCACCTCCTGGGCTGCTCGACACACCGCTGTTGATCGCATCGCGCGAGGGGAGTCCGAGCAGCGCGTCTCCGCAACCCACGAGGTTGCCCTGGATCGAAGTTCAACCCAAAGAGGCCGACCGCGTAGTCCTGGTGAACGGTCTGTTGTTGGGAGCAGGGCCGGGGTCCACGTGGAGCATCTATCAACCGGGCGATACCACCTTCACCCCAGGCCGTGCCCTCGCGGTTGCGACAGTCACCCAACTCCAAGGCAAGGATGCACTGGCGAGACTCACGTCAACTGGAACGAAAATTCCGTCGGGAGCTCGGGCCGTCTCCCTCTTGCCGCCGCCGGCACCAGCTCGGGTATCGATTCGAATCGCAGATCTGCCGCGAGAGCGCAGACAGTTCATTGAAGAGACCCTTCGCAAACACGTGAAGGATGTGGACATTGTCGAAGGGAGTCAGCAGGCTCGCTTTCTCGTGGATGTCCAAGGAAACAGCTTGCGACTGTTCTCGGCGGAGGGCCTGCAACCGGTCGGCTCCTATGCGTTGGATAACGAAAGATGGGGAGCGGGATTGGCCCTGGTCGTCTCTCGCTCGGCGAACGCGTCCGAGCTGTTGGCCTTGGACAATCCCTCTTCACAGCTCAAGGTGAAGGTGCGCGTCGCCACGACCAAGCCACCAGTCACGGCGCGAGGTGTCGCAGTCGTGGCAGACACACAACCAGCTCACTACCGGATCCGTCGACAGGGGGAATCGCGGACCTCTGAAAACAGTCTCCAACTCGAGATCCGGACAAGCGCGGACGCCTATCTCACCGTGGTGGATGTGGATTCCCAAGGGGGCGTCAATCTGCTGTTCCCTACCCAACATCAGCGTTCCGATTATTACCCAGAGGGACGAGTACGATCAGGCAAAGCAGTCTTGTTGCCCGATTCGCTGCAACCCGCAAACCGCGCCGGCTTCCATTGGGACTACACCCCGCCGCAAGGCACGGACACAATCCGGGTTTTCACCAGCACGGATTTGGAGACGGCGCAGATGATCCGGCAGCGGGTGCGAGCGCTGCAGGAGTCAGCGGCGCAAGCCCGCGGTGGGGTCACGACCCGCGCCGCCGTCACGGCGAGCGTGGGGAGTCTGCGGCAGGATCTGGCGCAGGTCGCGACACGAGGCTTCGTGCAGGTTCATGATCCGACCCCCGCTGTGCCGACGACTCCCGTGGCGGACTCTGGTCCCGTGGCGTCAGCGCCCCCGCCAAATCCACCCTCTCCTCCAGCACCATCGGGAGCTGACCCTGCGATGCCAGCCGGCGGGCCAGCGCCCGGAGCCCCACTCTCGGTCACTCCCGCTGAGCCACCACTGGCCAAGCAGGTCGCCCCCGACTGGGCTGCCACCTCGGTGACAATTGTAGTGGAGGGATGACAACGGAACGATTGCCGCACCCGGGGGCTCACATCTCCTGCCTCCCCACACTCCTCGAACCAATTGTCTTCTCAAGATGGCGACAACTCTATGGGTTCGCTGAATCCCCTCGAATCGGATACTGCCTGACCCCGCCCGCCTCAGGCCCCCCTCTTTTGTGGGGGTTGTAAGTCCCCTTACATACTCGTAGTCTTCCGCACGATCTCGCATGGGAGGAGTGGAAGGTCTCTTTCCCTTAGCTTCTCGCCTGCAAGGACACAAGGCCTCATGCTCGCGACCCAGTGCAAGAGAGAAGCGCTTCAGATTCTCTTCTGAGTGACCCCTGTGCTCAGGGGACCGTGCACGTCGAAAGGGAGCAAACACAGTTTCCTTGAACCTCTTGGCGGGTGACGCCGACTCATTACCCACAACTGCCGGCCATGCCGGCCACGGCACTTTTTCTTGAACCTTTTCGAGGCAAGGAACGACTCACAGGCAGAGAGGTCGGAAGATATCCCCTAAGGGAGGTGAACCATGAACGTGCATACAGATCGGTTAAAGGGCATGCTGGTTGCCATCGCGGGCTTTCAGTTGCTGGTATTCGGAGGTGTCCCGGGCTGGACACAGGATACGCCAGGCCAGATTCAGTCTGAGAAGAAGGTAAGCGAGTCTCAAGTCCAGGAAAGGGCTATACCAGTCTTGGAACCCCAACTTCCTTCGGAAAGGAAGCTCATCACAAGCCGTTCGGCGTGTCAGAGGCTCAACTTGGAATTTGATGCTAAGAACAACCTCTGTCTCAAGAGCGAGGGCGCGCGGCCTCCCCAACAAAGCGCGAGTAGTGCGCAAAGCCCCCAACAACAATGTCACAACGCTTGCGTCCAAGCGGTATCCAATGTGGGGGGGACCCTATGGTATTCGGGCCTCGATGAGATGGGCAATTGTCTATGCGCTATCTGTGATATCTCCATCCCTGGGATAACTAGATTATTTGGTAAAACCTTCTGCAATGTTTTCAGTTTGGGTCACTGTCATCACCCTAAGGATAGGACACTTGGGCAATAGCGTAAAAGGTGAAAAATAGAAAAGGCGACGCGCTGAGGCTGTCCAAAATTTTACGGAAAGGTAGTTGAGAGACATCCCCCCTGTGCTTCGAAGGCAGCGGAACTCATGTAGCCGAGCGTTTGATGCAACCGCTGGCAATTGGTAAAAGACCTCGATAAACCCAGAGTCTTTATCAGATTGTCTGTTCTTGGACTGTAGCCCGTGCGGACTATTGCAGGCTGGCTGACGTCGAGTCAGCAGAGCGAAACGGAACGCGAATATGAAATGCGTCCCGGCCTCCAGTGGTCAAGCTGTGATGTCCGGCCAGGTTTCCACCAGCCGTGGTCCGCTAGCCGGACTGGAAGTACATCTCATCGCGAACGGTCTGGTCTTCGTGGTTCGAACAGATGCTCAAGGACGGTATGCATTCCGGTCCCTAAGCATTACGCCTGGTAACCATCTGTTAACAGTGGGCAGCAAGCAGATCCCAGTCCGGTTTGATGGGCCACCAATCACGAATTTGAATGTTGCTCTCGATCAATAACCAGGCTCATGACAACGAGGGGGGAAGTGATGCACCCACACAGGGCAAACCACCTGCAGCAGCCAGTCGTTGTTTTCTTACTCGTTTTAGGACTAGACCTCAGCCTCGCCTTGCCACCCGCTTTTGCCGAACCAGCCGTACAGCCGACAGACCCGGCGTGGCAACAGGCCGTGGACAAGGCGATCGAATCGTACATCCGCTCTCACCCGGAAGTCATCGAACAGACACTCCAAGCGCTTGAGGCCAAACGGCAGGCGGAAGAACAAGCGCGCGTCAAAGCGACCATCGCGGCCCGGCAGAACGAATTACTCAACGATCCCACCTCGCCCGTCAGCGGCAATCCAAAGGGCGAGGTGACAGTTGTGGAGTTCTTCAACAGGAAACATAGGGGTCAGACCCCTTAGATTTCTCCAAACTCGAAAAGGGGTGAGAGAGAAATCTCCGTGAACCTTTGCCCGGGTGAGGCCGACTTCCTAATGGAAGAGGGCCGATGTCCTCGCACAGTTTCTGGCGTTCGGCTATGATGTCCGACTCACAACAACAGGTAGGTGCAGTGCCGACGATCACAGACCCAGCGATCGATGTTCACTCAAGGGGGTAACCCTTCGGCATGGCAATGACATCATGAGATTCCGGACGGGCGTGTGAAACCATGGATCAGCACGGACTTGGATTTTCAGGGAGAAATAGCGCCGTGGTCCACAGAGGCGCAGGAGGTGCGAAATGACTTACAGAGTAAAATTTGTTGCCGTGACGCTGAGCGTGGTCGTTTTGACGACTGGAGGGTTCTTGAGAGCGAGCCAAGCACAAGAATCACAAGGCCAGGTCCAGCCAGAGGAGACGCCGGGTCAGGTCCAGGAAAGAGCCGTACCAGGACTGCCGATGCCGCAGCTCCCCGGGATTCCCGCGAGGCCTTCGCCTCCATCTGCGGGAGTACCCGGCGTGCTCCTACCACCTGGTGGGCAACCACTACTAGAGCCCCATGCGACACCCTCCAATCCTTTGCCTTCCTTCAGATTCACGGTACAGGCCCCACCTGGTGTGCATCCATTGATCCATTTCTATGCTGAACGGGAGAAGACGGCTCCCCCTGTCATTCGGCAGAAGCTCGCGGAGCTGCGGGCAAGGATTCAGAGGGACAAACTGAGGTTTGGCGTTGGGTACACCTCCGTCGCGGGCCGGAGGATCGAAGAAATCACGGGCCTCAAGCAGCCGCCGGCGGCAGACCTGGCGGCTTGGGCGAACCAGAGCTCCTCGATCGCAAGCCAACTCCTCCGGTTAGAGCAACAGGCGATCGATGCGTTCGAACAGCTTGCAGACTCCTTCGGGCTGGCCCATCTACCGGAAAATTCGCTACGAGCGCTGTTGCCACCGGCCACGGCACCCGCATTCGACTGGACTGTTCTCGGAAAGGTCAGTCCCGTTCACGATCAGAATGTAAACGGTTGTGGAAGCTGTTGGGCCTTTGCCTCTGTGTCCGCCCTGGAGAGCAACCTTCTCATCCGGTACAACGAGAGCACGCAGTTGTCGCCACAGTACGTCTTGGACAATGCGGTCTTTGGGAGCTGTAACGGAGGGAACCCAGCCGAGGCCTTCACGCAAATGATGCTGCTGGGGACGGCCAATGAGGGAGACGTGCCGTATCACGGACAGAAGTTTGGACCGCGCGCAGTGTTCGATAACCCCTATCGGGCCTTGATGTGGGGCATTGTGGGGATCGGGGCGATCGGGATGGCTCCGTCGGTTCCGCAGCTTAAGGCAAGTCTTCTGGAGCACGGACCACTGGCGGTCACCATGCACGCGGGAGACGATCTGTCATATTACACCAATGGAGTGTACAGCGGGCCCCCAGGAGATGAGAACCATGTGGTGACACTCGTGGGCTGGGACGATAGGAAAGGCGCGTGGAGAATCAAGAATTCATGGGGGTCGTGCGCCCCCCCGCAGGGTTGTTGGGGAGAGGCTGGATTCGGGTGGGTCGCCTACGGTACCACGAGTATCGCGAGGACTGCGTTCTGGGTTAAAGCTCTGAACCTAAACTTGCCGTTGCCGCCCGTGGTCCTGCATTGGATCGAAGAAGCGAAGAAGTTGGGCGTTCAGTTCGACCAGAACATGCGCGCCGCGGCGGAAGCCGCGGATCGCACCGCGGCGAAGGCACGAGCCGCAGCCGGGGCGGCACAGAGGCAAGCCGAAATCGCCGCGAAGGACGCCGTCGAGAAGGCAGCCTCGGCCGCTTCGGCTGCCGGAATAGTGGCTGGCGTCGGGAAGGCGGCGAGCGCCCCGTTTGGTGTCCTGGGTAGAGAGCTGACCGACGCGGAACGGGCAGCAGTGAGGGCGGCTTCTGACGCGGCCACGCAAGCAGCCCAAGCTGCAGAACACGCGGCTCAACAAGCGGCTCAACAAGCGAAAGACGCATGGGACCATGCCATCAATCAAGTCCCAGCGCCAAAGTTGCCTGACCTGCCATCCTGCTGTCACTTCTAATAGTGTTCGGCGGCAGTCAACTGAATGCGCCGCTCTCCCACGAATGGCGATGTCGAGACTGGGATCCACAGGCATGACCTCATCTGGTTCGATCTGCCTCATGGAAGAGCGGGGTCGGATGCTGGCTTGCTGGTGCTGTTGAACGAATTCGGAAGGCAGAGCCTGTAAACCTCGAGAGCATTCTTGATCGCTGGAATAGGCGCAAAAGGAGGTGTGAGATGACTCGCAAAGCTAAATTTGTTGCCGTGACGCTGAGCGTGGTTGTTCTGACGACTGGAGGATTCTTGAGAGCGAGCCAAGCACAAGAATCACAAGGCCAAGTCCAGCCAGAGGAGACGCCGGGCCAGGTCCAGGAACGAGCCGTACCGGCACCGCTTGGCCGCCCCTTAGGTGCCCCCGTGGTTACGACTCCCGTCACTCCCGTACCTTTGACACCTGCCGTCAGTCCTCCGCCATGCGCGGCGCCGGTCAGGGGGCTGGGTCCTGGACTCGACGCAGCCAACGAACTGATGAACATTCCTTGGTGTCCACTGGCGCGCCAGTATATGCATGACGCCGAACAGAACATTCAGGGCCTGACCGCAAAACCGTTTGCCGAAAGCCACGGTGGCGGGGATCTGCATTGGGCGTTCAGTCTCCAGGTCACCAAGGCCACAGGCCATGCCGACCTAGCGGCCTCACCCGGCTTCAGAGCCGTGTCACCTGTGTTGCGGGGGTTCACGTTCGAAGCCCCACTCGATCGCTTTTGGAACTTCTCGATCGGGGGGACAGTGCAGGCCCACGCGAGTGTCAAGGAAAAGAATCCGGCGACGGGTAAGGATGCGGTGACGTACCTGGACTGGTCGCCGACCATCCCGTTTGGACTCCGCATCTCGAACTTCCGCCTGGCTGCATCGGCTGAACTGAACAACGCGCAGCTCGACAGGCCAGGCTTGCAGCGCGTGGTCGTCGAGCCGCAATTGCGGCTCGAGGGAGATGGGTTCATCCCAGTCTCGATTCCCGTTCAATTCCAGGTGCATCCCTTGCGTGACCGTATCGAGATTCGGGGACGCATCACCAATTTAAGCCTGGGACTCAAGGGCGAGTTCGACGCCCGGTTGACCGGCGATCTCGTCATCACGATCTTCCCGACGACCTATGAGATCATCTACGACGTGAATTACCCGGTCTCTGGCCACGATTTCATCCACGGGGACGTCTCCCTTCAAAAAGCGTCCGTGGAACTCGTGGGCGGGCTCTCGATCACGTTGAACCGAGTCGGGA
Organism: Nitrospirota bacterium; assembly: GCA_005877775.1. Classification (GTDB taxonomy): domain Bacteria; phylum Nitrospirota; class Nitrospiria; order Nitrospirales; family Nitrospiraceae; genus NS-7. Next base: position 1,552 of record VBOJ01000126.1, on the reverse strand, counting down.
GACAGACGATTCCCTTTACGTTGAGTGCACCGTGGGTAATTCCGGCGTCAGAGTCACTGAATCAGGTATTTCTGCTCTTGCAGACCCAGGTGCCCCAAGTATGGGGCGAGGGAGCACCTACTGTTCCGACACCAGCCCCACTCTCACCGGCGGAGTTTGCGAAGAATGCAGGCGAGATCGAATCGGCGATTCAGTCGCACCTCTTGGAAGGCACTGTGCTGTCCCTCGATCACAATAATCAGATGAAACCCATAGACAGCCGCATGCCACGCTCCGGTTCGACGACTCCCCCCCCACCGCTGTCCTACGGGTTGAAAGCGGACTCGGCCAATTTTACGGGACACTATCTGGCCGCCGAGTCGTTTCGCTACGCCGCTACGAGTGACCCGGCCGCGCTCGACCGTGTGAAACAGGTGGTGCGAGGATTCACGCGGCTCTTCGACGTCACGACCGACGCAGCGGTGATCGAGGGGCGTGCCATGCCGGTGCGCCAGTACCCTGGAATTCTGTCACGGACAGTCTGGTCATCGACGAGCAGCAAGATCGATTTCTCGGACGAGGGTCAACAGAAGGGAAGCTTGAACCAGCAACCCTGTTATTACGAAAAACCTGATGGTGGATGGGATCTGGTCACGGAACAAGGATCACGACACTTCAAGACGTATGCTGAAGCTCAAGCGGCGTTGGATTCGGTCTCAGCGAAAGGACAGGCTCCGACTCCACCACTCCCTCTACAACCCGCCTTGCCGCAACTCCAGCGCGCCTTGCCGCTCGTGCGGCCGGTGGGAACTGTTTGGTACGGATGGGGGTGCGGCGCGGACCATGCCGTCAGTCGCGACGCCTATGTCGGCACCATGATGGGGCTGACGTACGCGTACCTCTTAGTTCAGGACCCTGAGGTGAAGCAAACCGCGCAGGGTCTCATTGAAGGTGTGCTCGACCACCTGCTCGGGCCTGGACAGTGGAACTTCCTGCTCGCCCCCTATGACAGAATTCGCACCTCCTACTTTGGGAACCTCGACATGCAGTTGACCTTCTTGCGGATTGGGAAGGCCATCAATCCTCAAAAGTACGGCCCTGTCTATGACCGCTACGCGCCGGCCTCTGAAGTCATGTGGGTTCCCACCTGGTTCACGATCCTGGATCCCGTTTCTGCCTATTACAAATTCAACCTGGCGGAGGCTTTCTTTAGTCCCCTCTTGTTTCTGGAGGATCAACCGGTTCTGCGCGGGAACTATTTGAAGGCGTACAATCTGCTCTGGCGCGCGACCTCCCACCATAAGAACGCCTATTTCGATGTCGTCAGAATGTTGGTTGAGGCCTCAGGACAACGGATGACAACCGCTCCGGCGCCAGTCAGCATTACTCCGCTAGCGCCACCTCGGGAAGAGATACCGGCACTCCTTACCGAGTGGCTGATACGACGACAGCAAGTCGTTGCGCCCAACGGCTTGCCTTTCAACAGAGTTGCGGACCCGATATTTCAGGCAAGTCTCTGGCCAACGAGGAGGATCGGCGTGTATACAGCAGCCAGCTTAGACACAGGTGTGAG
>VBOJ01000125.1 GCA_005877775.1 Nitrospirota bacterium | reverse complement strand
TCGCGTTTCAGACGAATCAACCGGGGGTGGGCTGGTGGGCCGTGGCGATCATCGGAGCTGGCTTGGGATTCGTCCCGTACAACTTTAGGATGAACCGTCAGGCCCTGATTTTTCTCGGTGACGGCGGCGCGACGTTCCTCGGGTTTACCCTGGCCTGCTTGGCCGTGAAAGGCAACTGGGCCGACAACAATCCGATCGTCTCGTTCAGCAATCCGCTCCTCATCTTCGGCGTGCTCATCTACGACATGATTCATATCACGGTGGAGCGGGTGGTGACCGGGAAAGTCAGGACGATCAAAGACTGGATCGACTACGTCGGGAAAGACCATCTGCACCACAGATTGGATCGCTCGCTGGGCAGCCGGCGGGCCACAGTGGCCACGATCTTTACGCTGACCATTTGTCTCGGACTGGCCGCGCTGGTCCTCCGCAAGGCCAATACGGCGGAAGCGCTCATGCTGCTGCTCCAAGCAGCCCTGATTGTGATCATCATCTCGTTCCTGGAGTATCGAGGCCGATCGGAGTACCATCGAGGGAAGAGAGAACGATCCACCGACGTGGAAGCGACCGATCGCTAAGAGGACTTGTCCCATGGTTCCGACGGTCGAATGGAAAGACGGGGCGGTTCGGATTCTGGACCAGAGCCGCTTGCCGGAGCAGGTCGAGTTCCTGGACTGCAAGGACTATCAGACCGTCGCTCGAGCGATCCAGGAACTGCGGGTACGAGGGGCGCCTGCAATCGGCGTGACGGCCGCGATGGGCGTCGCCCTCGGCGCGCAGTCGTTGACAATGACCTCGTACGAAGAGTTCGCCAAGGCGGTGACGGCCATCTGTGACCATCTGGCCGCCACCCGTCCAACCGCGGTGAACCTGTTCTGGGCGATCGGACGGATGAAGACCACGCTGTCCGGATTACGGGGGCGGTCGGTGAGCGAGATCAAGCGTAGCCTGGTGGAGGCATCGCAGCGGATCCTCGACGAAGACATCGCGATGAACAAGGAAATCGGCCGACATGGAGCAACGCTGATCAGAGATGGCCAGACTATCTTGACCCATTGCAATGCAGGCGCGCTGGCCACCGCCGGTTACGGCACGGCGCTCGGGGTCGTTCGCGCAGCCTGGGATCAAGGCAAGAAGATCCGTGTGCTGGCGGACGAAACGCGTCCCGTGCTGCAAGGCGCCCGCCTGACGGTCTGGGAACTGATGCAGGACCACATTCCTGTCACGCTGATCACTGACAACATGGCCGGCGCGCTGATGCGGCAAGGACAGGTGCATCTCTGTCTCGTGGGGGCTGACCGGATTGCGGCGAACGGCGACGTGGCCAATAAGATCGGGACCTATTCCGTGGCGGTGCTGGCCAACGCGCACGGAATCCCGTTTTATATCGCTGCGCCTTGTTCGACCATTGACTTGGCGACGCCTTCCGGCGATCAGATTCCGATCGAGCAACGCAAGCCCCAGGAGGTCACCTCGGTCTTCGGTAGCCGACCAGTTGCCCCGATGGGTGTCGAAGTACTGAATCCCGCCTTCGATGTCACACCCGCCAAGTACGTGACCGCGATCATCACCGAACGGGGTGTCTTTAAGCCCAGCGAACTGGCCGAACGGTTCCGGCGGTAGCGTTTTCTCTCGTCTTCCTCCTCTGCGTTCTTGAAGCTAGGGGACGCCTTCTCTATAATGCACTTGAGCAGATTGCGGAGATGCACAACCTTTAGGAGGATGCAACGACGTGATCGGGGAACGAACCTTAGCGATTATCAAACCAGATGCAGTTAAAAAGAACGTCATCGGCGACATCATCCGGCGCTACGAAGCGGTGGGCCTGAAGCCGATTGCCATCCGGATGATGCAGTTGTCGAAATCCGCTGCCGAAGGGTTCTACGCTGTCCATCGGCAGCGACCGTTTTTCGACAGCCTGACGACGTTCATGTCTTCAGGACCGATCGTCGTCCTGGTTCTATCAGGCGACGACGCGATCAAGCGCCACCGTGACCTCATGGGGGCCACTGACCCAGCCAAGGCCGATGCCGGCACGATCCGCGCCGTGCATGGGACCACTATCGAGTTCAATGCCGTTCATGGGTCCGACTCCTCGGAAACGGCTCGCTTCGAGATCGGATTTTTCTTTTCCGAAATGGAGCTGGGTGTGCGGTGAGTTCAAGTTGTTGCCTTCCTCGCTGGTTCTACTAGCTGCCATCCTGGTAGCGACCGGCTGTGCTCAGCCGCAGCCATCCCCAGTCGCGCGGGTCACTCCTCAGACCCCTGTCGTCATCGAAGCTCAGAGCAGACTCCTCCTGAATGCCCGGACGCACTATGCAGAGGGCCGTTACCTCCTCGCGAGGAATCTCCTGCAGCATCTGATCAACACCTACCCTGAGTCCCAGTTTGTTCTGGAAGCACGCTGGTGGTTGGCTCGCTCGTACGAACAGCTTGGTGATCTGAAAGGAGCCTTGTCCGAGTACCGTGCCATTGCGGACCCGGCTGAGGCGAGCATTTTGGGCGAAGAGAGTGATCGCCTGACCGCGCGGCGTCGGATCGTCGAATTAGAGCAACTCCTCGGAGGCAATGCAGTCGGCTCGAACCGGCGCACCGCCATTTTGATTCCCTCCCACCACCTCTCTGCCATCCAGGACTTGGACCACTGGATGCAGTCCCTCACCCAAGCAGGCATCACAACGCTCGTGTTGGAAGTGGGGACCAGGCAGGTCATGACGCACGGGGCGAAGAAGGAGAGTAAGACCCACGCTGCGCGCGGGGCTCGTGTACCCACCGGCGTCTATTTTCGAACCGGCCGAGCGAATCTGATGCAGGACTTCATCGGCCAGACCGTCCCGGTGGCGCATCGACACGGCCTATCGGTGTTCGGAGCCGTCACGCTGCGACGGATGAGTTGGCTGAAATCCAGGCCCGAATGGGTCGACTGGTTCTATGACCCCGCCACACGCCAACTCAAGCTATCATCGAGCCTGGACCTGTTCAACCCGTCATTTCAGGAATACCTCACCGGCTTCCTTACAGACCTTGCTGACACAGGGATCGATGGAGTGCTGTTTCAAGCCGATGTGCCGACAGGTCCAACCGACGGATTGAGTTCATACGGGTTGGATGGTTTCGAACGGGACTTCGGCATCAGGCTGGACCCTGGGAAACTGTTGCCGCGCACGGACCCGGGAACTGCGGCGTCTCGACCTCGCGAGCCTCAGAGTCAGCTCCAGCCTCGGCAGGAAGACCCACCGGAGTTTTGGCAATGGGCGGGATGGAAGGTCCGAGAAACACTCAAGGTGATGGACCAGCTCCGGCGCGCCATGCGACAACGCTCGCCGAAGCTGCAATTTGCCCTCGAGGTGCATCCGGAAGCCGTCACGGCTCCGCTTGTGGCGCTGATGCAGTATAGGGAAGATCTCTTGGAGGCTAAGCGGAGCCGATTTGACTCTTACCTGATCGGTGTTCAACATGGTGCGACACCGAACATCGTCGAACGTCTGATCGAGCTGCTGGGAGGAGCCGACCGGATTTGGGTCGCAACACCGCTTCCAGACGGAGGCCTTGTCCGGTTAGGGGATCAACTGAAGCCAACGACAGATCGCGCTTCCCTAGCCAAGGGAATCGGGGTGATGTATGTGAATGTGTCCTCCTCGGTTCCTTGACAAAGAGGACATGCTGCACTACGATCCCGCAATTATTTTTGAGTGACACTTTCGAGACACCGTGCATGACACCATTAAGAGGAGAAGATGGAACCGACAGATCTTCGCTATCATCAGGAACATGAGTGGGCCAGGGTCGATGGGAACCAGGCTACCATTGGGATCAGCAATTTTGCCCAGGACGCGCTCGGCGACATCGTCTTCATTGAGTTGCCGAAGGTGGGTGCCGTCGTGGTCGCAGGGCAGCAGATCGGTGAGGTTGAGTCCACGAAAACCACGAGCACGATCTATACACCTGTGAGCGGGACGGTCATCAAGGTCAACACGGACCTGAAGGACCATCCGGAGATGGTCAATTCGGACCCCTATGGAAAGGGATGGATGGCGATCATCGAGTTGTCCCACTCAACTGAGGTAGAGCGCTTGATGACCGCTGCTCAGTACGGAGTCTTTCTTTCTGCCCAGAAGACATGATGCAACAGAAACACATTGCCATCCTCGGCGCCGGGCCTGGCGGGTATGTGGCAGCAATCCGGGCAGCCCAGTTCGGCGCGCGCATCACCGTCGTGGAGAACCAGGTGTTGGGCGGAGTCTGTCTGAACTGGGGTTGCATTCCTAGCAAGGCCTTGCTGGCAGTCGTGGAACTGGGGGACAAGGCCAAGAAAGCGGCTGAGCTGGGACTGAACCTGGACGGCCTGGTGCGCTACGACCTGGCACGGATGGTGACCAGGAAGAACAAGGTCGTGGAGACATTGGTGAAAGGCATCGCGACGCTGTTCAAGACCTGGGGAATCGAGCATCTGGAAGGAACCGGAGCATTGCTCGATGAACGGACGCTCGGCGTGGCCAAGCGAGACGGCACCGAGGCCCGTGTGCAGGCGGACGCCATCATTCTTGCGACCGGCTCGTCCTGGCCCAACCTGCCGCTTTTTCCAATTGATGGACGTCAGATCATCACGAGCAAGGAGGCATTGGATCTGACCGAGATCCCCGCTAGTCTCCTGATCATTGGCGCCGGCATCGAGGGGTGCGAATTCGCTTCCCTCTATAGCGGGATCAGCACGCGGGTCAGCCTGGTGGAGCTGATGCCCCGCATTCTCCCCCTCGAGGATGAAGAGATCTCGGCCTTCATGGACCGTGAGTTGAAGAAGCGGGGTGTCACAATCCACGCGGGCTCCACGGTTGAGAAACTGGAACGTCAGAACGGGACGATCAAGGCCATCTTGAAAAACGGGACCGCGATTGTGGCCGAGAAGCTCCTGGTGTCGGTCGGGCGAGGATTCAATTCAAAAGGCATCGGGCTGGAGCCAGTCGGGGTGCAGCTTGGCACGCGGGGAGAAGTCCTCGTCAACGAGCGACTGGAGACCAACGTGCCAGGAGTCTATGCCATTGGAGACCTCGTCGGCAAGGCCATGCTGGCACATGTCGCATCGGCGCAGGGGAAGGTCGCGGTCGAGAACATTCTGGGACGGCGCCGTGAGATCCGCTACGACGTGATCCCCGCCGGCATCTTCACTCTCCCCGAGATCGGCCGCGTCGGACTGACTGAGCAGCAGGCGCGCGAGCGAAGCCAGAAGTCTGAGGCGGAGATCAAGATCGGTCGGTTCCGGCATATTGCACTGGGCAAGGCACACGGGGTGGGGGACACCACCGGTCTGTTCAAGATCATTGCCGACGCAAAGACCGGGGCTATTCTCGGCGTGCACATCATCGGCGCGCACGCGGCCGACCTGATCCACGAGGCCGCGCTGGCTATGCAACTCGGCGCGACTGCGTCGGCCGTCGCAGAGATGATCCATGCCCATCCCACCCTGTCCGAGGGCATCATGGAAGCGGCCGAGGATGTGGAGGGGCTGGCCATTCACCTCGCGCGTAAGCGGGGATGACATGAGGGGTGAGATGCTCAAGTCCCTGCTCATGAAGGCCTCCATGCTGGCGGTCACCGCCGGACTGGTCCTTTGGATCGGTTGGCCCATTCCAAAAGAGCCCGCGACTGATCCACCATCCCCCACGTCCCACGGGCAGACGACGGAATCGCAGGACAGTACGGAGCCCGCTTCTGTTTCGAACCGGGCGGCATCCGGCCGCGCCATCACCGAGGCACGGACAACCAGCCAGACCGTCGCCATCCCCGCGACCACAGACGAACAGCGGTTGGACATCAATCGCGCAACGGTCGAGGAACTGCAGGCGCTTCCTGGAATCGGAGTGGTCTTGGCAAGACGAGTCGTCGAACGAAGAACGGCGCGGGGTTCATTCAATACAGTTGAAGATTTACTTGAGGTGAAAGGAATCGGGGAGAAGCGGCTGAACAGCTTACGCCCGCTGATCCTGGTCGGCCACCAGACCCAGCTATCCCCTCGCAGAACGAAGGCGGCAGAAGCACCGACTCTTCAAAAAGAAGGTCGGTTGTGAGCGAACTGACTCGGCAGATGGACCTGATCCTCCGCGGAGCTGTGGAGGTCATTCAGCAGAATGAATTGGAAGCCAAGCTTGCCAGATCCCTGAAAGAGCACCGCCCCCTGCGAGTGAAAGCTGGCTTCGATCCCACTGCTCCGGATCTGCACCTCGGCCACACCGTGTTGATCCATAAGCTCAAGCACTTCCAGGAACTCGGCCACACAGTCATTTTTCTGATCGGTGATTTCACCGGCATGATTGGAGATCCCACCGGCGTGTCCGAGACCCGTGTGGCACTCACAAAAGATCAAGTGAAGACGAATGCCAAGACGTATAAACGGCAAATCTTCAAACTGCTTGATGTCAAGAAAACGAAGGTGGACTTCAACAGGCGTTGGATGAACAGGATGAAGGCAGAGCAGTTGATCCAGATCAGCGCCCACTACAACGTGGCGCGCATGCTGGAGCGTGAAGACTTCCACAAAAGGTATCATGGGCAGAAACCGATCAGTATCCATGAGTTCCTGTATCCCCTCATTCAGGGTTACGACTCGGTCGCGCTCAAAGCCGACGTGGAGCTCGGCGGAACCGACCAGAAATTCAATCTCCTCGTCGGCAGGGAGCTGCAGCGAGACTTTGGGCAGGCCCCACAGGTGGTCTTGACGATGCCACTGCTGGAG
>VBOJ01000124.1 GCA_005877775.1 Nitrospirota bacterium | reverse complement strand
CGACAAGACCTATCCGGTGTTGCGGCTGGACGGCGACGAAACGGTCACCACAAAGTGCCTGTTGATCGCCACGGGCGTCGAGTATCGCCGGCTGAACGCCGAACGGTGCGAGCAGTTCGAAGGGCGGGGCGTATTCTACGCCGCCACTCACAACGAGGCCCATATCTACAAGGGAGCGCAGGTGGTGTTGGTGGGTGGCGGCAATTCTGCCGGGCAGGCCGCCGTCTTCCTTTCCCAGCATGCGAGTCGCGTGCTACTTGTCATTCGCGGCGATGACCTCTACAAGCATATGTCCAGCTACCTCGCCAAGCGGATTGAGCAGACACCCAACATCGAACTGCTCCGCAACTCGACAGTACAGCGAATGAACGGCGACGGCCAACTCAATTCCATCGAAATCGTCAACAGCAAAACCGGGGAGAAGCGGACGGTGGAGACTCCGGCGGTGTTCAGCTTCATCGGTGCGGTGCCGCGGACCGACTGGCTCCCGCAGGAGATCGAGCGGGACGGCAAGGGGTTCATCAGAACCGGTCCATCGCTGGCGCAGTCCCCGCACTGGACCGGCAAGCGACAACCGTTTCTGCTCGAGACCAGCCGCGCCGGCGTGTTCGCGGCCGGCGACGTGCGATCCGACTCGGTCAAACGCGTCGCTTCCGCCGTCGGTGAGGGCGCGATGGCCGTCCAGTTCGTGCATGAGTACCTCAAGGAGGTGTGATCATGCCCCAGCAGTCCTGCGTCCATCTCGACCAGATCCGCGACGTCAAGCCGAGCACCGCCGGCTGCTGCGATTCCTCGAAGAACAAGCACGCCACGAAGCACTTTCGCCCGACCGGCCATCCCATCGTCCGCTCTATCGAACGAGGGGAAAACCGGAGCTGGTGTTATGTGGGCGAGCTGTTGATGGAATAGACCGGAGCTGCGGAATGAAAAGGTGAGGTCGTGGTCATCAAAACAACTGCTCAAAAATTCCTTGTCTATGCGCTGGCTGCACTCGCGCTGACCATTGCCCGTCCTCTCAGTGCCGCTCAGGAGTCGACCCCCAAGGTCCAGGAATATTCCGTACCAGCCGGGTCGCACCCGCACGACGTCGCGCCTGCTCCCGACGGCGACGTCTGGTACGTCGGGCAGCGCTCGGGAGAACTGGGCCGGCTGGATCCCTCGACAAGACAGATCCGCCGCATCAAACTGGGCGACGGGTCACGGCCGCACGGGGTGATCGTCGGCCCAGATAGTGCACCGTGGATCACGGATGGCGGGCTGAACGCCATCGTCCGGGTTGACCCCGCGACAGAGAAGATCACCGTCTATCCTCTGCCGTCCGGACGTGAAGGAGCCAACCTGAACACCGCCACATTTGATAAGCGTGGTGTTCTGTGGTTCACGGGGCAGAGCGGCATCTATGGGCGACTGAACTCCAAGGTCGGCAAAGTGGAAGTGTTTGATGCCCCGAAAGGCCCAGGGCCGTATGGCATCACCGCCACACCTGATGGGACGGTGTACTACGCATCTCTGGCGGGAAGTTATATCGCCCGCCTTGACTCGGACACCGGCGCCGCGACAGTGATCGAGCCGCCGACGCCGAAGCAGGGTGCACGCAGAGTGTGGGCGGATTCGAATGGGAACATTTGGGTCAGCGAATGGAACGCCGGGCAGGTAGGTCGTTATGACCCAGCCGCCAATACATGGAAGGAATGGAAGCTGCCGGGGAAAAATCCGGGCGCCTACGCGGTCTATGTGGACGATCGGGACAAGGTGTGGCTCAGCGACTTCGGCGCGAACGCGCTCGTGCGGTTCGATCCTGTGAAGGAAGCGTTTGAAGTCTATCCGCTGACGAGTTCAGGTGCGAATGTGCGTCAACTGCTCGGGCGAGCAGGCGAGGTGTGGGGAGCCGAGTCAGGGACGGATAAGCTCGTCGTGATCCGGACGCCTTGAACAGGCCTCACGGCAGACGACCTGAAGCGTTTTAGCGAAGTCGCGCCACACGGAGTCGCATCCGGGACGCGCTATCCCGCAGCCACGATGCAGCTGGTCAACCGTTGAATGACCTTCACCAAGGAGGCAACCATGTCAAAGGCAAGAGAAAAGAAGGCAGAGCAACCAGTGGTCAGGCATCTCTTCTCCAGAACAGCGGCCTCGACCGCCAATGAGTCCGCTCGAGATGAGATTGAGCGGCGCGCGTATCAGATCTACCTCGCGCGCGGTGCGACGGATGGACATGCCCTGGAGGATTGGGTCCAGGCAGAACGTGAACTTCGTGAGAACGCAGTGCATTGAACAAGGGGCATCAGGGGCACGGCCACAGCATAAGGGAGATCATGCAACCAAAGAGAAAGGAGAAGAAACCATGGATTCGCTCATTGAAAAAGTGGCTATCATCACCGGGGCCTCGGCCGGCATCGGACGGGCGATTGCAGAGCGGCTCGCGCAGGAGGGCGCCACGGTCGTGGTCAACTATGGCAAGAGCGCGGACAAGGCCAAACAGGTCGTCGCCGGGATCGAAGCGAAGGGTGGTAAGGCGGTTGCGATCCAGGCTGACATGAGCAAGATTGCGGACGTGCGTCGCGTAGTTCGAGAGACGGTGCAGCGCTTTGGGCGACTCGACATTCTGGTAAACAACGCGGGGATGTTTACCTTTAAGCCGTTGGTCGAGACGACGGAACAGGAATTCGACCAGATTTTTTCCTTGAACGCCAAGGGGCCGTATTTCGCCATGCAGGAAGCTGCAAAAGTGATCGCAGACGGAGGCCGCATCGTGAACATTTCCACGGACGGCACCCATATCGGTTTTGCCGGCGCCACCGCCTACCTCGGCAGCAAGGGGGCGCTCGAGCAGTTCACGAAAGGCCTCGCGCACGAACTGGCGTCTAAGGGAATCACCGTGAATACGGTTTCACCAGGGTACACAGACACTGCCATGATGCCCGCCGATCCCACCTTCCGCCAGATCGGCGAGCAGGCCTCGCCGCTCAAGCGGCTCGGCACGCCGAAGGACATTGCCGATGTCGTGGCCTTTGTGGTCAGCGAAGAGGCGCGGTGGTTGACGGGGCAAAACATTCATGCGGGGGGCGGCGTGGTGATGTGAAAGATCGGTAAGCGAAGGACGGTTGGACCAGGACTGAAGCCTGGAGGCGCCAGGGAGAACATGACTTGAATGACCGAGATCGCCCCTGGTCTTGACTCGATTGCGCCCGAAGGAGGCGTCACGTCATGGCGATCATCTTGAATCACACAGTCGTGCCGGCGCACGACAAAGAGGTCTCGGCGCGGTTTTTCGCGGATATCTTTGGGTTGAAGTACGAGGGGCCGGGCAGACACTTCGCTCCGGTGCGCGTGAATGAGACTCTGACACTCGATTTCGACGATGCCGACAGGTTCGACATCCATCACTACGCGTTTCACGTGAGCGACCGGGAGTTCGATGCCATTTTGAAGCGAGTGCAAGAGGCCGGAATCGCCTATGGCAGCGACCCGTGGAATCTGGAGAATAAGGAGCTCAATTCCTGGAACGGTGGCAGGGGCGTTTATTTTCGCGATCCCAACGGACACATTCTCGAGTTGATGACGCGCGTCCCTAGCGCAGGCTAACGGGACCTGCAGGAGGATACCAGAGGTCGTGTTGTGGAGCAGAGGGGTGTGGGCAGGGCGAGATTACGGAAGATAACAGCATGGACTCACAAATTATAGGATTGCGCGTGGCAAATGTGTGGAGGGATGCGCCATGGCAGTAACCTTAATTAACGTGTTTTCAGTCCCGAAAGGCAAGGAAGACGAGTTCGTGAAGTGGTGGCAGGACGTGAAGGCAAATATCACGAAGCAACCAGGGTTTTTGAGCGGAAAGTTTCATAGGAGCACCAAGCCAGGCAGCAAATTCAACTTCATTAACGTCGCGATTTGGGAAAATGAAGATGTGTACTGGAAAGCCTATGAAAAGAGCGTAACGCCTATGAAGGCGACGTTAGAACAGTTGGGCGTTGAAATGGTCCCGTCTCTCTATAATGTGGTTTTCGAGTACTGAATCAACTTTTCCAGTGCCCAGGGTCGCAAATGGTGAGAAAGGGAAGCTCGGAGAAGTCATGGAGCGACTCTTCTCAGCGGACATCATGTTGGGCGAGTCTGTTTGGAAACCAATTAGAAGGGAGTCACAGATGTCGTATCCGGATGTCCGCTATCGAGGTGACAAGGGCGAGATCAGTGCGGTCTACCGTCGGGCGGACCAGAAGCCCGAGCTGACGATCGGTTCGGGCACAGCGGTGCGCTACCTGGCCACCGGAGCATCCACGAACGGACAATTCGGCTTGTATAGGTGGGATGCGCGACCGCACACGCCGGGGCCGAGCGCACACTTCCACAGGACCATGTCCGAATCGTTCTTCATCCTGTCCGGAACGGTGCGGCTGTTCAACGGAGATCGCTGGATTGACGCGATGGCAGGGGATTTTTTGTACGTCCCCGAGGGGGGAGTGCACGCCTTCCAGAACGAGTCGGACGAGCCGGCATCGATGCTGCTACTCTTCGCCCCCGGCGCGCCGCGCGAGGCCTACTTCGAAGCACTCGCCGAGAAAGCCGCTGGTCGTCAGTTCAGCGACAAGGAATGGAGGAACCTTTGCCTCCGCCATGACAACTATTTTATCGACTGATGTGACAATCCATCGGACGAGGGGCACGGCGCTTGCTCGATTGGTCTTGCTAAACCATCTCAGCATGAGGGCTTGGAGACAGTGACCGAGGACCCGAGCAAACCGGTTCGCGAGCTGGTGGACGCCGTCTACCGCTCCGAGTCGCGGCATGTCCTTGCCACCCTGATCCGCCTGCTTGGCGACTTTGACGCCGCCGAGGAGGCGTTGCACGATGCCTTCACCGCAGCGGTCGAGCAATGGGCGCGGGACGGCGTGCCGACCAATCCGCGGGCGTGGTTGGTCTCGACCGGCCGCTTCAAGGCTATCGACAGGATGCGCCGACAGGCCAGGTTCGACGCGTCGCTGACTGAACTCGCCAAGCAACTCGAATCCACCACCATTGACGTTGAGGAATGGGACGACGAGAGCGTCGAGGACGACCGGCTGCGCCTGGTCTTCACCTGTTGCCACCCTGCCCTGTCGCAGGAGGTGCAAGTCGCGATGACGCTGCGCGAAGTCTGCGGTCTCACGACCGAGGAAATCGCGCGCGCCTTCCTGACCACTCCACCCACAGTGGCCCAGCGCATCGTGCGCGCCAAGAGGAAGATCCGCGATGCACGCATTCCCTATGAGGTGCCGTCGGAGACCGAGCTGCCGGACCGGCTGGACGCCGTGCTCCGGGTCGTCTACCTCGTGTTCAACGAGGGCTACTCCGCGTCATCCGGTGGGTCGCTCACGCGGCACAATCTCTCGGGTGAAGCCATCCGCCTGGGGCGGTTGCTGATTGAATTGCTCCCTGAGTCTGAGGCGATAGGACTCTTGGCGCTGATGCTCCTGCACGACTCGCGGCGCGCGGCGCGTACCTCGCCGACGGGCGATCTCATCCTTCTGGAAGACCAGGATCGCTCGCTATGGAGCCGGGATCGGATCGCGGAGGGGGTGTTGCTGGTGGAACGGGCGTTGTCCTCGCGCCGAGTCGGCACGTACACCGTCCAAGCAGCGATTGCAGCGGTGCATGCCCAGGCAGCCAGCCCCACCGCCACGGACTGGGCCCGGATCGTCGCACTCTATGACCTGCTGATGCGGGCCGATCCGTCGCCGGTGGTCGAGCTAAACCGCGCTGTCGCGGTGGCGATGCGTGACGGCCCTGTGGCGGGTCTTGCGCTTATCGACGCCATCCTGGCACGGGGCGATCTGACGAACTATCACTTGGCGCACGCGGCTCGGGCGGATCTTTGCCGGCGACTGGGGCGAACAAAGGAAGCCCGGACCTCCTACGAGCGGGCCCTCGGCCTCACCCAGCAGGAACCGGAGCGGCGGTTTCTCGAGCGTCGGTTGGGCAAGCTACCGGACGTCCGCGACGTCTCGTAAGTGTTTGAATCTCCGAGATTCAATCACTCATGTCGATTTTGGCTTTCCCTGACGACTATCTCATGACAACAGCCTTGCACATCCAGATCGGAGGGTATGGAACCATGAAATATCTGCTCATGTGCTGCCACGAGGAGAAGAAGATGGACGACATGTCCAAGAGCGAGTGCGATGCCATCATCGATGAGACCTCCGCCTACTGCGGCACGCTCGAGAAGAGCGGTCACCTCATTGCGGCGGAGCCCCTCGAGCCAGTCCAGACGGCCGTGACCGTGCGAGTCCGAACCGGCAAGCTGTCCGTGACCGACGGTCCTTTCGCGGAAACGAAGGAGCAGGTCGCGGGGTTTTTCCTTATCAACGCCCGAGACCTCAACGAGGCCATCCAGGTGGCCTCCAAGTTTCCATCAGTGCGGTTCGGGAGCATGGAAGTGCGGCCGGTCATGGAGCTACACGGCTGTAGCCGCCCGGCGGCTGCCTCGTGAGGAGTCACTCATGTGTCCGGCATGCCTGACAACGATGGCATTGATTGCGGCTAGTGCGACCTCGACGGGTGGCGTGGCTGCGCTCGTCGCAAAGGGACTTCATGCGTCAGAAGGGCGCAAGGACAATTTCCACAACCCAGATCAAAGGACACTCGAAGGAAGGAGAGAAGAGCGATGACGAAGCACAAGACCGGAACACGGAAGGAGTGGCTCGCAGCACGGCTCGAGCTGCTCGAGGCGGAGAAGGACCACACGCGGCGCAGCGACGAGCTGGCCCGTCGGCGGCAGGAGCTGCCGTGGGTCCGCGTCGACAAGGGGTACCGATTCGAGACCGACGAAGGGGGCGCCTCGCTGGCGGACCTCTTCCGAGGGCGCTCGCAGCTCCTCGTCTACCACTTCATGTTCGGGCCCGACTACAAGGCGGGCTGTCCGTCCTGCTCGGCGATCGCGGACGGGTTCAACGGCATCGTCGTCCACCTCGAGAACCACGACGTCGCCTTCACGGCGGCGTCCCGGGCGCCGCTCGCGAAGCTGCAGGCGTACAAACGGCGAATGGGCTGGACCTTTCCCTGGGCCTCGTCGCTCGGCGACTTCAACTTCGACTTCAACGTCTCGTTCACCGAAGAGCAGCAGCACCAGGGGGTCATCGAATACAACTACCGGCGCGGCGGCCACGCGATGGACGCGAGACCGGTCCCGGAGCCTGTCGCCCAGTTGGCGGCCATGTGCGGAACCGATGCGCCGACGTACTCGCGCGATAGGCCGGGCCTGAGCGCGTTCATGGTCGAGGACGGCGTCGTCTACCACACCTATTCCACGTATGTGCGCGGACTGGACCCTCTCTGGGGCATGTACCAGTGGCTCGACCGCGCGCCACGAGGGCGTAATGAGACGGGGGCCTGGTTCCGCCGCCACGACGAGTACGACAAGCGCTGAGCGTGGCCCCGCCTGGTGCAGCTAGACATTTTGGGAAATCCACTTTGATATGGGAAGGTTTTTATGAACCAGACGGAGAAAAAATCGGCGGCAAAGGCTCATGAAACTCGTTCGTCCGGAAGCGGCCTGCAAGGTTTCATAGATCTTTGGGGGGTCCGGTATCAGGTGAAGGACGTGAGCCGCTCCGTCGCCTTCTACACGGAACAACTCGGCTTCAAGCTCGATCATCAGAAGTTGCCGGCATTCGCTCAGGTCTCAATCGGCAACCTTAAACTGATTCTGAGTGGACCTGGAGCTTCTGGATCTCGTCCTATGCCCGATGGCCGCCGCCAGGAACCGGGTGGGTGGAACCGCGTGGTTCTTCAGGTGGAGGACCTCCCAGCGCGAATCGAGGCGCTCAAGAAGGCAGGGCTTCGTTTTCGAAACGAGATGGAGGTAGGTCCCGGAGGGCGACAAGTCCAGATCGAAGACCCTCACGGAAATCCGGTTGAACTCTTCGAGCCTGCTCGATAGTCAGTAAATGGATAGTGACTCGACGATATCTTAGGGAGTAGCGCAACGAGACAGGCTACTAGTGGCGCAACATAAGGAGGCTTCATCATGACCAAGAGCACGATAAAACGCCAGAAAGTCGTATCGGAAGCCGAGTGGCTGAAGGCCCGCAAGAAGCTACTCGCCAAGGAAAAGGAGTTCACCCGGTTGCGCGATCAATTAAGTACCGAACGGCGCAACCTGCCTTGGGTCAAGGTAGACAAGCGTTACGTGTTTGACGGTCCGAAGGGCAAAGAGACGCTGGCCGATCTGTTCGAAGGCCGGTGTCAGTTACTGGTGCAGCACTTCATGCTCGGCCCGGGCTGGGAGCAGGCCTGCCCGAGCTGCTCGTTCATGGCCGACCACGCCGACGGCATGACCGTGCACTTGGCGCACCGCGACACCACGTTCGTGGCCATCTCGCGGGCGCCGCTGGCCGAGATCCAACGCTTCCGTCAGCGCATGGGCTGGCAGTTCAAGTGGGTGTCGTCGAATGCGAACGACTTCAACTTCGACTTCGGCGTGAGTTTCACGCCGGAAGAAAAGCTCAAGAACAAGGTCACCTACAACTACGGCACGCAGCCCTTCGAGTCGGATGAATTGCCCGGCATCAGCGTGTTCTACAAGGATGACGCCGGCCAGGTCTTCCACACCTACTCCACCTACCGGCGCGGTGTGGAGGTGATGATGGGCACCTACAACCTGCTCGACCTTACGTCCAAGGGCCGCGACGAGGAACCGGGCGAGGGCATGGCATGGGTGCGCCACCACGACCGATATAAGGATAGCCCGAAAGCCTCGGAGTCCTGTTGCAGCTCCGGAGAGGATCACTCGTGAGTATTCCAACTGTGAACGCCGCAAAGTCGCAGGATCGGGAACTGATGGAGGCCTCCACATGAAATACATGCTGCTGATTTACCTTGGCGAGCAATCGTTGAGTGAGGCTGAGCGGCAGGACTGTTACGTGGAGTCCACGCAGCTCGCGCATCAGCTTCACTCGAATGGACAGTATCTGGCCGCCAACCCGTTGCACCCCACATCAATGGCGACCAGCGTCAGGGTGCGTGATGGCAAACGGCTCGTGACCGACGGACCGTTCGCGGAGACGCGCGAACAACTGGGCGGCTACTTCCTCATCGACGCGAAGAATCTCGATGAGGCCATCGCCATCGCCGCAAAGATCCCCATGGCGCGCAAGGGGACCGTCGAGATCCGGCCGGTAGTCGAGATGCTGGGCCTGCCCAATTTGGCGCGATAGATATCGGGTTCCAGCATGTGGGCAAGGGCGCGCCAGTTATACCAAGAGGCCATGATGTTCTGACCCCATGGAAAGGTGTCGCGCAGCGCGACGACATATTCAACTCAAGGGAGTGAGTGCCATGCAGAAAATCACCCCATGCTGGTGGTTCGATGATCAAGCCGAAGAGGCAGTGAAGTTCTATGCTTCCATATTCAAGAATTCAAAGATTAAGAGCATCACTCGTTACAGCGAAGACGCGGCGAAGGTCTCCGGAAGACCAAAGGGATCGGTCCTGACCGTGGCATTCAAACTGGCGGGCCAGGAATTCTTGGCGTTAAACGGAGGACCAATATTCAAATTCACAGAAGCCGTATCATTCATCGTGAACTGCAAGACGCAAGCTGAAGTCGATCGGTTGTGGGAGAAGCTGTCCGAAGGTGGAGAGAAAGGACAATGCGGCTGGCTCAAGGACAAATACGGTCTGTCGTGGCAAATCGTGCCCACTATTTTGAGCAAGATGCTGCAAGACAA
>VBOJ01000123.1 GCA_005877775.1 Nitrospirota bacterium | reverse complement strand
CACGACGATGCCTGGCGCCAGAGCAGCGGTGACAGCCATCGAGGCGAGCCTCAACAAGGGGCTGACGATCCGGTCCTTGCAGGAGTATCACCTTAAGACAACGCGGAATGCTGAGCGCTGAGTGTTGAGCGGGTGAACTTGCCGTTCCGTCAATCCTCATTCATCCATCAGCATTCATCATTTTGGGAGAAACAATGCCGACACCGATCACCAAAAAAGGCTATGAAGCACTCAAGGCGGACCTGGACCGACTCCGAAAAGAGGAACGGCCGAAGGTGATCGAGGCGATTGCCGAAGCGCGATCGCATGGCGACCTCAGCGAGAACGCCGAGTACGAGGCAGCCAAGGAGCGTCAGGGATTCATCGAAGCGCGGATTAACGAGCTGGAACGCAAGCTGGCCGAGGCTCGGATCATCGAGACCGCCAACCTGTCCAGTGAGACCGTGGTGTTTGGAGCGACCGTGGTCCTGTTGGAGGTGCAGACCAACCAGCAGAGGCGATATACGCTCGTCGGACTGGATGAGGCCGACCTGAAAAACGGCAGGATCTCGGTCCAATCGCCGGTCGGCAAAGCTTTGATCGGGCGCCGCGTCGGAGATCAGGTGGAAGTCACGACACCGGCCAAGGTCGTCGAGTACGAAATCCTGGAAATTCGGTTCGATGAGCTCTAGAGAAGACGTTATCCGTTACCCGTGAATCGTGAACCGTAAAGCATGTCTTTTTACGATTAACGAGTAACGAATGACGAATAACGGTTCGCGCCCATGCCGCCAGCCATTACGCTCGTCACCCTGCTGACCGATTTCGGCGACCGCGATTACTTTGTGGCCAGCATGAAGGGTGTGATGCTGAACATCAACCCGCCAGTTAGAATCGTGGACCTCTCACATCAAGTGACCGCACACGATGTGGAAGAAGCAGCCTATCTGCTGAAGTCCTCGTACCGTTATTTCCCGGACGGGACCGTGCATGTTGCGGTCGTGGATCCGGGGGTCGGCAGCGCCAGACGGCCGCTGCTGGTTACGACCTCCCGGTATTACTTCCTGGCGCCGGACAACGGTCTGCTGACCTACATCTATCAGGAAGAGCTGTCGGTGGAGGTCCGGCAGATCGACAACAAACAGTATCGTCTGGATTCTGAAGGGGCGACCTTCGACGGACGAGATCTGTTTGCGCCGGCGGCGGCCTGGCTTACCAAGGGCCAGCCGCCCGGGTCCTTTGGTCGGCTCATTCGCGACTACGTGAAGCTGCCGATTCACGAGCCGTCCTGGGAAGGCAAGAGCCTGGTTGGCCGGATCGTCTATGTGGATCGCTTCGGCAATCTCATCTCGAATGTCACGCCGCTGCATCTGCAGGAAGTCCAAGGCGTAACCAAGAAGTCCAGTGCCGAGATCACGATCCGTGTTGGAGGTGCTGTGATCCAGGGACTGGTGACTGCTTATGCCCAGGGCGCCGCGCTCGCGCCGCGTGCCCTGGTCAACAGCAACGGACACGTGGAAGTCTTCATCAAGGAAGGCAATGCCACAGAATTCCTCAAGTGCCGCCGGGGCGAACGGATCGAGATCGCGTAACTGGTTGCGAATTCTCTCACCTTGTCCTACTCGATCTAAGAGAAAGGAGCTTTCCAACCTCCCTCTCTGCACCTCCCCTTCACACGTTCACGATGTGGCTGATTGTCTCAACTGACTTCCGACCTCTGATGGTTCAGGCTTCAGTGACGGTCCGGACGGATTCGTGCAGGATAGAGACCATACGCGATAATTCGTTCAGCTTTGAGACGAGTGGCGGCATGAGCACCACCACGTTGCCTAAGGGCCGGATCAGGAGCCCACGCCGGCGGGCCTCCATCGCCACCCGATGCCCGGTTCGATCCGTCAACGGGTAGGACTCCCGCGTCGTGCGGTCTCTGACCAGTTCAATGCCCACCATATAGCCGCGCTGCCGGATCTCTCCGGTGTGCGCCAGTGTGGACAGGGGGCGCAGGAGACGAGTCAAGGCTCTCATGCGGCTCCTCATGCGCGCCAACGTCCGCTCCTTGCGAAAGACCTCCAGGTTCGCAAGCGCCACTGCGCAACCGAGCGGATTGCCAGTGTAGCTATGACCATGGAAAAAGGTTTTCCACTCTGCATAGTCACCTAAGAAGGCTCGATAAATCTCCTCGGTGGTTAATGTGGCGGCCAGTGGGAGATATCCGCCGGTGAGGCCCTTGCTGATCGCCATCAAGTCGGGGGTGACCCCTTCGTGGTCGCAGGCAAACATCCGACCGGTACGACCAAATCCAGTCGCGACTTCGTCTGCGATCAGCAGCACGTTGTATTTCGTGCAGAGTTCGCGGATGCGCGAGAGGTAGCCCGGCGGAGCGGTGATCATGCCGGCGGCAGCCTGCACGAGCGGTTCGATGATGAGGCCGGCGATCTCCTGGTGCTGTCGCTTCAGAACGCGTTCGATCGGATCAAGACAGGCCATCCGACAGGCGGGGTACGTCAGCCCCAGTGGACATCGGTAGCAGTAGGGAGGTTCGGCGGTGATCGTGGGAAAGCGCAGGCCGTCGAATCGCTTCTGGAAGAGCTCCATGCTGCCAACGCTCATCGCGCCGACGGTGTCCCCGTGATAGGCCAGGCCCAGATGCACGAAGGTTCGTTTGGCCCCGGCCTGAGGCCAGCGCTGTTGCCAATACTGGACCGCCATTTTCAGCGCGACTTCAACTGCGGTGGACCCATCGTCTGAGTAAAAGACCCGCGTCAGCCCGCGCGGCGCCACACGGATGAGCTCACGAGCCAGTTGAATCGCTGGAGGGTTCGAGAGCCCCAGCAAGGTGCTGTGCGCGATCTTCTTGAGTTGGTTCTGGATCGCGCGGTCGAGTCTGGGGTGTCGGTGTCCATGGAGGTTGACCCATAGAGACGACACGCCGTCCAGATATTTTCGTCCTTCGGTATCGATGAGGTAGGACCCTTCGCCCCGCTCGATGATGACGGGCCTCTCACGTTCCCATTCTCGCATCTGAGTGAAGGGGTGCCAGAGATAGGTGCGGTCCCATTCGGCGAGCCGAGTCGTGCGGGAGTGGCCTTTCATGTGTTGGTGACGCTCAGGGTGAAGCGGTTCTGGTCCTTCGGTGATCGGAACCGTCCGGTCTGTCAGCGATTCGCGGATTATAAATGGGGGGAGTATTCTTTGACAACCTGCGGATCAGCTAATATAATGAACCGATTTCTTATGGAATGAGCCAGGATTTGCAAAGCCGCATCAGGAATTTTTCCATTATCGCGCACATCGATCATGGAAAATCGACTCTCGCTGACCGGATCCTAGAAGTTACGGGCTCGATCACGGCCCGAGAGTTCCGAGAGCAGATCCTGGATGCGATGGACCTCGAGCGTGAGCGGGGCATCACGATCAAGGCCCACGCCGTCGCCATCCGGTATCAAGCCAAGGACGGGCATTCCTACTCACTTCACCTCATCGATACGCCTGGTCATGTTGACTTCACCTATGAGGTCTCGCGGAGCCTCGCGGCCTGCGAAGGCGCCGTGCTCTTGGTGGATGCGAGTCAGGGGGTGGAAGCGCAGACGATCGCCAACGTGCATCTCGCCATGGCCAACAACCTGACGATCATCCCGGTCATCAACAAGATCGATCTGCCCAGCGCGGACATCGAAGGTGTCAAGCATCAGATTCAGGAGGTGCTGAGGCTGGAAGCCAAGGACGCGTTGCTGGTCAGTGCCAAGGAGGGCCGCGGCGTCCAGGAAGTCCTGGAAGCGATCGTGAAGCGCATTCCTCCGCCGTCCGGTGACCCTGATAAGCCGCTCAAGGCTTTGGTCTTTGACTCGTGGTTTGACAATTACCAGGGTGTCGTCGTGCTGACGCGAGTGATGGACGGGCACATTCGGCCCGGGATGAAGATCCGTGTCATGTCCAACAATCGGGGCTTCGAGGTCACGGAAGTGGGCCAATTCACGCCGAAGCGTATGAAGACCGATCGTTTGATCGCAGGGGAGGTGGGATATGTCTGCGCCGGGATGCGGGAGGTCGCGGATACCAAGATCGGGGACACGCTCACCGATGCCGCCCGATCCACCGAGTCTCCCTTCTCCGGATACAAGGAGGTCAAGCCGCTGGTCTATTGCGGCCTGTACTCCACGGATACCGCGCGGTTTGAGGACCTGCGCGATGCGCTCCAGAAACTCCGTCTCAATGATTCGTCGTTCGTCTATGAGCCGGAGACCTCGCTGGCTCTGGGCTTTGGATTCCGCTGCGGGTTTCTGGGTCTTCTGCACATGGATATCATCCGAGAACGTCTGGAGCGGGAGTACGGGCTGAGTCTGATCGCCACAGCGCCCACGGTCGTCTATCGGGTCCTGACCGCGGCAGGGGAAGTCTTGGAGATCGACAATCCGTCGAAGCTCCCTCCTGCCTCAGCGATCGAGCGTTTCGAGGAACCCTTCATTCGGGCATCCATCATCACGCCGGAACGCCACGTGGGCAACATACTACAACTGTGCCAGGAGCGTCGTGGCGTCCAGAAGGGACTGCAGTACCTCGATCCGAGCCGGGTGATGTTGACTTACGAGTTGCCGCTCAACGAGGTGATCTTGGACTTTTTTGATCGTCTGAAGTCCAGAACCCAGGGGTACGCCTCGCTGGATTATGAGCTGATCGGGTACCATGAATCGGATCTCGTGAAGCTGGATATGTTGCTCAACGGGGAGACGGTGGATGCCCTCTCGTTCATCACGCATCGAGACAGGGCTCAGCTCAGGGGGCGACAGCTTGCCGAGAAGATGAAGGAGTTGATCCCCAAGCAAATGTTTGAAGTGGCGATTCAGGCGGCGATCGGCAATAAAGTGATCGCCCGCGAGACGGTCGGCGCGCTGAAGAAGAATGTCACGGCCAAATGTTATGGCGGTGACATTACCAGGAAGCGGAAGCTGTGGGAGAAGCAGAAAGAAGGCAAGAAACGCATGAAGCAGGTGGGTCGGGTCGAGGTGCCGCAGGAGGCCTTCCTCGCGCTCCTCAAGGTGATGGACGAATAGCCGTGGAGCAGAACCAACCGAGTGTCGAAGAGGCGCGTGGAGCTTCGGCGGATGCCGTCCCGCCTCCGTCAGGTGAGGAGAGCCTGCTGGGCGCGGACACCTTGCCCCATGCAGACCGTGTCCCCCGGTCTCGGAAATCGGTCCTGCGCGAATATGCGGAAGCCATCGTCGTGGCGATGCTGCTCGCGTTCGCGATCCGGGTCTTTGTGGTGCAGGCCTTTAAGATTCCATCGGGCTCCATGATTCCGACGCTTCTGATCGGTGACCATATCTTGGTCAGCAAGTTGTCCTACGGGTTGCAGTGGCCGGCCGACTGCAAGTTCCGGAAAAGCTTTCCCCCTGTGAACTGTTATTCGTCCATCACGGTGGTGAAGTTTGGAGAACCGGAGCGGGGGGACATTATCGTCTTCCGATATCCCGAAGACGAAGAGAAGGATTTCATTAAACGCATCGTCGGCCTCCCGGGCGATACGATCCAGATCCGGAACAAGGTGGTCTATGTCAATAACGTGCCACTCGACGACAAGGCCTACACACAGCGGGTCGATCCTGGCATCATTGACGGGTCGGTGAATCCGCGGGACAACTTCGGCCCTGTGCCGGTTCCTGCCGGGTCCTATTTTGTCATGGGCGATAACCGAGATCAGAGCCTCGACAGCCGGTTTTGGGGGTACGTCAGTGCCCAGAAGATCAGGGGAAAGGCCTTCAGGATCTATTGGTCCTGGAGCGGGCAAGGTCGTTGGGAGCAGTGGGTACGATGGGAGCGGCTCGGCAAGGCGATTCACTAGCCAAACCTGGTGCGCGGGCATCAGGAGGAGGTGTGCGGGGAGGGGAGGCCAGGCTCGTGCCTCACTCGAGGCTTCGCGCGCTTCACCAGCACATTCAGCGGTTCCCCCAGGCCGGAGTCTTGGTGGTTGGCGATTTGATTCTGGATCATTATATCTGGGGAAAGGTCAGTCGCATCTCGCCCGAGGCGCCGGTGCCGGTGGTCCACGTCCATTCTGAGTCACTCCAGCTTGGTGGGGCCGCCAATGTCTTCAACAATATTCTTTCGCTTGGCGGCCGGGCCGACATCTGCGGGGTCGTGGGGGCAGACGAAGGCGGCCGGCGTCTGCTGAAGGAGCTGGGGGTTCGGCGCCAGGGCCGTGGCGGCGTGGTCATTGACCCTGATCGGCCAACGACCCGAAAAACGCGCGTCATTGCGCACAATCAGCAGGTGGTCCGGTTCGATGTCGAGCGTTTAGTGGAGATCAAGGGACCGCAGCAGCGCCGCATTGTCCGGTACGTGGAATCGCGGCTGCGCGAGATTTCCTGCCTGGTCGTCTCGGATTACGCCAAGGGGGTGGTCACGGCGTCGCTCATGGCGGAACTCACCCGCCTGGCAGCACTTCGTCGCATCCCGATCATCGTGGATCCAAAAGTGGAACACTTTTCCTATTACAAGGGGGTGACCGTCGTGACCCCCAATCATCTGGAGGCCGTGCAAGCCGCCGGTGTGCACGGAGAAGACGACCGAGCCATCAATGAGGCGGGAGAGATCATTCGGCAGCGCTTGGGCTGCCAGTCCGTCCTGGTCACCCGCGGTGAGAAGGGGATGAGCCTGTTTGGAACCGATGGGACCCGCTGGGACATCCCCACGATGGCCCGCCAGGTCTATGACGTGACCGGGGCAGGCGACACCGTGGTGGGTACCTTGGCGCTCGCGTTGGCCACAGGCGCTTCCATGCGGGATGGAGCAGTCCTCGCCAATCAGGCGGCCGGCATCGTGGTGGGAATGGTCGGCACTGCCACGATCACGCAACAGCAGTTGGTCGAGGCGCTGGCCCATGGGTAGCCGCGGCGTGCCAGTCATGGTCGTGATCCCGGCTCGGTATGGTTCGTCGCGGTTTCCGGGGAAACCCTTGGCGATGCTGGTGGGGAAACCGCTCATCCAACACGTCTATGAACGGGCCCAAGCCTCGCCGATGATCGATCAGGTCCTGGTGGCGACCGACGACACCCGTATCCGCGACACGGTGCAGGGGTTCGGTGGGAAGGTGGTGACGACCACCGAGCCCTTCCGGACGGGGACAGACCGAGTGGCGGCAGTGGCGCAGCAGCTTCCAGCCCAGGTCTTCGTGAACCTCCAAGGCGACGAGATCATCCTGCATCCCGAGTTACTCACCGACCTTGTGACGCCCTTCTTGGCCAGCGGTACCGGCATGGGCACGCTCAAACGGCGGCTCACCTCGATGGCGGATGTGCGAAACCCTGGCGTGGTGAAAGTGGTCACAGATCAGCAGGGCAACGCGCTCTATTTCTCGCGTGCGCCCATCCCGCACATCCGAGAGAGGACGATCGAGAGCGCTGGCTGGTTGCATTATGTCCATCTTGGGATTTACATTTATAGGCGGGAGACCTTGTTGCACCTGGCCGAATTGCCGACCAGTCCGCTGGAGGAGGCTGAAAAACTGGAGCAACTGCGCGCGCTGGAGCACAGTATCCGGATCCGAGTCTGGGAGACCACGCATCCGTCGCTGCGCATCGATACGATGGAAGATCTGAAAGAGGCCGAAGCTGTCCTGCAGCGGCCAGTGCCCTGTTCAGCAGACCGATGACGACGTTCGGTGGAAGAAGGGAATGTAGCCATGCTCCTGTTCAGTGTGGCGTGATCCCACGGCTCTCCCGGTGCAGGTGGCCATGAGCAAATATATTTTCGTGACCGGTGGGGTGGTCTCGTCCCTGGGGAAGGGATTGGCCTCGGCTTCGATCGGGAATCTGCTGGAAAGCCGGGGGTTGAAGATTACCTTCCTCAAGCTGGACCCCTACATCAATGTTGATCCAGGCACCATGAATCCCTATCAGCACGGGGAAGTGTTCGTGACCGACGATGGGGCCGAGACGGACTTGGACCTGGGTCATTACGAACGCTACACCTCTTTGACGCTGACGAGAGACAACAATTACACCACCGGTCGGATCTATGACTCGGTGATCAGGAAGGAACGGCGCGGCGACTACCTGGGCGGGACCGTGCAGGTGGTGCCGCACATTACCGACGAGATCAAGCAGGCCATCCTGACTGTGGCCAAGGGCACCGACGTGGCGATCGTCGAGATTGGCGGGACGGTCGGCGACATCGAAAGTCTGCCGTTTCTGGAGGCGATCCGGCAGATTCCCTACGACGTCGGCCGCGAGAACGTTCTGTACGTGCACTTGACGCTGGTGCCGTATATCGGGGCGGCCGGGGAACTGAAGACCAAGCCCACTCAGCATTCCGTGAACAAGTTGCGCGAGATCGGTATTCAGCCCAACATCCTGTTGTGTCGCACCGATCGCTATCTTCCGCCGGACCTCAAGGAGAAGATCGCCTTGTTTTGTAACGTGGAGAAGGGGGCGGTCATCACGGCCAAGGATGTGGAGACGGTCTATGAGGTGCCGATCGTGTTCCGGAAGGAAGGGCTGGATGAGTTGATTGTCCGATTGCTTCGACTCGAGACCGGTCCGCCCAATCTCCGGGAATGGGATGCGCTGGTCCAGAAGATCAAACATCCCAAGCACGAGGTCTCCATCGCGTTGGTGGGCAAGTATGTCGGACTGAAAGAATCTTACAAGAGCTTGGCGGAAGCTCTCGTCCACGGCGGAATTGATCACGAGACTCGGGTGCTCATTCACTGGATCGAGTCCGAGGAGATCGAGCGGCTGGGCACCGAGCGGGTCCTGCGGGACGCAGACGGCATCCTGATCCCAGGCGGCTTCGGCACCCGTGGCATCGAAGGAAAGATCCAGACCATCCGGTATGCACGGGAGCGTGGCGTGCCGTTTTTTGGTCTGTGTTTAGGGATGCAGTGCGCCGTGATTGAGCTGGCCCGGGATACGGCCGGCTTGGCTGGCGCAAACAGTGCCGAGTTCGACCAGGCCACGCCGCATCCCGTGATCGATCTGATGGCGGATCAACGGTCCGTGCGCGAGAAGGGGGGAACCATGCGGCTGGGCGCCTATCCCTGCCGCATTCTGGATGGTAGTCTGGCCCACAAGGCCTACGGGGTGTCGGAAGTGAGCGAACGCCATCGTCACCGGTACGAGTTCAACAATGCCTATCGCAAGGCATTGACTGACCACGGGTTGGTTCTCAGCGGACTGTCACCCGATGAACGGCTGGTGGAGATTGTCGAGTTGCATGGGCACCCGTGGTTTGTGGCCACTCAGTTCCATCCGGAATTCACGTCACGGCCACACCGCCCTCATCCGCTCTTCAGCGCATTCGTGGGAGCGGCCCTGCGAAGAAAATGTGGCCACTAGACATGAAGACGTGGATCGTGGTTTGTGAAGCGTCGCTCGCGAGTCGGAACGAGATGCGCTTCACGAGATACGAGGTGCGAATCAATGCGTGAAGTGGACCTCGGTCCCTTCAAGATCGGCGCCTCCCATCCCCATGTTCTGATCGCCGGCCCCTGCGTGATCGAGAGTGAGCGGATCGCATTGGAGACGGCGCAGCGCATCGCGGAAATCACCAGGGCCATCGGCATCCCCTATGTCTTCAAGTCCTCCTATGATAAAGCCAACCGGAGCTCGATCGCGTCGTTCCGAGGCCCGGGTCTTCAGGCAGGGCTGGCTGTGCTGCGGAAAGTGAAAGAGCAGGTGGGAGTGCCGGTGCTAACCGACGTGCATAGCGTGGAAGAGGTCGCGCGCGCGGCCGAGTCTGCCGACATCCTGCAGATTCCCGCGTTCCTGTGCCGTCAAA
>VBOJ01000131.1 GCA_005877775.1 Nitrospirota bacterium | reverse complement strand
CGGTACGCGGTACAGATCTTCAGTTCCTTGCAGCCGTCCAGGACATCCAGCTTGGTGACAGCCAGGGACGTCAGTCCGTTGATTCGCGTCGCATACCGCACGAGCACCGCGTCGAACCACCCGCATCGTCGAGGTCGACCAGTGGTGGCGCCAAACTCCCTGCCCCGTTCCTGCAAGCCTCCGCCGATTGCATCAGTCAACTCGGTCGGGAAGGGCCCGCTGCCGACCCGCGTGCTGTAGGCCTTGGCGACCCCCAACACCGCATGGATCTTGGTGGGTCCCACGCCAGTTCCCGTACAGGCTCCCCCCGCGGCAGCGCTGGAGGACGTGACGTAGGGATACGTGCCGAAATCCACGTCGAGGTGCGTACCCTGGGCCCCCTCGAACAGAACGTGACACCCTCTCTCGATGGCTTTGTTTAGCAACGTCGCGGCATCGGCGATTGAGCCCTTGAGCCGCTCCGCATAGCCCATGTACTGCTGGAACACTTTTTCAACTTGAAAGCCGGGGACGCCATACAGCCGGTCGAGGAAACTGTTCATCTCGGCGAGGTTCTCTTCCAGCTTCCGCCGGAACAGCGGCGGATTCAGCAAGTCCCCTGCACGGATGCCGATGCGGGCCATCTTGTCGGCATAGGACGGGCCGATGCCTCGTCCAGTCGTTCCGATCCGTCGAGAGCCCTTGGATTGCTCGCTCGCCTTCTCGATCGCCTTGTGATAGGGCATGATCAGGTGGGCTCTGTGGCTGATGACGAAGTTCTTTCCGATCTTCACGCCCTTCGCCTGAAGACGATCCATCTCTTCGATCAGGGCCTCCGGGTCCACCACCACCCCGTTCCCGATCACACAGAGTTTCCCTCGGTACAGAATCCCCGAAGGAATCACGTGAAACACGAAGGTATCGCGATCGTTGACGACGGTATGGCCCGCGTTAGATCCACCCTGATAACGCACGATAATGTCGGCGGCACGGGCAAGGATGTCCACAATTTTCCCCTTGCCTTCATCTCCCCACTGCGTCCCGACTACGACCAGATTGGCCATGCCACTCACCAGCACATCGCGCGTAGCCAACAGCGAACAGCCAAATTCTTGCGGGATTTGTAGCTGCCAACTCCTAGCTATTCGCTACTCGCTATTTGCTTTTTCATCCAAAAAAATAGCCCTGACCCAATGTGAGATCAGAGCCGCGCAGGCTTCATCCTAGGACGCCATCCCCTGTTTGTCAAGCCGCTGCCGAGCCGGTCCAATTCTTGACTGCCCGCAAACTGCATGATAGAGTCGCGACGGTGCCGATCGCATGTGCGATCGGTCTGATACTAGAGGGAGTGGGGCTGTGGCGCAGTTGGGAGCGCGCGTGAATGGCATTCACGAGGTCGCCGGTTCAATCCCGGCCAGCTCCACCAACTTTCGCGGCCTAGAGGCAATGGGCCATCGGCGATAGGTTAAGAGTATTTGCCTTTTCCTCGGCCTCCTCATAATCCTTCAGCATCGTTCCTGCCCATAGCCTATAGCCCATTACCGATAGCCAGGCGGTTGATATGCTCCAAATCGAATCCATCAGCAAGCAGTTCGCCGCTCGTATCCTTTTCAGAGAGGCGTCCGCTCACCTGCGTCCCGGCACGAGGGTCGGGCTTGTCGGTCCGAACGGCTCGGGCAAAACCACCCTGCTTCGTATGATCCTGGGTGAAGACTCACCGGACAAGGGCACCATCCGGAAACGCCCGCGGCTGCGCTTCGGGTACTTGCCGCAGGAACTTGAAGCCATCTCCGGCAAGACCGTGTTGGATGCGGCGCATCAGAACCTGTACCCGGAACACGACGCCAAACGCATTCTCGCTGGGCTGGGCTTTCCGCAACAGGATTTCAGTCGGCCGGTGGAGACCCTCTCGGGTGGTTTCCGGATGCGGGTCGCCCTCGCGCACCTTCTGCTCTCGAATCCGGATGTCCTGCTGCTGGACGAGCCGACGAACCACCTGGACAAGCCCACCCAGGCCTGGTTCGAGCAGTTCGTGTTGCAGTCAGGCATGACGATCCTGGTCATCAGCCACGACACCGGCTTTCTGGACCGCGTGGTGACCCACATCTGGGAGATCCGCAACCATATGATCCAGCAATGCCGGGGGAACTATTCAAAATTCTTGGAGTGGCGGGCCGCGCGCGACGCCCACCAGGAGGCGGCGGCCAACCGGCAGGAGAAGGAAATCGCCCGAGTCCAGAAATTCGTGGACCGCTTCCGGTATCAGGCCAACAAGGCCAGCCAAGTGCAGTCCCGTCTGAAGCAACTGGAAAAGATCAAACGCATTGAGCGAACGCGAGATGCCAAGCGCGTACGGTTTAAATTCCCGATTCCCGCGGCCAGCGGCCGCCAGATCTTCGAGCTGCGCGGGGTCGCCAAGAGCTATGGGCCCACCGTGGTCTATACCTCACTGGACTTCACAGTCGAGCGAGGACAGCGGGTGGCGTTGGTGGGAGAGAACGGAGCCGGCAAAAGCACGTTGCTGAAACTCTTGGCCGGCGTGCTGCCTTTCGAGAAGGGCACCAGGACCGTGGGGCACGGCGTGACCCTCCACTATTTCGCTCAGCACCAGGCGGAGACTCTCAACCCGGAGCACACGATTCTGGACTCGCTTGCTGAAGTGTCCCAGCAGGCCGAGATGAACTTTCTGCGAGGCATCGCAGGGGCATTTTTATTTTCCGGACCGGATCAGAAGAAGCCGATCAAGGCGCTCAGCGGGGGGGAACGCAACCGTGTGGCCCTTGCCCGGATGCTGGTCGAACCAGCCAACACCCTGCTGCTGGACGAGCCGACGAACCACTTGGATCCTGCGTCTGTGGACATGCTGACCGACGCGTTGACTGACTTCCCCGGCACGATTGTTTTTATCTCCCATGACCCAACATTCCTCAGCCGCGTCGCCACGCGCGTTGTGGAGATCGAAGAGGGCATGGCCCGCGATTATTTGGGTGATTACCAATACTATCTGTGGAAACGGGCGCAAGAGCTGGAGTCAATTAAGGAAACGACTGAGGAATTGGGGGCGCAGAAGCTCACACGCCCGAAGGCCGCTCCGGCGTCTCCACCGTCGAAAGGCAAAGGCTCGGACCGGCGCGAGCTGTCCAAGAGCCTGGCTCGCCTCGAGAAACAGGTGAGCCGCGCCGAAGCCGAAATCGCCGAGCTTGAATCACGCATTCGTGCCCGGGACCAAGAACTGGCTGATCCGCAGCTCTACCAGGACTTCGCCCGTTGGCACGACCTACATCTTGAGCAGGAACGCTGGAAGAAAGACCTGGAGCGGCTGACGGCGCGGTGGGGGGCTCTGTCTCAGGAACTGGAAGGGATCAAACAGAAACTGGAGGTCGGGGGCTAGGCCGTTTCCTTGAGCATCTCGTCCAGGTACAAAAAGAGCCAGGGGTTTTTTTCGCTCGTCACAGTCTGGTCCCACACGACTCCGATCAGGAAGCCCTTTTCCCACGGCTTGACCCAGGACACCCTTCCCGAGACCTTCTCCTGTTGTTCCTTCCCATGCTGATCCAAAAAAGCGAAGGTGACCGTCACCGCCTCCTGAACCTCGAGCGGCTCCTTGGCATGCAGCCCTGCTCCAAGCCGGTTCGCATTGTCCAGCACTGCCGTGAGGGCCCGGCCCGCACCACGTCCTCGCGATATCAGCGCCGAGCCGATCAGTGTGGTGCGAAGCTGTCGGCGGCGATCATCCGACTGGCCTGGTGCTTCCATCTACCCTGTCCCCCATGTCTTCGTCTCACTCAGAAGTATAGCCCAACTGATGAGTTTGTCCACCGGCTCGACCAGGCCTTGCCCTAGCAGGCTGTTGAAAGCCCTTGGTGACGCTCGCTTGTGAGAAGCATCGGCACAGCCCGCGATGCTCTGGACACGCTACATCCTGCTACGGAGTCTTCGGACGGTAATAATGCTTGCCACGGAGCTGCTCGGGAAGATGAGCCTGCTCGGATCGTGCCGACGAGTCATCGTGGACGTATCGGTATCCCTGGCCATACCCCAGCTCCCGCATGAGCGACGTAGCCGCGTTGCGAAGATGAAGGGGCACCTCCAGGTTCCCGAACTTTCGGGCGTCCTGCAGAGCCTCAAGCAGCCCGACGTAAGAGGCATTATCTTTCGGACGGGACGCCAGATACGTGGTGCCGTGCGCCAGATTAATCTGGGCTTCCGGTAGCCCCACGAACTCCACCGCTTGAAACACAGCCGTGGCCACGATCAGCGCCAGAGGGTCGGCATTCCCGATATCTTCAGAGGCAAAGATCACCATGCGCCGGGCGATGAACTTGGGATCCTCGCCACCCTCCAACATCCTGGCCAGCCAATACAGGGCCCCGTCCGGATCGGAATCGCGCAGACTCTTGATGTAGGCGGAGATAAGATTGTAGTGCTCTTCCCCAGCCCGATCGTACCGGAGCGCTTTCTTGATCAGCGCGGCGTCCATCGCCTGCTCGTCGATCCGCACCAGACCAGCGGGACCGGCGGGAGTCTGGCTTACCACGAATTCAAGCGCGGTCAGCGCCGCCCGACCGTCGCCGTTGCCGAATCCGATCAAACGACGCCGTGCTTCCGGCGACAACTCCGGTTTCCATTGACCCAGGCCGCGGACGGCATCGACAAGAGCTCGATCGATGATGTGTCCGATCGCCTCCTCCGACAGCGGTTTCAAGACCACGACCATCGAGCGGGAAAGGAGTGGAGCGATCACTTCAAAGGAAGGATTTTCGGTCGTGGCTCCCAGCAGAATGATCGTCCCTCGCTCGACGTGTGGAAGAAAGGCGTCCTGCTGGGCCTTGTTGAACCGATGGATCTCATCCACAAACAGGATCGTATGCTGCTGATGCAACGAACGTCGTTGGTCCGCCGCCTTGATGAGAGCCCGCAGTTCCGGGATGCCACTCGTGACGGGGGAGAAGGGCACGAACGTCGCCTTGGTTTGCCGCGCGATGATTCTGGCGAGGGTGGTCTTTCCCGAACCGGGAGGCCCCCAGAGGATGAGCGACGAGAGGGCATCGGATTCGATTGCCCGCCGAAGCGGTCGGCCAGGACCTACGATCTCATCCTGGCCCATGAAGTCGGCGAAATCCTGCGGCCTCATGCGCTCGGCCAGTGGGGCGAATGGGTCGGGCTGGTCTTCCTTCGACCGGAAGAGGTCAGGCTCCTGCTCGCGATCGTCGTACATCTTCAGCGCATCCCCACGCTTGAGCATGATTGTATACGGAATCAAGGAGAGGCCGCAAACGCTCCCCGTGCGGAGAGCGCGCTGCAGCCTGTGCTTGACGATCTTTTGCAAGCGGTGATAGGAAGATGGCGAAAAACTGCTGGAGGAACGCCAATATGAACGCGCAGGTGAACGGAATCAATCTGGCTTACAGTGATCAGGGCCAGGGCATGCCCCTGGTCTTTCTCCACGCATTCCCGTTCAACCGCACGATGTGGGAGCCCCAGCTCAAGGCCCTCTCACATCGATTCAGAGTCATCACCGTGGATCTCCGCGGCCATGGCGAGTCGGACGCGCCGCTCTGGCGCTACACCATGGACCAGTTCGCCGATGATGTCAAAGGACTCCTGGACCACCTGGCAATTCAGCAAGCGGTGCTGGTCGGATTGTCCATGGGCGGATATGTGTTGTTCGCCTTGTATCGGAAGCACCAGCATCGGGTCAAGGGTTTGGTGTTCGCCGACACGCGGGCGGAGCCAGATAGTCCCGGACAAACCGCTTGGCGGTTTCGCCTGGCACAACGGGCCTATAAGGAAGGCGCTGGAGCGGTCGTAGAGGAAATGCTCCCGAAATTGCTCGCCCCGACGTCGTATCAGACGAAGCGAGCGCTGGTCGAGCAGGTGCGCGCGATCATGACCGGCTCTCAGATCAGCGGCATCGTCGGGGACTTGATGGCGATCGCGGAGCGGCCCGACTCCACCGCGCTGCTGAAAGAGATTACCTGCCCGACCTTCGTCCTGGTCGGAGAGATGGATGCCCTGACAAGTCCGGCCGAGAACAAACGGATCGCAGATGGTATTCCTGGCGCCCACTTTCAGATCATTCCCTCAGCGGGCCATCTGAGTAATCTGGAGCAGCCGGAACTATTTAACGAAGCACTAAGAGCTTTTGGGGAGACGATCTTGAAGAATTGACGACTGAGTCACTGCTTCACTGGAACCATGAGGGCGGGTCAATAGGGATCACCCACGCTGCTTCGGCGGATTAGTTTGAGAAACTCATCGCGGGTCTGTTGCTGGCTCCGGAACACCCCGAGCATTTCGCTCGTCACGGCCACAGTGTTTTGTTTTTCCACCCCCCGCATCATCATGCAGAGATGGCGGGCTTCCATGACCACCCCCACGCCGTGCGCGTTCAATTTGGATTGAAGCGTCTCTGCGATCTGGACGGTGAGCCGTTCCTGGACCTGCAACCGCCGGCTGAAGGCATCCACCACCCGTGGAATCTTACTCAGGCCGACCACCCGCTTGTTCGGCAAGTACCCGACATGGCAACGGCCGAAAAATGGGAGGAGGTGATGCTCGCAGTTGTGCGTCAGATGTCCTCCAATCAAGAAGGTCGGATAAGGTTCACATTTGAAACTGTACACTGTGTACGGTTTCTTGGCCGGAGGAATTCGCCTGGTTTCAATCACGGTGGCATAGGTGCCGTCGAACGGAACGTAAAACTCGCTTTGCTGACGAAACCCATGCCTCTTGTACCAGCCCGCTTGGGCCCACCGTTCTGAGACGTAGATTCTCGAACAACCTTCCTCTCCTCCCACAGCCTTGGCAAGCGGAGTTTGGAGATATTCCGCCAGCTCCGCCATAAAGGCCTTGTTCGAGCTGATAATGGATCTGCTGCCCTTATAGACCGCATACCCATCTCCATCGCAGTACCCGTCGAG
>VBOJ01000130.1 GCA_005877775.1 Nitrospirota bacterium | reverse complement strand
GGGGCGATTTGCTCGGATCCAGGGTGGCGGAAGGATAGGAGTTGTGCGGCGGCCTCCTGCTGTTCGGCCGCGGTGATGAAGCCACCCTCTTCCATCCTGGCGAGCACATGCTCCTGGCGCTTCTTGGCCCGTTCTGGATATTTGTACGGAGAATAATTATTGGGGGACTTTGGCAGCCCGGCCAGCAAGGCCGACTCCGCCAAGTTCAGTGTTCCCGGATCTTTCCCGAAATAGGTCTGGGACGCGGCGGCGACGCCATAGGCCCCCTGCCCGAAATAGATTTGGTTGAGATACATTTCCAGGATCTGCTCCTTGCTCAGGATGACCTCGATCTTGTAGGCCAGGATCAGCTCCTTAAATTTCCTGAGGAACGTTCGTTCCGGCGACAGAAAGAGGGAACGGGCGAGTTGTTGGGTGATGGTGCTGGCCCCCTCGATTCTCCCCCCCCGTCGCAGGTTGGTCCAGGTCGCCCGCAGAATCCCGATCACGTCCAGGCCAGGATGTTCGAAGAAGCGCGCATCTTCCACGGCGATCACTGCCTGCGTCACACTCTGCGGCACGTCGGCCAGCGGCGTCAGGAGCCGGCGTTCAATATAGTACTGGCCGATGACCTGGCGGTCGTCGGAATAGACACGGCTGACCAGGCTGGGCTGGTATTCCTGCAAAGAATCCAGCGCCGGGAGGTCCTGGGAAAGGTACCAGAACGCCCCCACTGAACTCCCCGCAGTGAGAAGGGTCAGGACTCCCAGCACGAGCAGCGTAATTTTCCACCGCGGCCACAGCCGCGGAGGCGGGCGAAGCTCCACAAACCGGTCACTGGATGGCATACAGGCGGACTCCGACGAGGCTTATCTGGTGGGAAACATGAGAACACCATACAACGCCCCCCTTCAAAACTCAAGAGCCGGGAGACTTCCAGGAAGCGGCCACTCGATGCGCGTCACAAGCATCGCTTGTGCTCTCCAGGTCATTTCAGGTATAGTACCATCTGACGCCTGCATTGAGAGGCGTCTTTTTTTTGACTGCCAAGGACCCGATCACCCGATGGACCAACAGACCGCCACCAACGCTCCCCATCTGCTCAGACGTCCGCCGTCGGACCGTCGGACCGACATCCGGAATATTGCGATCATTGCCCACGTGGATCACGGGAAGACGACGCTGGTGGACGCCATGCTCCGGCAGACCCATGCGCACCGGAAGATCAATGAGATGGGCGAGCGCATCCTGGATTCCATGGACCAGGAGCGTGAACGAGGCATTACGATTCGAGCCAAGAACGCCAGTGTGACGTACAACGCTGTGAAGATCAACTTGGTGGACACGCCGGGGCACGCCGACTTCGGCGGCGAAGTCGAGCGCACCTTGAGGATGGTGGATGGCGTCTTGTTGCTGGTGGACGCCAAAGAAGGTCCGATGCCGCAAACGACGTTCGTGCTACGCAAGGCGCTCGCGCTGGGACACCGGGCCATCGTGGTCATCAACAAGATTGATCGTCCTGATGCGATCGTGGATGACGTCCTGAACCGCACCTTCGACCTGTTCGCTCATCTGGGCGCGACCAACGAGCAGCTCGACTTTCCCGTCGTCTATACCTCCGCGATCAATGGAACCGCCACGCTAGACCTCAACAAGCCCGGCACGGACATTGCGCCGCTGCTGGATACGATCCTCCGGCAGATCCCAGCCCCGGCGGTCAATCCCGAGGTCCCGCTCCAGATCCTCGTGCTGGCCCTTGCCTACGACTCCTATAAAGGCAGGATGGGGATCGGCAAAATACAATCAGGCTCCATCGCCCGACGCCAGACTGTCGTCCAAATCAAGAAAGACGGGACCCAGCATTCTGGAAAGGTGACCGACTTGTCTGTCTTCTCCGGGTTGGATCGGCTTGAAGTTGAAAAGGCTGACGCAGGCGAAATCGTCGCGGTGGCAGGCCTGCCGGAGCTTGGCATCGGCGAGACCATTGCCGATGCGGAGCATCCAATTGCGCTGCCGCCGGTCTCGATTGACGAACCGACCGTCCAGATGACCTTCGCCGTGAACACCAGCCCCTTCGCCGGCCGGGAAGGCCAATATCTGACCTCACGTCACCTCAGGGAGCGTCTCTTCAAAGAACTGGAAACGAACGTCTCCCTGCGCGTACAGGAAACCGACAGCCCGGATCGGTTCCTGGTAGCGGGCCGCGGGGAGTTGCACCTGGCAGTCCTGATCGAGCAGATGCGACGCGAAGGCTACGAGCTGCAGGTCTCTCAACCAGAGGTGATCCTTCACCATGAGAATGGGGTTGTAACGGAACCCTACGAGGAGTTGCTGATTGATGTCCCCTCGGAATACCAGGGCTCGGTCATCGAGGAGGTTGGGGGCCGACGCGGTGAGCTCCGGCATATGAAGTTGGTGCATTCGGAAGGAGGTTCCAGCGAGATGCACCTGGAATACCACATTCCAACCCGCGGGGTCATCGGCCTCAAGAATGTTCTTCTGGTCAAGACGCGCGGCACGGTCATTATGCACCACGTCTTCCAGCGGTATGAGCCGGTGGATGAACGTACGTTGGTGGCTGCGCCGCACGGATCGCTGGTCGCGTACGAAGATGGCACC
Source organism: Nitrospirota bacterium (assembly GCA_005877775.1). Classification (GTDB taxonomy): domain Bacteria; phylum Nitrospirota; class Nitrospiria; order Nitrospirales; family Nitrospiraceae; genus NS-7. The sequence continues at coordinate 10,183 of VBOJ01000130.1, read as the reverse complement.
AGTAACGCCTATGGCCTCTTCATGATCCAGGAACGCGGCAGCCTGTTCATCGGACCGGGCGTGGAGGTCTATCAAGGCATGGTGGTTGGAGAGAACAACCGTGACGAGGATTTGGACGTGAACATTTGCAAGACCAAACACCTGACGAACATGCGCGCGTCGGGGGCCGACGAAGCCTTGACTCTCACCCCGCCCAAACAGATGACGCTGGAGTTCGCCTTGGAATATATCGGCGACGACGAGCTCATTGAAGTGACGCCGATGAGCCTGCGGATCCGCAAGCGTCTGTTGAATCAGGAGGACCGCAGAAAAGCGCGCAGGGACCGCCAGAAATGACCATGGCCCGATGGTCACCGGCAGATGAAAATTCGTCGCAAGCTTCCCAAACCATCCCGTGCCGGGCGTCCTCTGTATCTCATCGGCTACTCCTTTACCCCGCCAACCTGTTCCGACTTACAGTCCTGGTTTGACCTCGAATACGGTGGACCGATCCGACTCAGGAACGAACCTGGCGAGAGCACGCATCTTGGTCAGGACTCATCTGCGGTGTTGGCCAGCCACGGACCCTGGAGCGCCTCATTTCGAATCTCGATCAGCTCTGCAGAAGCCAACGAGTGGCGAGACCGTCTTGGATGGGGTCACAGTCATGCCGGCCAGGTCGTCGCTACAAGTACCTCGCCTGGCAATGCCTGCGATCAAATCCTCTTTGCGGCACGCCTCGCCAAGGGTCTGACCTTGCTGACCGATGGCACTGCCTATGATGTCAGCACGCAGGCATACCTCAACCCCTCCGACTGGAAAGACCTGCCTCTCGAACAGTTCAGAATCAGCGACCACCTCAGAATCGAACAGGCCGAAGCCGATCGGGCCGGACACGACTGGTTTCTCACCTTGGGACTGGCAAAATTCGGTCTGGAGGAGCTCGAAACCTTCACGCCTGCTGGCCTGCCGAGCCAGCCGATCATCGAGCGGCTGACAGAAATCGCGCAGGAGACTCTCCGACTCGGCCATCAGCCTAAGGTTGGGACAAGGGTCACGATGCCATCACTCGGACTGTCCATTCAGGTGGTTCGACATCGAAATGTGGCGCGCGCAGGAATTCCTCTCCTTCTCAGAGAAATCGCCTGGCATTCTCTCGCCGAAAGAGACCAGAGCTAAATTTTACTGTCATCTCAGCTACTTAGAGTTGACCATCAAGGGTCTTATGGGCCTTTTGGCCGATTGACAAACTTTTAGCGGCCATGCTACCAAGAAAGGCTCAAGGATCGACAAATCTCTCACTTATCCTTAACCTAAAGGGAGGTTCAGTATGGCGACCGACGTGGCCCCCGAAATTAAGGTAGGAGACCCCGCTCCTGATTTTACACTCAAAGACCAGGATCAGAAAGACGTGAAACTGAGCGATTTCCGCGGCAAGAAGAACGTCGTCCTGGCCTTTTATCCTCTGGACTGGAGCCCGGTCTGCACTGGTGAGAACAAGTGCCTCACTGATGATTTCCCCAGTTTCCAGTCATCGAACGCAGAAGTCTTTGGCATCAGCACCGACAGCTTCTTCTCGCATAAAGCCTGGGCTGATGCTCTGGGGCTGAAGCACCGCTTACTGGCCGACATGCATCGCACGGTCAGCAAGGCCTACGGCCTTTATTTCGACCCGCTGAACTGCGCGAAGCGCGCCACCGTGATCGTGGGCAAAAACGGAAAGGTCGCTTACGTGAAAGTGCAGGAGATCAAGACTGCCCGAGACGACAAGGACATTTTGGCGGCTCTGAAGAAGTTGAGCTAACCGTCAGGACTGAGGACTGAGCGCTGCTTGCGTCCCTTGCGTGGTGCGTCTGTTGCGTCTATCGCGACAGACGCGATGACGCGATCGACGCTATCATGACTCGGTCCTCGTGCCTCAGCCCTCAGCACTGAGAGAATGAGCGGAATCGTCGAAGACGTCAGCGATGCGAATTATAAGGAGTTCACTGACGCCCTTGCGGCGGTTGTGGCCTACGGGATCGCCTCCTGCGAACCCTGCACCCAGTACGATCCGATCTTAGATGAGACCGCCGCGAAGTTTCCGCAGGTCAAAATCGGCAAAGCGAAGATGCACGTGCCGGGGCGCTGCCGCGAGATCAAAAAGCTGCACAGCTTCGAAACCTATCCCACCACCCACCTGTTTGCCAAGGGCAAGCTGCTCCTCACCCGTGAGGGCAAGCTGGAGGCAGAGGAACTTGCCGCGTTGATCTCAGACCATCTGTTGAAGTAAAGACGCTTGGGCTGGTGAGCCCTGCCTGTACGGGAGGGAAAAATGTAGCAGTGTTTCTTATTGACTAGGGTCTCCTTCCATCATGAGAGGACGAATTTTGCCTTTACGTCTAGCCAAGTCAGACACCTCTTCGTAATCCTGGGATGGCTCATCCACCCAAGGACTGGCACCCATGTCGATCTGGCCCTGAATGTGAGCACCGACGTCCATCGAAAAGAACGGTGAATGCACTTCACCGACCAGGATGGCGGATTTGAGGAGCTGCACCTTTTCAGCCGCGGTGATGGTTCCTTTAATTTTTCCGCTACTGATCAACGTACCGACATTGATCGTGCCCTTGATGACCGCCTGTTCTCCGACCACGAGGACGTCTTTGGTGTGAATCTCCCCTTCGAAATGACCTTCAATCTGGAGCGTTCCTTCGAAACGGAGCACGCCTCTGACACGGATGTCTTTTCCAAGCAGTGTGATGTTTTCCGAGTTCCCAGTGTTGTCTTTCCTCTTCGCATTCTGCTCCCACATAGCTGTTCCCTCCTGACCTAGGCCCACAGACCATACTGTCCGCCGGTAGATCCCGGTTCGACGCCAACTCCAGTCTCTTGAGCAACACTCGTGCCCTCCAAAACGTGATGAACTTTTAAACTAATCAATTGCTTAGGAATACTTCACGAGTCCGATTCATGGCTTCTGTATGGAGCAGCATACACCATTATTGAACTATCGTATCTCGTCGTTCGTCATTGGCGTCTATTGCGTCGATTGCGTCATTAGCGTTCTTCGCGCTTGCGCGCCGGAGCGCTTCAACGCGCAGGCACGACAGACGCGCTGACGCTGCACGCATTGCGAGCACAGAGGATTAATTCGGCCGCCCGCTCGCACCTTCCTGACCGAGGCCCGCCTGCCCATCCTTTTATCCAGCGTACTCGAAGGCCAGATCGCGCGTCTGGACAAGGCGGATGCGTTCCAGTTTGCCGCTTGGGACCGATTTGACGAGATGATCCCAGATCGCGCGCACGAGTTGTTCGCCGGTTACCTTCTGAATACCCAGAACCTTGCGCAAATCCTGACCGTTGAACAGCTGGATGACTTTCTTCTGAACCAACCGATCCAGCTCCGCGATATCGGTGACCATCCCCGTTTCGCGATTCAGTGGGCCATGCACGGTCACGAAGAGATCCCACGTGTGGCCGCTCCACGTGCCTCCCGATGCGGTGCTTTCTCCCTCATAGACCGCGGTGAACTGATACCGTCGCGTGATACTTGCGACATTCAGTCCACCCGACGCGGTGACGTCGGCACATAGATCTTCGTCTTCATAGAGACGGATGGCATGCAGCCTGCCGATGTCCTTCTGCGTTTCGAGCCTCTGCCACAACACACGGGCGATGTTCTCCGTGGTCGGAATCGCGTCTTTGAAATACGGCGTGTCGAGATTCAAGTGGTAGTGATCAAACTCTTCGAGGACTTCCTGGAGCACTCGCTTCAAGTCAAAGAGGTTGACCACCATGCCCGTGCGCCGATCGACTTCTCCCGACACCGTCACCTCGAGCAGGTAGTTATGTCCATGACCAGGCTCATGGTTGCAGGCGCCGAAGACGGCTCGATTGCGGGCGGCATCCCAGGCTTCGTTGTGGTACCGGTGCGAAGCCGAAAACTCAATTCGCTTCGTCAGGAGAACGGACGCCATCTCGCACCTGATCACCTGGAGAAAGGGCCAGGATCATGATTCACCTCACGTGTGACTGATCCTGGCCCTTGGCTGGCTTGCCGACTGATCTGATTGGGAGAGATGCGGCGACTTACGCGCTGAAGGAACTGCCGCACCCGCAGGTGGTCTTGGCCTGCGGATTCTTGATCGCAAACCCCGACCCCTGCAGACTGTCCACGTAGTCCACCTCCGCGCCACTCAGCAACGGGGCGCTCTGCGAGTCCAGGATGACTTTCACGTCCCCCTTCTCGATCACCGTGTCATCATCCGACATCTTGGACTCGAACGCCATCCCGTACTGATAGCCGTGGCACCCGCCGCCGCGGACATAAATCCGGAGCCCCACGGCGTCCTTCTCTTCCTGGATCAGTTCCTTAATCTTGCTCTCCGCCATTGACGTGATAGTGACCATCGTCCGCCTCCCTGTGCTTCTTTTCTTAAAACAGCCTCACTATGGGATCCCCAGCCAAGTCAGGACCAGATACATCAATTTAGAACCCATAGGGCGCAAAGTCAACCTGTAGGCACAAAAGGCTCCCTGAGCTGCTCAATCTGACTCTGCAATCCCCTACGGTTTAATGAGGAATCGCCCATAGACGATTCCGGCCAGTGCCCCGCCCGCCAGCGGCCCGATCCAGTACACGATGTGATTGTCCCAGTAGCCGGCCGCCAGCGCTGGGCCAAAGGTCCGCGCCGTATTCATCGAGGCACCGGTCAAAGGACCTCCCATCAGGATATCACACAGAACGGTGAATCCGATGCCGAATCCCCCGATCGCCTTCCAGGTGCCTCGGTCATCGATGGCGGTTCCATACACGACCAGCACCAAAAAGAAGGTCAACACCAGCTCCACCAGTATGCCGGTTCCCACCGTGACGCCGGCCCCTAATCCGGGTGTCCCCAGGTGGACCGGTTTCCACACCGACTCAGTGAACACGAGCCGCAGCAGCGCGCCTGCCGCCACCCCCCCGAGCAGTTGCGACACAACATACCAGCCGGCCTTCTCATTCGAGATCTTCCCGCCTACCAAGGCTCCCAACGTCACTGCAGGGTTGAAATGGCCTCCTGAGATATGGCCCATAGCGGAAATCATGACGGCCAGCACGCAGCCGTGCGCAAGCGCAATCCCCACGAGACCGGCATTCGTGACCTTGCCCTCCATGAGCTGTGCGACGCAGATGGATCCTGCCCCGATGAAACACAAGGCAAAGGTGCCAATGGCTTCCGCCACGTACGGCTTCAACGCCTTGTCCATCTCTCACCTCCGATATGAGGTTCACTGCGCGTTCCACTCTTCCCACCGCCCAGTCTGGCTGGTCTTCTTCAGCGCAAGAGCTCAAGGCAGTTTCGGCAGACTCATGTTCTTTAATTCTCCGGTGAGGCTGTTCATGAACTCAACCAGGTCCTTTTTCTCCTGATCCGTCAGGTTCAGGGCGGTCATGAAGGCGTCCTTCCCCGTGACCGGTTCCCCGCCTTTGTTGTAAAACTCCATGACCTCCTCCAGGGTCTTGAAGCCTCCCGTATGCATGTAGGGAGCGGTCAAGGCAATACTGCGAAGCAAAGGCGTCTTGAAGGCCCCTCGGTCCGACTCCCGTTTGGTGACGGCATAGCGACCGACATCCTCTTTCAACGGACCGGTCTGAGGGACACCGATGTTATGGAACTTGTTGTCGGTGAAATTGGGACCGTTATGACAGAGCACACAGCGGGCCTTGCCTTGAAACAGCTCCAGTCCGCGTTGCGCGGCTTCGGACAGAGCCGACTTGTCGCCGCCAATAAACCGATCGAACGGCGAATTGGTGGAGATCAGGGTTCGCTCAAAGGCAGCGATGGCCTTCGCAATGTTGTCCGGCGAGATGTCTCCTCCAAACACAGCCCGAAAGCGAAACTGGTAGACCTTGTTCTTGCTGAGCTTCTTGACGACTCCGTCCAGCGTCTCGGCCATTTCGATCGGGTTCTGGATCGGCCCCAACGCCTGCTCTTCCAGAGATCCCGCCCGACCGTCCCAGAATTGCAGGTGGTTATAGGCGGCGTTCAACGCCGAAGGCGCGTTGCGTCCACCCTGCTTGCCGCCCACACCCAATGAAAACTGGCGCGGATCGGAAAAGCCGGCCGCCGGCACGTGGCAGCTCGCGCAACTGACGCTGCCATCCTTCGAGAGGCGGGAGTCGAAAAACAATAGCTTGCCCAGGGCCACCTTCTCGTCGAATTGCAAGTTATGGGACGGGATACGGACCGTCGGCAGTTGACCGAGGGGCTGGGGTTGGCCTGGCTCCTCGCTAAGGCTGCTCTGCGGGCTCACGAAGAGCAGAAGCCCTGCAAGAGCCAAGACAATGGCGTTGGAGTTCCGAACCATCTGCACGATCATGCGTTCTACTCCTTTCTCATTCCGCTCCAGTTGTGACCGACCCAGTAGGATTTCGTATTGTCAGGTCAGTGCAGGCATTTACTGTAAGTCAAAGGCATTGTCAAGTAGCGCGGGCTCGATGGCGCGTGCGGCTACGATTCACCGTACACCGGCAGCTCGCTCGCCATGTCCGCAAGAGTCTTGTAGGCCTCGTCCTTGGGAGAGAGCAGCGGGTGCTGGACCGGCCAACGGATGCCGAGGGTCCGATCGTTCCAGATGATGCCCCGCTCGTCTTTCGGCGCATAGAACGTCGTGCATTTATAGAGGACGCTCGCGACGTCGCTGATCACGCAGAAACCGTGCGCGAATCCCGGCGGAATGTAGAGTTGCCGCATATTCTCAGCTGAGAGCTCCATGCCGAACCACTGGCCGAACATCGGAGAGCCGTTGCGAATATCAACGCTCACGTCGAAGACCGTCCCCTCAATAACCATGACGAGCTTACCCTGCGCCTGCGTGAGTTGGTAGTGCAGGCCTCGGAGCGTGTCGCGGACAGACCGGGAGAAGTTATCCTGGATAAACGGCCCGGGAATTCCCGACTCCCTGTATTTCTTCTCGTGGTAGGTCTCTAGAAATTGCCCGCGACGATCCTGGAAGATATCCGGCTCGACCAGAATCACGCCCTTCAGCTTCGTCTCAATGAAGCGCACCGTCTCTCTTCCCTCTCCTCCTCGCCTGCCGTGACTCGTGGCCTCGCCCATCTCACGCGACAGACGCCATGACGCTGGACGCTATCGACGCGCCTACCCGCCATGACTCGTGGCGCTGCACATCTTACCCCGTTCCTGGTCCAGAGAGAAGTAGGAGAGTTGCGTCAAGGTGATGAACCTGCTAGGGTTTGACCAACGACGGAGGGTCAAAACAGCAAGGACACAGCATCATGAGTCGCCGCCGCCCATCGCGCATCATGCTCCTCCTCGTGGCGACCGGGCTCCTGACGGCCTGTGCGCCGGCACGGCTCCCTCTGCTCGTGGACCTGACCCACCCCTTCGGTGAAGAGACGATTTATTGGCCCACCAACAAATCCTTTCACTGGGAAAAGACGGACTGGGGCACAACGGCGGCAGGCTACTGGTATGCCTCCGCCAATTTCGCGGCATCGGAGCATGGGGGCACCCACATTGATGCGCCCATTCATTTCGGCCGTGGACGGAGCACTCTGGACCAGATTCCAGTTGAGCGATTGATCGGCCCGGCCGTGGTCATTGATGTGCGACCGCAATGCAAGGCCGATCCTGACTATGAACTGACCGTTGACGACCTCTTGAGTTGGGAATCACTGTATGGTCGGATCGAAGACGGAGCGCTGGTGTTGATGTTCACAGGGTGGGGGCAGCGGTGGCCGGATAAAGTCAGCTATCTCGGCAGTGCGGCCGACGATCCTCATGGGCTCCGTTTTCCGGGATTTTCCCGAGTAGCCGCTGAGTTTCTGGTCACCAAGCGAGCAGTTCGAGGCGTGGGCATCGACACGGCGAGCATTGATCCCGGTCGCTCCCGTGACTTCCCGGCTCACCAGATTCTCAATAGCGCCGATGTCTATGCGCTGGAAAACATAGCCTTGCTCGACCGGCTGCCGCCCCGAGGCGCCACGGTCTTCGCCCTGCCGATCAAAATCAAAGGAGGAACTGGGGGACCGGTCCGCATCGTCGCTGTAATTCCATGAGCCCCGCATCACGGCTCACCGCCGCGATCTGCGATGTCAGGCGGCGCGGGATAGAGTTTCTGCAGCCGCTCGATCAGTGGCAGGGCCTCCGGCGTGCTGGACCTGGTCGGTTCACTCGGTGGATGATCCCACCGCAGGGTAGGTATGCCGGCTTCGGTCAGGAGGCTGCGAATCGTCTCGACCATCGCCTCGAGCGTGACGTCGGTGCCGGCCCTGAGGTCCAAGACCCGTTCTTCGGCTTGGGTGGGGGGCGGGCCGTCATTCACCAGAGCCCAGCAACGATCAAAAATCATGGCTCGCAGGGATTCCGGCACATTCAGCGAGGAAAGCCTGGACGTGCAGAGCGCCAGGACCAACAGCACGAACTGAAGATCCGGCATGTCGGGACGATGGATATCCAGCGACTGCATGCCCTGTCCTTATCAGACCGGACCTGATGAGTCAATCGCCTGAGACTGACAGTTCCGACTTTGCGAACCGGAGGACAACGGCACGATGGTGACGATCACGCTGATGGGGCAACTCCAGACCGTTGACGGCGAGCGGGACCTTGCCTGCGAGATTACCGGGCCAGTCACGGTACGACAACTCATCCACCGTCAAGGCGAGCCGTTGCGCCACGTGTTCCAACTCATGAAAGAAAAAAAGCTGCTGGTGACCGTCAATAAGCGCATCGCCAGCGAAGACACCACAATCCAGGACGGCGATGCCATCAAGCTGGTGGCGCATGACGGGACTGGTGGGAGCGGCTTGGCTCCTTCCTTCTAACCTCACTCCACCACAGAGTCCAGCCTGTTGCAGCGAAGCAACACAGCGCACGAGAAAGGGCCGGTTCCCCTTGAAAAGAGGAACCGGCCCCTGCGCCGGCAACATGACTGCCGATGAAGTCTGAGCGAGGCGGAGAAGCTTGGCTCAGTGCCAGGGGTGAACAGTGCGGTTATTTTCTGCCGAGAATGGCGTCCTTCGCAGCCTTGGCTACACGGAACTTGACGACTCGTTTCGCGGGAATCTTGATCGCTTCGCCCGTCTGAGGATTCCGCCCCATGCGGGCTTTCCGATTCGCCAGCACCAACTTGCCGATTCCGGGAATCGTAAAGGTATTCTTCGCTTCTTTGTACGCAATCGCGGTCAGATCGTCCAGGATCTGCACCGCCGTTTTCTTGGTGATCCCTGCCTTCCCGGCCAGCTGATCGGCAAGTTGCGATTTCGTCATCTTCGCCATACGGACCTCCTCAATCACTGATATAGGGTGAACTGCGCGATCTGTCGTAACGCCGTGGACTCAACCAAGCGGGCAGAAATGGGCTCTGAGCAACTCCCGACCATGCCAAAGCCGACGGGAGTGTAACGAAAGCCCTCTACCCTGTCAACCAGAAAAAGCACGACTGGCGCGGAGAAAGCGCCTACGCTCGGCAGGGAACAGCCTTGAATGGCGGCTGAAGCTAGGGTACAGTAGCAAGCAATTTCCGCAACGTTGTTCTGGCGCCGTTATGGCAAGACGAAAGGTCCCTCATGGGTAAAGAGCTCCCCATTCTGCCCTCAGCGTCGCAGCCTCCCCAATCGGAGCAACCGGAGTCCTACATTTATTCGAGGGCCTTCTGTGTCCGCGAGGATTCCCCGCCGTTGCGCCTGCTCCTGGATTTCCTAAAATCCAAGGGCCAGATCCCGCTGATCCCCAAGATGGATCCTGCCGCTCTTGATGACTGGGCCTGGGTACAAATCTCGCTTGGCTATAATCGGGAGCGCACGCCGATCCAGTTGTTTTGCCTGCGTGATCGGGGCAGCTACCAGGATGTGCTCGAACAGGAACGAGCCCAATTTTTGGAACGGCTGTCGGTGTTCGATGACCTGGAGGCTCAGCTCGTTCGCGAGCACCTGACCAGGGCTCGGTTCATCGCGACGACCCGTCTCGCGCCGACCGACATCACGGATGAAGGATACGACTTCAATGGCTGGATCCTCGAGTTCTTCCAGGAGAACTGCAACGGCCTTGTCCAGGTGGATGGCCAGGGATTCTTCTCGCCCAAAGGGGAACTGATCGTCGAACTCGAGGACTAGTGCCGTTCAAAGTTTACGCGTCTTTCGCGTCGTACGCGTCTGTAGCGTCTATCGCGTGGAGCGTCTCTCGCGCCGGACGCAATGGACGCAAGAGAC
>VBOJ01000305.1 GCA_005877775.1 Nitrospirota bacterium | reverse complement strand
CTCGTGGACGTTCCGGAGAAGGTGGATCTCGTGGGGATCGGACGCCCAACCCGCTTTCACGAACTCTTTCGGCCGGCCGGCGCCAACGTGAATTTCATTAAAATCCTGGACCCGCATCGGATACAGATCAGGACCTACGAGCGGGGCGTGGAGGGCGAGACCTTAGCCTGCGGGACCGGCTCGATCGCCTCGGCGCTGATTGCAAGCCTGTTGGCAAAGGTGGAATCTCCAGTGACGTTGATTCCCCAGAGTGGACTGGAACTCACGGTGTATTTTACGTCGCGCGGCAGCTCATTCACCGATGTCTACTTGCAGGGTGATGCCAGGGCCGTATCTCAAGGACGGATCTTGCCGGATGCCTGGCAATAACAGCCGTGAGGTGTTAGGCGTAAGGCGTGAGGGGTGACAGCTCCTCTTCTCGCCTCACGCCTCACAAGAGGTTTTTATGTTTACCGGCTCAATCGTCGCGATCGTGACCCCGTTCCGAAAGGGACGGGTGGATGAACGCGCCCTAGGCGATCTGATCGAGTTCCAGATCGCCAATGGCACGGACGGCATTGTTCCTTGCGGAACCACCGGCGAGTCCGCGACGCTCTCGCACAAGGAGCATGAGCGTGTGGTGGCGTTCACCGTCGAGGCAGTCAGACGACGGGTTCCCGTGATCGCTGGCGCAGGGTCCAACTGCACTGAGGAAGCCATTGCGCTGACCAAGCACGCGAGATCGGTCGGAGCCGACGGTGCCTTGTTGATCACCCCTTACTACAATAAACCGATGCAGGAGGGGCTCTACCGCCACTACAAGGCGGTGGCTGAATCAGTGGACCTGCCGATCGTGCTCTACAACATTCCGAGCAGAACCAGCGTGAACATGCTGCCCTCTACCGTGGCGCGGTTGGCGTCGGTGCGTAACATTGTCGCGATCAAGGAAGGAAGCGGCTCCGTGCAGCAAGTGTCTGAGATCGTGCAGGCCTGTGAGGATCGGATCACTGTGCTCTCGGGCGATGATCCGCTCACACTCCCCATGATGGCTGTTGGAGCAAAAGG
>VBOJ01000306.1 GCA_005877775.1 Nitrospirota bacterium | reverse complement strand
GTTCCTGAGATCATGGTCAAGGATGGGCAGATTCATGTGATTAGGGCTCGGGAAGAATATGCGGACTTGGTGCGCGGCGAGGTCATTCCGGAGTTCCTCAACTAATGAAACGTGAAGCGAAACCCATCCCGTTCATGAAACTGTCCGGCAGCGGGAACGATTTCATCCTGATTGATAACCGCGAACTGGTTGTGGATCCGAGACTCGCTGCCTCTCTGGCTGCCAAGGTCTGTACGCACCGGCTGTCGGTTGGCGGCGACGGGCTGATCCTGATTGAACGCTCACGGCGGGCCGATTTCCGGTGGCGGCTTTTCAACGCGGATGGCAGCCAAGCGGAGTTCAGCGGCAACGGTGCCCGCTGCGCGGCTCGGTTTGCGTATCTGAAGCGGATTGCCCCGCGACGCATGCGCTTTGAGACCCTTGCCGGGATCATCGAGGCTGAGATGGTGTCTGGGCCCTTGGGTCGGAAATCCGAGAATGTGCGAGAACTG
>VBOJ01000304.1 GCA_005877775.1 Nitrospirota bacterium | reverse complement strand
CTCCGTTGCCCCTTACGCCTCACCCCTAAGGCCTAACGAGGTTCGCTCATGATTAAAGTGATTGTGGCCGGCGCGGCAGGTCGCATGGGCGGCAGGCTCGTCTCACTGCTCAAGGACTCAGCGGCATTGACCCTGACTGGTGCCGTGGAGAGTAAAGGGCATATATCCATCGGCGAGGATGCAGGCGAAATTGCCGGCTGTGGCCAGACC